>WHSL01000288.1 GCA_009380095.1 Streptosporangiales bacterium | reverse complement strand
CGCCATGGCCTGGTACGTGCTCACCCTCGGTACCGAGCCCACCCTGGCCGGCTGGCTCCCGGCCAACATGATCGGCGGCGCCGGGGTGGCCTGCACGATGCCGGTCCTCGCCGCGGGTGCCGCCTCCCGGCTGCCCGTGGACAAGCTGGCCGTGGGCGGCGCGGTCAACCAGACGGGCCGGCAGAGCGGTGGCGCGATCGGTGTGGCGCTGCTGGTGCCGCTGCTCGGCACCGCGTCCGGCGCGGCGGGGGCGCTCGCCGGGTTCCACCGCATGTGGCTCTTCGCCGCCGCCTGCAGCCTGCTGGCCGGGCTCACCGCCGTCCTGCTGGGCCGCCGCCAGGCCGAACCGGAGACCGTGCGGGTACCGGCCACCGCGACGGTCACGCCTGATTAGAGGATCGGCGCCCCGCCCAGAGGTGGGCAGGGACCGGCCAGACAGTGGCCGGACAATGGGCAGCGTGTGGCCAGTGCAGTGCCGGGGGCTGGTTGGATGGAGGTATGCCCTACGACGCCTTCCTGCTGGTGTCCTTCGGCGGGCCGGAAGGGCCCGAGGACGTCGTCCCGTTTCTTGAGAACGTCACCCGCGGCCGCGGCATCCCGCGCGAGCGGCTGGCGGAGGTCGGGGAGCACTACTACCGCTTCGGCGGGGTGAGCCCGATCAACCAGCAGTGCCGCGACCTGCTGGCCGCCGTCGGCGAGGACTTCGCGGCGAACGGCGTGGACCTCCCGCTGTACTGGGGCAACCGCAACTGGGATCCGTACCTGACGGACACCGTGGCGAAGATGCGCGACGACGGCGTACGGCACGCGGTCGCGTTCGTGACCTCCGCGTACAGCTCGATCTCGAGTTGCCGGCAGTACCTCGACGACATCGCCCGGGCCCGGGAGGCGGCAGGGCCGGACGCGCCGGTGATCGACAAGCTGCGGCCGTTCTACGACCACCCCGGCTTCATCGAGCCGCTCGCCGAGCACACCCGCGCGGCCCTCGCCGAGCTGCCGGAGGGCGTACGGGACCGCGCGCGCCTGGTCTTCACCGCGCACAGCATCCCGATCAGCATGGCCCGCTCCAGCGGGCCGCAGGGCGGCGCGTACGAGCGGCAGCTCGCGGAGGCGGCGCGGCTCGTCGCCGAGCGGGTGGACGGCGGCGCGCATCCGTATGAGCTGGTCTATCAGAGCCGGAGCGGGCCGCCTCAGGTGCCGTGGCTGGAGCCGGACGTGCTGGATCGCCTCACCGCGTTGAACGCCGAGGGGACGCCGGCCGTGGTGCTGGTGCCGGTGGGCTTCGTCTCCGACCACATGGAGGTCAAGTTCGACCTCGACGTGGAGGCCCGAGAGCTCGCGGAGAAGCTGGGCATGCCGCTGTCGCGCGCGGCCGCCCCGGGCACGCACCCGGAGTTCGTGCGGATGGTGCGCCGGCTGATCCTCGAGCGGGACGGAGGCGAACGCCTCGCGCTCGGCACGCTGCCGCCGCACCCCGAGGTGTGCCCGGTGGACTGCTGCCGGATCGGCCGATAGCGAACAGCCGGCGCCGTTCCGGGAGGAAGACGGCCATCGCCCGTCACGGACGGAGCCGGAGGGGTGAGGCGACCGCCGCCCCGGGCCGCGCACAGGGCAGGATGGCCGGGCCGGGCCATCTGCCGAAACAGGGCATCTCGATCGAGCACAGCTGAGGAGGAGCGCCGTGCCCACGCCGTTCCATGACCTACCTGACTACATGGCGTTGCCGCGGGTGAGCGAGCTGCGGCTGACCCCCGACGGCTCGCGGCTGATCGCCGTGGTCGCCGGGCTCAGCCCGGACCGCAAGTCGTACGCGAACGCGCTGTGGGAGATCGACCCGGCAGGGGAGCGGCCGGCGCGCCGGCTGACCCGGTCCGCCGAGGGTGAGGCGGCGCCGGAGCCGCTACCGGACGGCTCCGTACTGTTCCTGTCCAAGCGCGCCGACCCCACCGCGGACAAGTCCGCCGAGCCCGCGGAGCCGCGGCCGGCGCTGTGGCAGCTGCCCGCCGACGGCGGCGAGCCACGCCGGGTGGCCACCCGCCCCGGCGGTATCGCCGGCCTCGCGGTGGCCCGCGAGACCGGCACGGTGGCCTTCACCGCGGCGGCGCTCCCCGGGGCCGAGGGCGCCGACGAGGACGAGAAGCGGCGCCAGGCCCGCACCGAGGCCGGCGTCTCGGCGATCCTGCACGAGGCGTACCCGATCCGGTACTGGGACCACGACCTCGGCCCCGCGCAGCTGCGGCTGTACGCGGCCGCGGCCCCCGGCGAGGACGGGCTCGGCGTCGCCGAGGACCTCACCCCGGACCCCGGCCGGGCGCTCGACGAGCAGTCCTTCCAGCTCACTCCGGACGGCCGTACGGTGGTCACCGGCTGGAGCCGGCCGCTGCCCGGCGGCGACCAGATCGGCGAGATCGTCGCCATCGACGCCGAGGGCGGGCAGCCGCGGGTGCTCGCTTCGGGCGACGACGCCGACTACGAGGAGCCGGTGGCCTCCCCGGACGGGCGGCACGTGGTGTGCGTACGGAGCCGCCGCACCACCTACGACGAGCCCTCCGACCACACGCTGTGGCTGACCGACCTGGAGACCGGCGAGGGCCGCGACCTGCTGCCCGGCTTCGACCTCTGGCCGGGCCACCCCACGTGGTCGCCCGACTCCCGCACGCTCTACTTCATCGCCGACGCCAAGGGCCGCCGCCCGATCTTCCGGGTGGGCCTGGACGGTGGCGAGCCGCGCCGGCTCACCGCCGACCACGGCGCGTACCAGGAGCTCAACCCCTCCCCGGACGGCACCACGCTGTACGCGCTGCGCGGCGCCGTGGACAGCCCCGCCGTACCGGTGGCGCTGGACCTGAGCGCCACCGAGCCCGAGCCCCGGCCGCTGCCCGCTCCGGGCACGCCGGTCGAGCTGCCCGGCCGGCTCACCGAGGTCACCACCACCGGCCCGGACGGCGTGGAGCTGCGCGGCTGGCTGGTGCTGCCGGAGGAGGCGGGATCGGAGCGGCCCGCGCCGCTGCTGCTGTGGATCCACGGCGGCCCGCTGGGCAGCTGGAACGACTGGTCCTGGCGGTGGAACCCGTGGCTGATGGTGGCCCGCGGGTACGCCGTGCTGCTGCCCGACCCGGCGCTGTCCACCGGCTACGGGCTCGACTTCATCCGCCGCGGGCACGGCAACTGGGGCGAGGCCACGCACGCCGACCTGATGGCCATCACCGACGCCGCCATCGCCCGGGACGACATCGACGAGACCCGTACGGCGGCCATGGGCGGCTCCTTCGGCGGCTACATGGCCAACTGGGTGGCCGGCCACACCGACCGGTTCCGGTGCATCGTCACGCACGCCAGCCTGTGGGCGCTGCCGCAGTTCGCCGCCACGACCGACATGGCGGTCCACTGGGAGCGCGAGTTCGGCGACTCCAACCGCGCGCCGGAGCGGTACGACCTGAACAGCCCGCACCGGCACCTCGGCCGGATCCGTACGCCGATGCTGGTGATCCACGGCGACAAGGACTACCGGGTGCCGATCGGCGAGGGCCTGCGGCTGTGGTGGGACCTCACGAAGAACGAGGTCGACGCGAAGTTCCTGTACTTCCCGGACGAGAACCACTGGGTGCTCACGCCCGGCAACGCCACGGTCTGGTACGAGACCGTGTTCGCCTTCCTCGCCCAGTACGTGCTCGGGGAGGACTGGGCGCGCCCCGAACTGCTCTAGACGCCCCCGGGCGCCTCCCGAGTGACGCGGGGCGCCCGGGTTAGGGTGATACATGGCCCACGGCGGACCCCGCCTGGGCCATGTCCCGGGACGGGGGTGCTGGGTGTCCGAGAACGACCTCGATCGGCTCCTGGAGATCGCGGTCACCGCGGCCCGCGAGGCCGGCCGCATGCTCGTGCAGAAGCGGCCGCCTGGCCGCGTCCAGGTGCTCGACACCAAGTCCAGCCCCACCGACGCCGTCACCGCGATGGACCGGGCCTCCGAGGAGCTGATCACCGAGCGCATCCGCGCCGTACGGCCGCAGGACGGCTTCCTCGGCGAGGAGGGCGCGTCCAGCGCGGGGGACAGCGGCGTGCGGTGGGTCATCGACCCGATCGACGGCACCGTGAACTACCTGTACGACCTGCCGGAGTGGGCGGTCAGCATCGCCGCCGAGGTGGACGGCGAGATCCGCGTCGGGGTGGTACTGATCCCGCCGCGCGGCGAGGAGTACACGGCGATCCTCGGCGGCGGCGCCGCGCGCGGCGGGGAGCCGATCCGCTGCGCGCCCCCGCCGCCGCTGGACCAGGCCCTGGTGGCCACCGGTTTCGGCTACTCGGCGGCGCGCCGGGCGGTGCAGGCCGAGGTGCTGCGCGGGGTGATCACGCAGGTGCGGGACGTACGCCGGGGCGGCTCGTGCGCCGCCGACCTGTGCTCGCTGGCCTGCGGGCGGGTCGACGCCTACTACGAGCGCGGGCCGCAGTACTGGGACTACGCCGCCGCCGGGCTGATCGCCCGGGAGGCGGGCGCCCGGGTCGGCGGCCTGCACGGCAGGCCACCGAGCCCGGACCTGGTGCTCGCCGCCCCACCCGGCCTCTTCCACGACCTCCACGACCTCCTCGCCACCCTCGACCCCGAACGCGACGCCTGATCTCGGGATCGGTCAGGTGGTGGTGAGGGCTACGGCGGGGGAGAGACGGGCGGCTCTGACCGCCGGGTAGAGGCCGGCCACGGCGCCGACCAGCAGGGTGCCCGCCAGGGCCGCGCCGAACGTCCAGATCGGGAGCACCGGCGTCCAGGCGTTGCCGATCGCGTAGATCGCGGTGGCGGCGGCGCCGAGGACCGCTCCGGCCGCACCGCCGGCCGCGGACAGCAGCACCGACTCGGTGAGGAACTGCGCCCTGATCTGCCCGCTGGTCGCGCCGAGCGCGCGCCGCAGGCCGATCTCGGAACGCCGCTCCAGCACCGAGATCA
The DNA here is from genome assembly GCA_009380095.1 of Streptosporangiales bacterium. GTDB lineage: Bacteria > Actinomycetota > Actinomycetes > Streptosporangiales > Streptosporangiaceae > WHSL01. The sequence continues at coordinate 877 of WHSL01000288.1, read as the reverse complement.
CCATCGTGTTCGCCACGCCCACCCCGCCCACCAGCAGCGCCACCGCGCCGAGCCCGAGCAGCAGGTCGGTGAACGCCCCGGCGGCCGCCGCCTTGGCGGCGAGCGCGTCCGACGGGCGGCTCACCTCCACCTGGTCCGGGTTCTCCGGGTTCACGGTGGCGGCGAGCACGGACCGTACGTCCTCCACGGCCTCGGTGTCCGAGCGCTCGTACACGGTGGTCGGGTGGCCGTCGAAGTCCAGCCGGCTCTCCGCGACCGGGAACCCGATGAGCGCGGCCGTGTCCAGCTCCGGCGCCAGCGCCACCGGGGCCAGCACGCCCGCCACGGTGAACCACTGCTCGCCCAGCCACACCTGCCGCCCCGGCGTGGACACGCCGAGCCGCCGCGCCGCCGTCGACCCGAGCACCACGACCGGGTAGCGCGCCGTCGCGGCGTTCAGCCACACTCCGGAGGCCATCGTGGCGCGCAGCGTGGCCGGCAGCTCCAGCGTCGCGGCGCGGATCGCGATCCCGCCCGACTCCGTCTTCGGAATCCTGTCGGTACGGCGGACGGTGCCGGTCACGCTCCCGATCGCGCCGACATCGGTCACCGGGCCGATCCGGTCCACCATCGCCACCGCGTCCTCGGGCAGCTCCGCCTCCCCGCCGAACATGGACTGGCCCGCGCTCACCGTGAGCAGGTTGGTGCCGAGCCGGTCCAGGCTGCGCATCAGGTCCGCGCGGCTGGACTCGGAGATGCCCACCACCGCCACCATGGTGGCGATGCCGATCGCGATGCCGAGCGCGGACAGCACCACCCGCGCGGGCCGCGCGCGCAGCCCGCCCGCGCCGGTACGGACCAGGTCGTCCGCGCCGAGCCGGATCCGCTCCGGCCCAGG
>WHSL01000324.1 GCA_009380095.1 Streptosporangiales bacterium | reverse complement strand
CGTGGAGAAGGCGAAGCACATCCATGACGTCGTGCTCTCGTACGCGCTGGGCTCCTGACGCACGCCGGGATCCGCGATGATGGGGCGATGATCCTCGCAGCCACCGACGGCGCCACGCTGCCGACCAATCCGGGCCCGGCGGCCTGGGCGTTCGTGCTCGACGACGACGGTACGCCCGGTGTTCCGGTCTCCGGGGCCATCGGCTGGGGCACCAACCAGATCGCCGAGCTCACGGCCGTACGCGAGGTACTCAAGGCCACCACGGGCCCGATCGAGATCCGCTCGGACAGCCTGTACGCGATCAAGTGCCTGACCATCTGGCACCACCGGTGGCGGGTGAACGGCTGGCTGAACGCCAAGAAGAGGCCAGTGGAGAACCGGGCGCTCATCGAGGAGATCCTCGGCCTTCTCGGCGGCCGTGACGTGCGGTTCGTCCATGTGAAGGCGCACCAGGTGGGCGGCGACCCGTACAACGCCGTGGCCGACCGGGCGGCCAACGCCGCGGCTCGCGCCTGCCGGGCCACGCGTCCTCCCGAGCCTCCGTTCGGTGAGCTCGACCTCGGTTTGCGGTGACGTTCTAGTCGGCGGTGACCTGGAAGACGCGCATCTGGCCGGCTAGGAGGCGGTAGTAGCCGACGAGGGTGACCAGCTCGTATACGGCGGTACGGCCCAGAGCGTCGATCGCGGTCCGGTAGGTCTCCTCCCCGAGGTCTCCGGTCGCGGCCACTTCTCGGGCCGCTGTGTGGACGACCGCTTCCTGCGGGTCGGTGAAGACGTCGGTGCCGTCGCGGAGGGCTTCGAGTTCGCGGGGGGTCAGGCCGAGGCCGGCGGCCACATGGCTGTGGACGGCCCACTCGTACGGGGAGTCCTCGTACGCGGCGGTGGCGAGGATGGCGATCTCCCGCTGGCGCTGCGTGAACGCGGTCTTGTAGCGGATGATCGCGCCGAGGGCCTGGAGCGCGTCGCCGAGTTCGGGGTTGAGCAGCATCGCGTTGAACGGCCCTGCCAGGCGGCCCTGCTCGTCCACCAGCGGGAAGGGGCGTGGGCCGGAGGCGCGAGGGCCGCCGACGAGGCGGTCGTAGAGCTCGCGCTGGTCCGCGCTCATCTCCTCCGGTGTGATACCTGGCAGGCGTTCGGACATGGGTCACTCCCCCGAGGGTTCGGTGGCGTACGGGCAGGTCAGGTCCGGTAGGTCAGAACGCGCGGTGGAACGTGAAGCGGCGGCGCTCGTTCCCGGTCACCACGGTCATGATCTTGTCGCGCCAGGGCGTGTCGGTGGCCGCGCGGTACGTATCCGTGTCGAACACCGCCGGGCCGTCGATCTCGTGCAGGACCAGCAGTTTCGGACCGCCGCCCTCCCGGAGCTGGAAGCGGCGGCAGCGGTTCCAGCCGGGTGTACGCAGCAGCAGCGGAATGTGCTCCTCGCCGTACCAGGCCAGCAGCTCCTCCTCGTGCTCCGGCGGCGCCTCCAGCCAGCGCGCCACCACCATAGGCGGCGGCCCGGCGGGCGGCGTCCCCTGGTCGTCGAGGTGCTCGTACACACGCCGGTCGAACGCCGTCAGCCGCGCGATGACGCCCTTCTCCCGCTCACTGCGCTGGTCGAGCAGCCGCCGGTACGGCAGCGTGTCCAGCACGCCGAGGTCGAGGTCGTAGTACGCGAGCCACTCCGGGCGCTCGCCGTCCGCGGCGCGATAGCGGTAGCCGGTGTCGATGCCGTCCAGCGCGGTACGGGCCGGGGCGTGCTCGTTGTCGTACCAGTCGTGGAACTCGGCCTCGTCGCCGTCCTTCGGCTGCGAGAGGACGAACAGCAGACCTTGCACGGCGCACCCTCCCTCGGCCCACGTACCTGAGCGGTCCTGTCGCGGAGCGGCCCCGGCCGCTCCGGACCCTCGGAACAATGGGGTATACATCGAGACCAGCGTTCGACGGGCGAACGTCTGTTCGCTGGTTGCCTACTCTGAACGGGAGCATTGGGGATGTCAAGGCAGGATCCGGACGTCATCGACTCGGTGGAGAAGGCCTTCCGCGTGCTCCAGACGTTCTCCAGCGACCACCCGACGCTCACCGTCAGTGAGGCGGCCGAGCTCACCGGCCTGTCCCGCGCCACCGCCCGGCGGATCCTGCTGACCTGCGTCCGCCTCGGCTTCGCCGAGGCGGACGGCCGCCGCTTCCGGCTCACCCCGCGGGTGCTCCGGCTCGGGTACGGCTACCTCTCCTCGCTCCCGATCTGGGAGCGCGCGCAGCCGCACATGCTGGCGCTCGCCGACGAGGTGCGCGAGTCCTGCTCGGCGGCGACGCTGGACGGCGGCGAGATCGTGTACGTGGCCCGGGTCCCCGCCAACCGGAGCATGTCGATCACGTTGAGCGTGGGGTCGCGGCTGCCCGCCTACCCCACCTCGATGGGGCGGGTCCTGCTCGCGGCGCTCCCCGAGCCGCGGCTCGCCGAGTACCTGCGGACCGTGGAGCTCGAGCCGTTGACCTCGCAGACCATCACCGACCCTCGTGAGCTCGCGGCCAAGCTCGCGCAGGTGCGGGAACAGGGCTACGCGATGGTCGACGGTGAGCGCGAGGAGGGCGTACGGTCTGCGGCCGCGCCGGTCCGGGACAGCTCGGGCGCGGTGATCGCGGCGATCAACGTGTCCGTCAACGCCGGTCGTATCTCGGTCGCCGACCTGCGTAAACGGTGCGTACCGCTGGTGATCGAGGCCGCGGGCGCCATCTCCCGCGACATCGGCTACGTCCCCGGTCCGTAAGCGGGCGCCTCAGCCCGCCCAGGGGCTGGGGCCCTGCTTCAAGATCGCCAGGACCGCCGGCGTCCGCGTCGGCCAGAGGTCGACCTGGTAGAGGAAGTCGTCGTCCTGCACGTAGAACTGCCCGTGGTCGGCGAGGACGAGAAGCCGGTGGTCTTCGGAGGGTGCGGCGGACATCCGCGCACGGTACAGCAGCGGGCCGTGGGGCCGAGGTGGCTCGGCGGGCACAGGTCCGGGGCTTGATGCGCGCGGGGCTGGGAAAGCACCGGGCCGGGCCGGAAATTGGGTCGGAGGTCGGCGGGCGGGGCTTTAGACTGCCGGTCGTGTTCTTCTTCCACCTGCGTTAAGGGTCCGCCGGCGAGACGTGGAGTTCCCCGTCGCCGGCGAGGCGGGGCGGCGTGGTGCCGTCCCGGGCTCTGACGTGGGAGAAGAACGATCATGCGTATCCGTGCGCATTTCCCCTCGCGTCGCCGCCCCGTCGCGCTGCCGTGACGAGGGCGCGCCTGGTGGCGCGGTGTGTCCATGGGCTTGAGCCGGTCGTGGCCGAGGAGATCCTCCGGCTCGGGTCGAGCACGGTCACCCGCCTCGCTCACCGCGAGGTCCACTTCACCGGTCCCCTCGCGGGCGTGAACCGGTTGCGCACCGCCGACGACGTGTTCCTGCTCGTCGCCCGCATCCCGGACCCCGGTCACACCAGACCGGCCCTCACGCGTCTCGCGGATCTCGCCGCCCTGGACGAGTCACCCGAACAGGGCGCGCCGTCCGGGCCGGTCGAGCGGGTGGAGCCGTCCCGGCGGGTGGAGCTGCCGGGGCCGGTTGGGCTGATGGCGGAGATGGCGGGGATCGAGGTGTCCGCTTCGTTTCTGGGGCGGCGCAACTTCAACCGATTCGACGCCGAGGACGTGGCGGGGGAAGCGCTCGCCGCGCGCCTTGGCATTCGCTACTACTCCCGTCGCGACGGGGCGGTTCCGCCGGCAGGCTGTGCGGGCTGGCGGCTCGCCCTCGACGGCGTGTACGCGACCCTGATGCTCAGGGTCGTCGGCCGGCCGCTGCACCGGCGCATTTATAAGGTGCATTCGATACCCGGCACTCTGCATCCTCCAGTCGCCGCCGCCATGGCGCTGCTCGCCGACATCCGCCCCGGCCACACCGTCGTCGATCCCTGCTGCGGCGCGGGAACCCTGCTCATCGAGGCCGCCCACGTCCAGCCCACCGCCCGGCTCCACGGCTACGACACGAGCCCCGAGGCCATCACCGCGGCCCGCGCGAACGCCGCCGCCACCACAGTCGGGCCTCTCGCGGATTCCGGTGCGAGTGCCAGGCCTGGCGCGGACTCCGGTGCCACAGTCGGGCCCGGCGCGGAGGGTGCTCGCGTCGCGAACGGCGCGGTCCTTGGGTTCAGCCGGGGGGACGCGGGGGAGCTGCCGGTGGCCGCGGGCAGTGTGGACCGGGTCGTCTGTAACCCGCCGTGGGGGACGCAGGCGGGGGCGGCGGGGGTGCTGGCACGGCGGCCGGAGCGTTGGTGGTCGGAGCTGCGCCGGGTGCTCGCCCCCAACGGGATCGCCGTCCTGCTGCTCCCCAAGCCGACCGGCCTCGCCGCCGCGATCCGGTACGGGCTCGCTCCCGTCCACGTCCAGCGCATCCGCCTGTCCGGCGCGCAACCACTCATCGTCACGCTCCGCGCCGAACCTCGGGACCCCACGACGCGCCGCCGCTAAGCCCCGCCCGGCCGGCGGATACCCGGCGTGGACGCCGCCGGGCACAAGGGCGGGGTCCTGCGTGGAGGCCCGGGCGCGAGGGCGGAGGGCCTAGGTGGACGGCGGCGCCGCGCGGGGGCGGGCCCGGGCCTGCCCTCTTGACCTGGTTCGCGGGG
>WHSL01000035.1 GCA_009380095.1 Streptosporangiales bacterium | reverse complement strand
TTCCGCGCTTACCCGGGGACCGGGGCGTCGGCGGTGGTGAGGATCGCAGGCAGGTCGGTGATCGAGTTGAGGATGTGGGTGGCGCCGGCCGCGGTCAGGGTCCGGGTGTCGTGGGCGCCGGTCAGGACGCCGGCGGCGACCGCGGCGCCGGCACGGCGGGCGGTGAGCATGTCGGCGGCGGTGTCCCCGGCGACCGCGACGGCCCGTACGTCGTCGAGGCCGAGCCGCATGAGGGCGGCGAAGACGAGGTCGGGGTACGGCCGTCCGCGCCCCGCGTCGGCCGGGCAGAGCGACACGTCGGCCAGGCCCTGCCAGCCCAGCGCGCGCAGGATCGCGCTCTGCGTACGGGCCGAGAAACCCGTGGTCAGCGCCACCATCACGCCATCGGCACGGAGCCGCCGGATGGTCTCCTCGGCTCCCGGCACCGCCGCGCACCGCCCCGCCGCGACCAGCGCGTCGTACGCCTCCTCGAACGCCGCGTTGGCCGCCCGCGCCCGCCGTTCGTCCCCGTCGAGCAGCTCCCGGAACACCGCGATCTTCGACTCGCCCATGGTGGCCCGTACGTAGGCGAGCATCCGCTCGTGCGCCGCCTCGCCGGGAAACACCCCGTGGCCCGCCATGGCCGCCGTGAACGCCTCGAGCACCAGGCCGTCGTCGGCCACGGTGGTGCCGGCCATGTCCAGCACGACGAGCCGGATCGGCGGGCGCGCGGTCGGATCGGTCACGGATGCTCCCCGGGTCGGCGGACGATACGGTCTGAGGGCCCCGCCGATGGCAGGGCGGCCGCGGCGACCCGTCCACGCTGGCCGATCGGCCCGGGCGGCCGGTGTCCCCGGCGTGGCGGAGACGTGAACGGTCCGCGAAACGTCCCGTGGCATTGTCCGGGCCACCCCGGATGGACTAAGACGGATGTCACCGGACGATCGCCGAGAGCGACGGAGGTGCGCGATGCGCGGTGAGCGAGCTGCCGCACCGAGACGGCGCAGTGTTCTCGGCGGGCTGCTGGGCGGGCTGGCCCTCGGGGCCGCCGGCTGCACCCAAGGCCGCGAGGCGCGTCCGGCCGGGGAGACCTCGGAGCAGCGCGAGCTGGAGGTCTTCTCCTGGTGGGCGGGCGCCGGCGGCGAGGCCACGGCGCTGCGCGTGCTGATCGATCGCTACGCCCGGCTGCACCCCGGCATCACGTTCGTGAACGCGGCCGTGGCCGGCGGAGCCGGCGTGCAGGCCCGCGCCGTGCTGGAGCAGCGACTGCAGACCGGCCGGCCGCCCGGCTCCTTCCAGGGCCACGCCGGCCCCGAGCTGCTCGACCACGTACGGGCCGACCGGCTCCAGCGGCTCGACGACCTGATAACCGGCACCGGGCTGGCCGACGCCATGCCCGAGGTGCTCGCGGACCGGCTGCGCACCGACGGGCACCTGCACGGGGTGCCGGTCACGCTGCACCGGGCCAACCTGCTCTGGTACAGCCCCCGCGTGTTCGAGCTGGCCAAGGTGGACGGGCCGCCGGAGGACCCGGAGTCCTTCGTGGAGACGCTGGAGAAGATCGCCGCCGCGGCCCGGCTGCCGCTCGCGCTGGGTGAGGCGTGGACCGCGAAGCACCTGCTGGAGACCGTCCTCGCGGCCGAGCTCGGGGCGGCGGGGTACGAGCGGCTGTGGGGCCCCGAGGGCGACTGGCGCGGACCGGACGTGCGCCGCGCGATCCGTACGTTCCGTTCGCTGCTGCGCCGCACCGACCCCGACGCGGGCACGCTCACCTGGCAGGAGGCCGCCACCCTGGTGACCGAGGGGCAGGCGGGCTGCATGGTCATGGGGGACTGGGTGTACGGGCTCTTCGCCGAGCAGGGCCGCCGCCCCGAGGAGGACTACGCGTGGGCCGTGGCCCCCGGCACCGACGGCGTCTACCAGTGGCTGTCGGACGTGTTCACGCTGCCCAAGGGGGTGCCCGACGCCGCGGCGGCGCGGGCCTGGCTGCGGGTGTGCGCCGAGCCCGCCACCCAGCGGCGGATGGCGCAGGTCAAGGGCTGTCTGCCGCCGCGCACCGACGCCATGGACGGCATCGACGGCGGCTACCTGGGCTGGGCGCGCGACGCCTGGGAGAAGGACACACCGATCGGCTCGCTGACCCACGGCGGCGTGGCGTCCAACGCCTGGGCGGGCGAGATCGACCGCGCGCTCACGCTCTTCCTGTCCGTACGGGACTCCACCCGCTTCACCGAGGACCTGGCGGCCGCCGCCGACCGCCACGCCGGCTCCTGACGCAGGTGCTTCAGTCCAGGCTGGCGTACAGCGCCTCGATCAGTCGGTAGGCGCGGAGCCCGCCGGAGACCTCCTCGCCCATCCGGTTCATCACGTACGCGATGGACACGCCGCGTTCGATGTCGGCGAGGCCCACGGAGCCGCCCGCACCGGTGTGCCCGAACGCCGAGTCGCGCCCGGCCGCGGGGGTGAGGAAGGCGGAGGAGGGCCGCATGAACCCGAGGCCGAACGAGGTGTCGATGTGCAGCACCCGGTCCGGCCCGGCGACCCGCCGGACCACCGCGTCGACGAGCGTCGGCCACCGTACGATCCGGCCGGGCGCGAGCAGGTCGCGGTAGAGGCCGGCCAGCCCGCGCGCGGTGGCCATCAGGCCGGCCGCGGGCCAGCCGGCCGCCAGCACCGCGGGGTTGTTCCAGCCGCCGGGCTCCTCGGCCACGCGCGGGTTGTACAGCGCCCGGTTCATCAGGCTCCGCGGGTCCTGCGCGGCCTCGGCGAGCGCTCGATACGGACCCTCCAGCGTGGCCGGGTCCAGCGGCGCGGCCTGACCGGAGCCGCCGCCGCGCCGGGCGGCGGACATTTTCGCGGCCCGCTCGATGACCTCGGGCGGCGCGCCCAGCCACAGCTCCAGCCCGGACGGACCGGCGATCTCCTCGGCCACGTACGCGCCCACGCCCTTCCCCGCGTGCCGCCGGACGATCTCGCCGGCCAGCCAGCCGTAGGTGATCGCGTGATACCCGTGGTCCGTGCCCGGCTCCCACACGGGCGCCTGCTCCGCCAGCTTGGCGGCCGCCGCGGCCGGGTCCGCGCCGATCGCGGCGGGCTCGTCCGCGTCGAAGGCGGGCAGCCCGGCCTGGTGGCTGAGCAGATGCTCGGCCGTGGTGTCCTGCTTTCCGTGCGTGCCGTACTCCGGCCACCAGGTGGTCACCGGCGCGGACAGGTCGTACGCCTTCGCGTCGGCGAGCCGCAGCGCGGCCGCCGCGGTGACGGCCTTCGTACAGGAGAACGCCAGGCACGGCGTGTCGCGCAGCCACGGGCGGCCGGTCTTCCGGTCCGCGACGCCGCCCCAGAGGTCGACCACGAGGTCGTCCCCGGAGTACACGGCGACGGCCGCGCCGAGCTCCTCCCCGCGCGCGAAGTGCTCGGTGAACACGTCCCGTACCCGGGCGAAACGGTCGTCGCACGTGCCCGAGACCTGGTCTGCGTCGGCCATGGTGGCTCCTCGCCGGTGCGCGGGTTGGGTCCGCGTGCCATGCTCGCAGAGCCGGGCGGCGGACGTCGACGCCGGGGTCCGGCCGGACCCCGGCGGCTACCGGCCGTGCACGCTGAACGGGATCATCCGGCGGGCGCACTCCGCGCGTAACCGGGCCAGCGCCCGCGCCGCGTCCCTGCGCCGCAGGAGCAGCAGCGGCACGTGGATCCGGCCCCGCGTGGTGTGCAGCACCACCCGCGGCGGGCGGCCAGGCGGCACCAGCGCGGCGTGCGGATCACCGGGGACGAGGTGTACGGCGGTCACGGCGTGCCACGGGACGTGGGTCCACCGCGCGCCGTACATCAGCTCCAGATGGGCGGGGCAGGAGACGAGCGCGGACCTGCCGTACCGGAACAGCCAGCGGATCCAGCGCAGCAGGGCCAGCGGCACCACGATGGCGGTGAGCGTGACGGTGGCGGGGCCCGCGGCGCGCGGCGCCATCGGTACGACGAGGGCGAGGAGGCCGTACGCGGCCGCGAAGGGCAGGGTCAGCGTCCAGGTGGAGCGGGCGGAGGACCGGGCCAGGGTGTAGCGCGCCGGGGCGGCCGGCCTTTCCCGCCACCGGGCTTTGGCGCCGGCCCGCCTCCGGCGCGGGTCGCCCGGGGATAAGTCGGTGGACACGGATTCTCCCGGTGTGACGGACCGCCCCGCGTGCGGCCGCGTGGACGGCGCGGCGCACAGGTCTGTTGTGAGCAAACCACATTTCGGCCCCGCACGGCGGAAGGGGACGCCGGGCCGAGCCCGGCGTCCCCCGCCGCATGGGTGTGCCCTGGGATCAGTCCTGGACGGGACCGTTGATGCAGGGGCCGGCGACGGTCTCCGGGGAGGCGATCGGAACCTGCACGCCGATCAGGGCGGCGATGTCGCTGTTGCAGAGCTGAATCGGAATGAGCTGGACGTTGTTGTTCCAGTCGCCCGACGAGAAGTCATGCTTCATGTCGGCGTTGGCCGGCGAGCCCATCATCATGAGGCCCGCGGCGGCGACAAAGGCAACGCCAATGGTCTTCTTCAGCACGTCGATTCCCTCGATTTCGATTGTCGGAAATGACCCATAGGCCCTTCTCCGGCACTCTCGGGGCCCGAGAATGTGCCGTCAGGTTGAAGCATTGCCCGCCGCCGCGGGGGGAACCATGACCGACATGCAAGATCAACGTAAAGAATGTGGAGTGGTGGCCGTGCCATAGACGTGGAAAAGGGGCATCGGTGCGCGGATCCGATGCCCCCGAGACATTCCCTCACATGCTCGGAAGGTACGGCCGGCATGGTGGGCCGGCCGCGACCCCGAGACGGCCCTAGTCCTGGACGGGGCCGTTGATGCAGGGACCCGTCGTCTCCGGGGAGGCGATCGGAACCTGCACGCCGAGGACGGCGATGTCGCTGTTGCAGAGCTGAATCGGAATGAGCTGGACGTTGTTGTTCCAGTCGCCCGACGGGAAGTCGTGCTTCATGTCGGCGTTGGCCGGCGAGCCCATCATCATGAGGCCCGCGGCGGCGACAAAGGCAACGCCAATGGTCTTCTTCAGCACTTCTCGTCCCCCAACTTGGTTTGTTGCCGGTGTCTCCGGGCCGGCCTGCCGGGTGGCAGACCTCACCCAAAGCGAGCATGACATTACACAAAGATGCGCGCGATGCGGCTCGCGCCACGCATCGGACACGAGATTCTCGGCGGGGGCGCACTATTTGCTGGTGCTAATTCGATTTCGCCCTAATTCGCCCGCGTTTCCGGGCGGGCTTTCGGTCGCAGGCCTCCGCACGTTCCGAGGCGCCGGGACCTTACGGTCCCGGCGCCTCGGGGGTGGTGGTGTGCCGCCGGCGTGGCGCGGCACCCGCCCTGTACGGGCGCTCAGTCCTTGTAGCCGCCGTTGTAGCCGTCGCCGTGGCCGCCGTTGTAGCCGTCCTTGCCGCCCTTACCGTGCTTGCCGCCCTTGTGGCCGCCCTTGGAGTCCTTGGAGTCCTTGGAGTCCTTGTCGACGCCCTGCACGGGCCCGTTGATGCACGGCCCGCCCACGGTCTCCGGGCTGATGACCGGAACCTGCACGCCGATCAGGGCGGCGATGTCGCTGTTGCACAGCTGAACCGGAACGAGCTGGACGTTGTTGTTCCAGTCGCCGCCGTCGTCCTTCTCCATGGCCTGGGCCGGCGACCCGAACATGAGAGCGCCGGCCGCCGCGGCCACCGCGATCCCGGCCGCGCGCGTCGTCATGCGCATGGCGATTCCCCCTGAATGTGTCCGATGATGTGCTGTTGCCAAGGGTCTCCAGCTCTTGTGGTGCCGGGACTCTCGTCGCGGACGATCCTGGCAGTCGTCCGGCGGGGCGGGCGGGCTGCGCGCGCCGTCGTCCCGGTAAAGCTGTCGTCAAGATCGTGGGCCGGGCGGGCGCGGCTCCCGTGGACCCGTCCGGGTGCGGTCGTGGGCGGCGGCGTACGCTCGCCTCGAGGACGACGTGAGGATGGGAGTGAGCGTGAGCGGGATTCGGCATGTCGTGGTGTTCACCTGGAAGGCCGAGGCCACCGAGGAGCAGCGCCGGGCCGTGCCCGAGCGGCTGTCCGCGCTGCCGGGCGCCATTCCGGAGATCGCCGCGTACGCCTTCGGCGGCGACGTGGGGCTCAACCAGGGGAACGGGGACTTCGCCGTGGTGGCCGACTTCGCCTCGCGGGAGGACTATCTCGTCTACCGCGATCATCCGGAGCACAGGGCGGCGATCGCGGAGACGATCGCGCCGATCGTGGACGGCCGTACGGCCGTGCAGTTCGCGCTCTGACCGATTCGTCCGGCCGTTTCCGGCCGCGTTCCCGCATCCCGGGAAGGCGGGCCGGTTCGGCCTGTGATCTGTGTCGCATCGCGGGATTTCCCGGAGGTGAGGGGGTCCCGTCCGAGGCGTGCCTCATTACGATGGCGCTAGCAAGATCATCGGATGGCAGGGGTGTGGGCTCGTGTCCGACGACGCACGCCGATGGCTTGACGCCGCGGCCCGCGGCGAACGGCTCGACACGATCGACCTGAAGACCGAGGTGCCACACGCCGCGCGCATCTACGACTACCTGCTCGGCGGCAAGACCAACTTCCCCGCGGACCGCGCCGCCGCCGAGGAGATCGTGCGGCAGGTGCCCGGCCTGCCGATCTCGATGCGCGCCAACCGCGACTTCGTACGGCGCGTCGCCAAGCACGCCGTCACCGAGCTCGGCCTCCGCCAGTTCCTGGACATCGGCACCGGACTGCCCACGCCGCCCAACATGCACGAGGTCGTACAGGCGGTGGCGCCGGAGTCCCGGGTCGTCTATGTGGACAACGACCCCATCGTGCTGACGCACGCCCGGGCGCTGCTCACCAGCACCCCCCAGGGGCGTACCGCGTACGTGAACGCGGACCTCCGCGACCCGCAGGCCATCCTCGACTCGCCCCAGGTCCGGGACACGCTCGACATGTCCCGCCCGGTGCTGCTCAGCGTGATCGCGATCCTGCAGTTCATCCCGGACCAGGCGCGCGCCAGGGAGATCGTGTCCACCATCCTCGGCGCGCTTCCCGCGGGCAGCGCGCTGGCCGTCTCCACGGTGGCCGGCGACCTGCCCGCGCCCGCGGGCGACGAGGTCGCCAAGTCGGTACGGAGCTACAACGCGCAGGGCATCCCGACCGTCGCGTACACGCGCTCCGGCGTGGAGGCGCTGTTCGCCGGCCTGGACCTGGTGGATCCGGGCGTCACGTTGGTGAACACGTGGAACCTGGACGAGGCGGCCCCCGAGGTGCCCGACCGCAACGCCTTCATGTACTGCGGGCTGGCCGTCAAGCCCTGAGACCCGCCGGCGCCGCCATGGCGAGCCACGCCGCGGTGGCCGCCACCCGCTGATCCTTCTGCCAGGGCGGGCCCACCGCGCGGCCGAGCAGCCGCAGGTGCGCCTGCAGCGCCTCCGGCGTGGTGCCGACGGCGGCCGCCGCCCGGCCGGTGAGCCCGCCGGGCAGGTATCTGGTCACCGCGAGGCCGAGCCCGGACGCCGCGTGCGCCAGGCAGTCCCGGTACAGCTCGCCCTCGGCCGCGTGCAGCAGCGGATGCGAGCGGAGCACGCGGTCCAGCGGCGGCAGCCGGTCGTCCCGTTCGTGGATCGCGACCGCCGCGCCCGCAACCGGATGACCCCGCGCGGCGAGCTCGTCCCGGGCACGGGCCAGCTCGCGCCGCGCGTTGCGGCGCGCGGCCCGGCGTACGCGGCCGACCAGGTCGGCGGCCTCGTCCGCGGGCAGGCTTGCCGAGGCGTGGAACGGCTGGACGGGCAGCCGGGCGGGGCGGGTGTGCACCAGCTCGATCCGCCGCCGGGTGAGCAGCACCGGCTGCAGGGGCGTGCCGCCGAGCGCGACGAGCACGGCCCAGCCGCTGTGCTCGGCGAGCCCGAGCGTGGCCGGCGCCGCCATGCCGCCTCCCCGTACCGTCGTGCGTGTGCCGTCGTGCCCGTGCCGTCGTACATATGTCGTGCGTGTGCCGTCGCGGATCTGTGTTCCGGCAAACCTATGGGGTCGCGGCCCCATGACTCCAGCCCATGTGAATAACGGCGGCGCGCGCGGGCCTACGACCTGAGTACGCTGGGACCCTCTCTTGTCGCGCCCAGGCTTTTCGCCTTGTTTGTTCTGTTCGAGGAGTTCCCCGTGCTGCTGCGGATGTCGTCCCTGTTCCTGCGTACCCTGCGCGAGGATCCGGCGGACGCCGAGGTGCCGAGCCACAAGCTGCTGGTCCGCGCCGGATACGTGCGGCGGGTGGCGCCCGGGATCTACTCCTGGCTGCCGCTCGGCAAGCTCGTGCTGGACAACGTGGCACGCGTGGTGCGCGAGGAGATGAACCGCATCGGCGGGCAGGAGGTGCTGTTCCCGGCGCTGCTGCCGCGCGAGTTCTATGAGGACTCCGGGCGCTGGACCGACTACGGCGACCAGCTGTTCCGGCTGCAGGACCGCAAGGGCGGCGACTACGTGCTCGGCCCCACGCACGAGGAGCTCTTCACCGACCTGGTCAAGGGGGAGTACTCCTCCTACAAGGACTATCCCGTCATCCTCTACCAGGTCCAGACGAAGTACCGCGACGAGGCGCGGCCCCGCGCGGGCGTGCTGCGCGGGCGCGAGTTCGTCATGAAGGACTCCTACTCCTTCGACCTCGACGACGCGGGCCTGGAGCGCTCGTACGAGCTGCACCGCTCGGCCTACAACCGGCTCTTCGCCCGGCTGGGCGTGGAGGTCCGCACGGTCTTCGCGGTGTCCGGCGCGATGGGCGGCTCGGCGTCGGAGGAGTTCCTCGCCCCGTCGGCGACCGGTGAGGACACCTTCGTGCAGTGCACGAACTGCGACTACGCGGCGAACACCGAGGCGGTCGAGCTGGCCGTGCCGCCCGCCGAGGATCCCTCCGGGCACGCCGCGATGGTGGAGCTGGACACGCCGGACACGCCGACCATCGAGACCCTGGTGGAGTCCGTCCGCGCGCAGGGCTACGACGTCGACGCCTCTGGCACGCTGAAGAATGTGGTGCTGAAGACCTGCCGCCCCGGTGAGGACTGGGAGCTGCTGGTGGTGGGCGTGCCCGGCGACCGCGACGTGTCGCTGGACCGGCTGGAGGGGCAGTTCGAACCCACCGAGGTGGCCCAGGCCGACGCCGACGACATCGCCGCGCATCCGGCGCTGGTGCGCGGCTACATCGGCCCGCAGATCCTGCGCGAGGAGAAGGTCCGCTACCTGGTCGACCCCTCGGTCGTGCCGGGCAGCTCGTGGATCACCGGCGCGAACCAGCCCGACAAGCACGCCGCGAACGTCGTACGGGGCCGCGACTTCGAGCCCGACGGCGAGATCGGCGCCGTGGAGGTGCGGGCCGGCGACCGGTGCGCGCGCTGCGGCGGCCTGCTCGCCATCTCCCGCGGCATCGAGCTCGGTCACATCTTCCAGCTCGGCCGGAAGTACGCCGATGTGCAGGGGCTCGACGCGCTCGGGGCGGACGGCAAGCCGGTGCGGGTGACCATGGGGTCGTACGGGGTGGGCGTGTCGCGCTCGGTGGCCGCGATCATCGAGCAGAGCCACGACGACAAGGGCATCATCTGGCCGCGCGAGGTCGCCCCCGCCGACGTGCACATCGTCGCCACCGGCAAGAGCGACGACCAGATCGAGGCGGCGCTGCGCATCGCCGGGGAGCTGGAGGAGCGCGGCGTCCGGGTGATCGTGGACGACCGCAAGGGCGTGTCGCCGGGGGTCAAGTTCAACGACTCCGAGCTGATCGGGGTGCCCACGATCCTCGTGGTCGGGCGCGGGCTCGCCGACGGCGTCGTGGAGTTGAAGGACCGTGCGACCGGGGACCGTACGGAGGTCGCGCTCGACGGGGTCGTCGACCGGGTGGTGGAGGTCGTCGCCTCCTGAGTGCTCGGGTCTCCTAAGGTTTCGGGTGTCCCGAGCGTTCGGGCGGCTAGCGGCTGCCCTGGCGCCATTCGGCGCGGGACAGGATCGCCAGCAGCAGGCCCACCGTGCCGACCAGCAGGCCGGCCAGGGGCTGGGCGTCCTGCGCCCACGCCATGGCGGAGTACTCCCAGCCACCCATCCACCACACCAGGGTGGACATATAGCCGAGGAATGCCGCGATGGAACCGACGATCACGAACATGGCGCGCCCCCTCGGCGGGTGATCTACCCGTTGCGCGCGCGTTCGTCCCGCGGTGAGCGGGACATGGCGCGATCAGGCCGCGCGGTCCGCCACCCAGGCGGCGACGAGGTCGGCGACCTCGGCGCGGGCGCCCTCGCGCTCGGCGAAGTAGTGGTCGCCGGCCACGTACTCCAGGCTCTTGTCCGCGGCGGCGAGGGCGTCCAGGATCGCCCGGACGTCGCTTTCGAACACACCGGTGTCCGCCGTCGCGTGTACCACCAGGGACGGGACCGTGATCCGCGCCAGATGCGGGGCCGCGCGGCACTGCGACGTACGCAGGCTCCACATGGACAGCCAGCCGCGGAGCGTGCTGAGCGCGCCGATGCCGAACACGCCGTAGTTGGCCTTGGCCGGGTCGCCCGCGTAGCAGTGGTTCGGGCGGCGGTCCGAGGGCTCCAGCGTGGGGTCCATCATGCGCAGGTCGGCCCAGGTGCGGTACACGGTGAACAGCCGGTCCCGGGCGCGTGAGCCCGGCGCGGCGAGCCGCTCCACCTCACTCAGCGCCCAGTCGGTGATCCGCTCGTTGCGGGCCACCTGGGCGGCGCGGTAACGGCGCTGGAAGTCCGGGTCGTACGGGGGCACGTTGCCCGGGGCGAACGGGTCGAGCCCGGGGTCGGCGGCGAGCGGGTCGGTCTCGTCGGTCACCGACGGGTCCATCCAGGCGGTGAGCGCCTCGGGGCGGCCGGGGTGCGCGGCGAGGGCCACGTACAGGTCCCCGGCGGGCAGGTCGTCGATCGCCGGGATCGGGCGCATGCCCGCGACCGGGGTCACGTTCGGCTCCGTGGCCTGCGACTGGTACGCCGCCATCAGCGAGCCGCCGCCGGAGTTGCCGAGCGGCACCACCCGCTCCACCCCGGCCCGCTCGCGCAGCCAGCGCACGCCCACGCCGATCTCCGCGAGCGCGTGGTCCAGCAGGAAGTACGCCTCGTTGCCGCGGAACCGGGTGTTCCAGCCGAGGAAGCCGTATCCGCGCGCGGCCAGGTGCTCGGCCAGGTAGTGCTCCGAGAAGTCCGCGTTGTAGTGGGTCGCGATGAAGGCCGTACGGGGCCGCCCGCCGGCAGGGGCGTGGTAGATCCCCTGGCAGGGGTGGCCGCCCGCGCCGGCGCGTGGGGCCAGCGGGGACGGGAGCCCGACGAACTCCCGGGTCACGCCTTGCGGGGTCGCGGACGCAGCGGACATGGCACCTCCAGCCCCCGATCCGTCTCCATACCGATCATGATCGTGCCAACCCCGTCCGGAGCCGCCGCCGGCGGCCACGCCTCAGCGGTAGGCGCCGTTGGGGACGCCGGGGAAGGGGCCGGTGCGCCCGCCCCAGCGTGTGGTGCGCAAGGTGGCGTCCTGGGCGGCGATCGCCGCGAAGCGGCGCACCTCCGGGTCGGGGGCGCCGGCCAGGGCCACGTACGTCCGGGTGAGGCGTTGTTCGAGCGTGCGGGCGAGGTGGCGGGCGGTCATCGCGTCGGTCACCCGGAGCGGCAGGCGGTAGGCGGAGCGGGCGGCGGCGGGGGCGGCGGCGCGCTCGGTGAGCATGGCGTGCAGCCGGTCCCGCCGCAGCCGGTGTACGTCGAGGTCGCGGCGGGCGCGGTCGCGCTCGGTGCCGCCGAGGTGGGCGCCGAGAGCGCCGTAGCCGTAGATCGCCGCGTGCTCGGACTCGAGCGTCGCCTGCAGCGCCGCCACGACCGCCGCGGCCTCGGTGGACGGACTGGGAGACGGCGTCACCGTACAGCCCCTTTCAGCGCCCGGCCGGCGACCACGGCCGGCCCGGAGTTCTTCATCGGGCGGCCTCGCCGAGGTGGTCCGCGTGAACGGCCTCGCAGGCGCCGATCGAGGTCAGCAGCTGGGCCACCGGGGTGGACACACCGGCGAGCCGGCGGATCCGGGCGGCCGCGGCGGCCGCCTCGGCGGCGCGCAACGTCTCCAGCGACGGCGGCCGCTGCGACGGCGAGCGGGACGGCGTGGGCGTGCCGCCGCCTTCCCCGTCCTGGCCGGCGTTCGGTGAGGGGGACGCCGTGCCGCGGCCGGGCAGCCGCAGCCGCAGCTCGGCGAGGTGCGCCCGGTGGTCCGCGACGAGCAGATCGAGCGTACGCGCCAGGCCGGGCTCGGCGCCACGGAGCAGGAGATAGCGCTGGACCAGGGACTCCTTGTCGGCGATGGTCGCCTGCAGCGCGACCTCGTCGGGGGACGGCGGCTCCGGCTCGGGCTCGGCCTGGCACCCGGTGAGCGCGGAACCCGCACCCAACAGACCGACACCGAGCGCGGCACCGCCGTGGAGCACCGCGCGCCGGCCGGGTCCACCAGCGGTCACCATGATCACTCCCCGATGGCACGACAACGGAGACAGCTTAAGGGGATCCGCCCCGTGGAATGGCCGCCGCGATCGGGCCGTGCGGTCAGCCCTTGGCCGGCGGCGTCAGGTACTTCTGCACGTCGTCGAGGATCTTCCCGGCGGCGGTGACCCCGATGCCGGTCATCCACGTCTCGTCGTCGACCACCTTGGCGTGCCCGGCCTTGACCGCGTCGAGCCTCTGCCACAGCGGCCCGGCGGTGACCTTGGCCTGGGCCGCGGCGGCCTTGGCGCCGAAGGCGGAGACGAAGATGAAGTCGCCGTCGGCCTCCCCGATGCGCTCGGGGCTGAGCGGCGCGAACCGCCGGTCCTCAGCGCCCTCCAGCAGCTGCCCCTGCGGCCGGCCGAGGCCGATATCGTTCAGCACGATCCCGGAGAAGGACTCGGGCCCGTACTGCCGGATCTCATCAGGCCTGAACCGGATCAGGCTGATCTTCAGCTTCGCCGGGTCGCCCAGCCCGGAGCCGACCTCCTTGGCACGGGACTCGTACGCACTGAGCTTTGTCTCGCCCTCCGCCTTCCGCCTTCCTGCCGACCGCCTCGGCGTCGAGGAGGAAGTTCTCCTTCCACGGCTTGCCGACCTTGTCGGTGAACACGGTGGGCGCGATCTTGGAGAGCTCGCCGTAGAACTTCTCCTGGCGGAACTTGGAGCCGCAGCAGGTTCAGCACCTCGACCTGGTGGGTGAGGTCGAGGTAGGTGGCGGGCTCGTCCAGCAACAGCGTGTCGGTGTCCTGCGCCAGCGTCATCGCGATCCACACCCGCTGCCGCTGGCCGCCCGACAGCGCGTCGACCGGGCGGTCCCGCAGGCCGTCCAGCCCGGTCAGCCGCAGCGCCCGCTCGACCGACTCGGTGTCCTCGGCGTCCCACTGCCGGAACCAGCGCTGGTACGGCTGCCGGCCACGCGCCACCAGGTCGGCGACGCTGAGCCCTTCGGGGGTGACCGGTCCCTGCGGCAGTACGCCGAGCCGCCGGGCGAGCTCCCGGGTGGGTTGCGCGTGCACACCGGCGCCGTCGATCAGCGCCGTACCCGAGCGTGGCCGCAGCAGCCGGGCCAGCGTGCGCAGCAGGGTGGACTTGCCGCAGGCGTTCGGCCCCACGATGACGGTGAACACGCCGCCGGGCAGTTCCATCCCGAGATCTTCGATGACCATGCGTTCGCCGTAGCCGGCGGTGAGGTCACGTGCCGCCGACTCCACGGACGGCCGCCGTTCCCCGGTCATGCGTTCCTTACCTCCTCCGAAGCAGCAGCCACAGCAGGTACGGGCCGCCGAGCGCCGCGGTGAGCACCCCGACCGGCAGCTGCACCGGGGCGAACGCCGTACGCGCCACCAGGTCGGCGACCACGGTGAGCAGCGCCCCCGCGAGTGCGGCACAGGCCAGCGGCGGTCGTTCGGCCCGGATCAGCCGGCGGGCGAGCTGCGGTGTGCGGCCAGCGCGACGAAGTCGACCGCGCCCGCCTGCGAGGTCGCCAGCGCGGCGAACACGACCGCGACCAGCGCCAGCGCGAACCGCCTGCCGGTGACCCGTACGCCGATGCCGCGCGCCACGTCGTCGTCGAGTGCGGTGCTGTCCAGCGCCCGCCCCGCCCACAGCAGCACCGGCACGGCCGCGGCCAGCGGGACCAGCAAGGTGAGCGCCTCGGCGTACCCGAGGCCGGCGAGGCTGCCGGTGAGCCAGATCCGAGCAGCCGCAGGTTCTGCACCACGATGACCGCGTCGCCCTGGCCGAGCAGCGCGCGGGCCACGTCGGCGGGCGCGATGAAGGTGCTGCCGATCCCCACCGAGACCAGGACGGCCACGGCGGTGAGCGCGCCCAGCGCCGTACCGACGGCCAGCGCGCGATGGTGCAGCAGGAACCGCAGTGACCCCGCGGCCAGCACCGTCCGGCCCGCACCCGGGTTCGGCACCGCGCCGAGCCGGCAGCCGTACGCCGCCCACGCTGCGGCCCAGCCCGCGCGCCACGTCGTCGCCGAGGGCCAGCGCGTCAAGTCCGCGAGCCGTGGCGAACGCCGCGAGGACTCCCGCCACGACGAACGGAGGTGACGCCCATGATCCGCGGATCGGCCAGCGGGTTGCGGGTGAGCGCCTGCATGAGCACGCCGGCCAGGGCGAGGCCGGCGCCCGCGGCGATGCCGGTGACCGTACGGGGCAGCCGCAGCGACCGCACGACGGCGGTGGCGTCACCGCCGTCCGGGCTCACCAGGGCCTGCGGCACCGCGGCCGGCGGCAGGGTACGGCTGCCCAGCGCGAGGCTCGCCAGCACCGCGGCGGCCAGCAGCACCGCGCAGGCCGCGACAACGAAGGGGCGACGGGAGGCCGCCGTCCATGTCGAGGACAACCGCCCTCCCACCCTCTGTGTGCGACGGACGAGGTCACGTTTTAGGTAAGCCTTGCCTAAGGCCAGGGCGGAGCCTAAGGGAAGATCGATGGATTGGACAAATCCGGTCTGACCTCCGGAAAGGGCGCGCGGCGCGCCGGCGCGCCCGGGGAATGTCCGCGCGGTGGCGAACGACCGCCGGGCGCGGCGGAGGCCGATAAGCTTGAGGTGCTCGTCCGCGAGGGCGGGGTGGACCGGGGCGGCCGCTCGGGCAGGCCGAGCGCGCCCCGGCACCTACGCATACCCGCACCCGGGCGTGCGTAGGCCGGGCCAGTTGGGCAGAGAGCACGAGGAGGTTCACATGAGCGCAAACGATCGTCGCGCCCGTCTCGTGCAGCTGCTCGAACCGGCCGTGGCCGCGGCGGGTTTCGATCTCGAGGCGGTCGAGGTCACCCCGGCGGGCCGGCGCCGGCTGCTGCGGGTGGTCGTCGACTCCGACGACGGCGTCGACCTCGACGCGGTGGCGACCGTCAGCCATACCGTCTCCGGCGTGCTCGACGACTCCGGCGCGATGGGTGACGCGCCGTACGTCCTCGAGGTCAGCTCGCCCGGGGTGGACCGTCCCCTCACCGAGCCGCGGCACTGGCGGCGCGCGACGGGCCGGCTGGTCCGCGCCCCGCTGCCGGCCGACGACGGGGCGACCCTGGAGGGCCGCATCCTCGCGGCCGACGACGACGGCGTGACCGTCGACGTCGACGGCGAGAAGCGCCGGATGGGCTACGGCGAGCTCGGACCAGGCAGGATCCAAGTCGAGTTCCGCCGCGATCCGGACACCCCCGGCGACGACGGCGAGTAGGGGGTTTCGACGTGGACATCGACATGGCAGTGCTCCGCAGCCTGGAGCGCGAGAAGGACATCTCGGTCGATCTCGTCTGTAAGGCGATCGAGGACGCGCTCCTCATCGCGTATCACCGCACGGAGGGCGCGGCCACCCGCGCACGGGTCGAGCTGGACCGCTCGACCGGCCACGTGACCGTGTGGGCGACCGAGGACGGCGGCGAGACCGAGGAGCCCCGGGAGTACGACGACACGCCGACCGGCTTCGGCCGCATCGCGGCGACCACCGCCAAGCAGGTCATCCTGCAACGCCTGCGCGACGCCGAGGACGAGCTGACCTTCGGGGAGTACGCGGGCCGCGAGGGCGATATCGTGGCCGGCGTCATCCAGCAGGGCAAGGACCCGCGCAACGTGCTGGTCGACCTGGGCCGGGTGGAGGCCGTGCTGCCGCCGCAGGAGCAGGTGCCGGGCGAGGACTACGGGCACTCCGAGCGCATCAGGGCGTACGTGCTGCAGGTGCGCAAGGGGCACCGCGGCCCCTCGGTGACCCTGTCCCGTACGCATCCCAACCTGGTGCGCAAGTTGTTCGCGCTGGAGGTGCCCGAGATCGCCGACGGCACCGTGGAGATCGCCGCGGTGGCGCGCGAGGCCGGGCACCGTACCAAGATCGCCGTGCGGTCCACCAAGCAGGGCGTGAACGCCAAGGGCGCGTGCATCGGCCCGATGGGCAGCCGGGTCCGCAACGTGATGACCGAGCTGCACGGCGAGAAGATCGACATCGTCGACTGGTCGGCCGAGCCGGCCGAGTTCGTGGCCAACGCGCTGTCCCCGGCCCGGGTGAGCCGGGTGGAGATCGTCGACCTCGAGAACCGGATGGCCCGGGTGATCGTGCCCGACTACCAGCTCTCCCTGGCCATCGGCAAGGAGGGGCAGAACGCCCGGCTCGCCGCCCGGCTGACCGGCTGGCGGATCGACATCCGCGCCGACACCGAGGGCGCCGCCGGCGAGCCGAGTGGCTCCGGCGGCTCCGGCACGTCCACGGAGGCCTCCGAGGGGAGCGCGGGTCCCGCCGCGGGCGCGGCCCCGGGTTCGGATTCCGAACAGGTGTCCGGTCCGGCCGATGCGTCGGCGCGGTAGACTTCCAACGCGTGGGCTGGCGGCCCCGCATCGCATGTGCGTAGGCTGCCGGGTCAGTGCGGCCAAGTCCGATCTGCTCCGCTTGGTGGTGGTCGAGGGCGTTGTGATCCCCGACCCCCACGGGCGGCTGCCCGGGCGGGGTGCCTCGGTGCATCCCGACCTGCGGTGCTTGGAGCTCGCTGAGCGTCGACGGGCGTTCCTCAAGGCGTTTCGCCGGACGGGGGCGCTCGACACCGGTGCGCTCAGGGAGTATTTGACGCGCCGTACGGGTTGAAGTGGACGCGGTGTGGAACGGCGTGGATCCGCCGGGCCATCGCGCAAAGGAGAAAGTCGTTGAGCAGTGTTGTCTCTCAGGACGGTGGCGCCACGAAGGGCGCCACGAGTCGGAAGCGGGTTCAGATTGCGATGAGCGCTCGATGAGCACGCAGCGATGAGCATGTCAAGCTAGCGACGGTCCGGAGCAGCACACGCACCCGGGCCGATTAGAAGGAGAGCAGTGGCGAAGGTCCGGGTATACGAGCTCGCCAAGGAGTTCGGCGTTGAGAGCAAGGTCGTCATGGCCAAGCTCAACGAGATGGGCGAGTTCGTACGGTCGGCGTCCTCCACGATCGAGGCGCCGGTGGTACGCAAACTTCAGGAAGCATTCAGCGGCGGTGGCAGCGGAAAGAAGAGCGGCCGCCGCTCCGGTGGTGCCAAGACCACCGAATCCGCCGGCGGTGGCGCCGGCGAGTCCGCACGTCCATCCCCCAAGCCCGGCCCGCGTCCGGGCCCCCGGCCCGCGGCGTCCCCCAAACCGGGCCCGCGCCCGGTGCAGGCCGATTCCGCCCCGGAGGCACCTGAGGTACCCGAGGCGCCAGCGCAGCCGGCCGCCGACGTCGCCGACGCCGGTGCACCGGCCGCTCCCGCGGCCGACGCGGGCGACGCACGTCCCGCGTCCCCCAAGCCGGGTCCGCGTCCCGGCCCGAGGCCGGCTCCCGCCGAGCGTGGCGACCGTGGTGATCGTGGTGACCGAGGCGACCGTGCCGCGCGTCCCGACGGGCCGCGCCCCGGTGGCGGCCGCCCGCGTCCGGGCCCGCGCGCCGGTGGCCCGCGTCCCGGCAACAACCCCTTCGCGTCCACGGCGACCGGCATGGGCGCCGCCAAGCCCGGCCCGCGTCCGGGTCCGCGTCCCGGCCCCGGCCGCGAGGGCGGCCGCGACGGTGCGCGCCCCGGCCCCGGCTCAGGCCAGGGTGACCGGCGTGGTGGCGGTCCCGGCGGGCCTCGTCCCGCGGGGGCAGGCGGCCGTTCCGGCGCCGCCGGTGCGGGTGGCCCGCGGCCGAGTCCGGCCGGCATGGGCCCGCGTCCCGGTGGCCCGCGCCCCGGCGGACCGCGTCCCAGCCCGATGAACATGCCCTCGTCGCGTCCCGCCCCCTCCGGTCGTCCCGGTGGCGGCGGTGGCGGTCGTCCCGGCGGCGGTGGCCGTCCGGGTGGCGGCGGTGGCGGCGGAGGTCGCGGCGGCTTCGGCGGTGGCGGCGGTGGCCGTCCCGGCGGCGGTGGCGGCGGCGGTGGCGGCCGTCCCGGCGGCTTCGGCGGTCGTCCCGGTGGCGGCGGTGGCCGCGGCCGTGGCGGCACGCAGGGCGCCTTCGGCCGTCCCGGTGGCCGTCCGGGCCGTGCCCGCAAGTCGCGCAAGCAGCGCCGTCAAGAGTTCGACAACATGCAGGCGCCCGCCATCGGCGGCGTCAAGATCCCTCGGGGCAACGGGCAGACCGTCCGGCTGCCGCGCGGCGCCTCGCTCGCCGACTTCGGCGACAAGATCGGCGTCAACCCCGCGTCGCTGGTGCAGGTCATGATGCACCTCGGCGAGATGGTCACGGCCACGCAGTCGGTCAGCGACGAGACGCTGCAGCTGCTCGGCTCGGAGCTCAACTACGTCGTCGAGGTCGTCAGCCCGGAGGAGGAGGACCGCGAGCTTCTCGAGTCCTTCGACATCGAGTTCGGCGAGAACGAGGGCGACGAGTCCGATCTGGCGGCGCGGCCGCCGGTCGTCACCGTCATGGGCCACGTCGACCACGGTAAGACGAAGCTGCTCGACGCGATCCGGCACAGCAACGTGGCGGCGCGCGAGGCGGGCGGCATCACCCAGCACATCGGTGCGTACCAGGTGGCCACCGAGGTCGACGGGCAGGACCGCAAGATCACCTTTATCGACACCCCGGGTCACGAGGCGTTCACCGCCATGCGGGTCCGCGGTGCCGAGACCACCGACATCGTGGTGCTGGTGGTCGCCGCCGACGACGGCGTGAAGCCGCAGACCACGGAGGCGATCGACCACGCCAGCGCGGCCGGTGTGCCGATCGTGGTCGCGGTCAACAAGGTCGACAAGGAGGGCGCCGACCCGCAGAAGGTGCGGGCCCAGCTCACCGAGTACGGCCTGGTGGCCGAGGAGTTCGGCGGCGAGACGCAGTTCGTCGACATCTCCGCGCTCAAGGGCGAGGGCATCGACAACCTGCTCGAGTCGATCGTGCTGACCGCCGACGCCGAGCTCGACCTGCGGGCCAACCCCGACCAGGACGCGCAGGGCGTGGCGATCGAGGCGCACCTCGACCGCGGCCGTGGCTCCGTGGCGACCGTGCTGGTGCAGCGCGGCACGCTCCGGGTCGGCGAGTCCATCGTCTGTGGCGACGCGTACGGCAGGGTCCGGGCCATGCTCGACGACGCCGGCAACCAGGTCCAGGAGGCTCCGCCCTCCACCCCGGTGCTGGTGCTCGGCCTGACCAACGTGCCGGGCGCGGGCGACAACTTCATCGTGGTCGACGACGACCGGGTGGCACGGCAGATCGCCCAGCAGCGGGCCGCGCGCGAGCGCAACGCCCAGCAGGCGAAGTCGCGCCGTCGCGTCTCCCTGGAGAACTGGGAGGCACAGCTCGCCGCGGGCGACCGCGAGGAGCTCGTGCTCATCATCAAGGGCGACGTCTCCGGTTCGGTGGAGGCCCTGGAGGACGCGCTCGTCAAGATCGACGTCGGCGAGGAGGTGGCCCTCCGGGTCATCCGCCGCGGCGTCGGCGCCATCACCCAGGACGACGTCAACCTGGCCATCACGTCGGACGCGATCATCGTCGCGTTCAACGTACGGCCGGAGGGACGCGCCCGGGAGCTGGCGGACCGCGAGGGCGTGGACATCCGCTTCTACTCGGTCATCTACCAGGCGATCGACCAGATCGAGGCCGCCCTCAAGGGCATGCTCAAGCCCGAGTTCGAAGAGGTCCAGCTCGGTACGGCGGAGATCCGCGAGGTCTTCAAGGTGCCGCGGATCGGCAACGTCGCGGGCTCGATCGTGCGGTCCGGCACGATCAACCGCAACAGCAAGGCCCGCCTGGTCCGCGACGGCGTCGTCGTGGCCGACAACCTCACGGTGGAGTCCCTGCGCCGGTTCAAGGACGACGCCACCGAGGTCCGCGAGGGCTTCGAGTGTGGTATCGGCGTCGGCTACAACGACATCAAGGTCGAGGACGTCATCGAGACCTTCGAGATGAGGGAGAAGCCCCGCGTCTGACGCGCGGTGAACATCCACGGTGCACGGTCGCCCTTCCCCGCCGAGGCGGGGAAGGGCGACCGTGACCACGGGGGCGACAAGTGGGGCGGACGATGTACATCGGGGCGTTGACCCTGGACGTACTGCTCGGTGACGTGCGATCGCTGAAGCAGAAGCGCTCCGCGGTCCGGCCGATCATCGCGGAGCTGCAGAAGCGGTTCCCGGTGGCGGCCGCCGAGACGGGGGATACTGATCTGTACCGCCGCGCCGAGGTCGGCGTGGCGATGGTCTCGTCGTCGCCCGCGCACTGCGGTGAGGTGCTCGACGCCTGCGAGCGCCTGGTGGCCGCCCGGCCCGAGATCGAACTGCTCTCGGCGCGCCGGCGGCTGTTCAACGAGGAGGACTGGTGACCGACGCCGCGAGGGCCCGCAAGCTCGCGGACCGCATTCAGCAGATCGTCGCGGAGATGCTGGAGCGGCGGATCAAGGATCCACGGCTCGGCTTCGTGACGGTGACGGACACCCGGCTCACCAACGATCTGCGCGACGCCACCGTGTTCTACACGGTGATGGGCAGCGAGGGGGAGCGGGCCGACACGGCCGCGGCGCTCTCCAGCGCGCGCGGGCTGATCCGTTCCGAGGTGGGCAAGCAGACCGGTCTGCGGCACACGCCGACGCTGTCGTTCGTCCAGGACGACGTACAGGAGAACGTCCGCCACATCGAGGACCTGCTGGAGCGGGCCCGGGCGGCGGACGCGGCGGTGGCCGAGGCCGCGGCCGGCGCGGCGCCGGCCGGCGATCCGGACCCGTACCGTCAGCCCCGCGACGAGGACGCGGAGCCGGACGGAGAGGCGTCCGATGACGACCTTGCCGAAAGCGAGCACAGAGGGGATGGCGAAGCGGGATACTCCGCTTCGTGAACTCCACGACGGAGACCGCCCGGGCCGGCGTCACCAGCGCCGACCTGTACCGGGCGGTCTCGTTACTGGAGAGGGCGGACCGCGTCGCGCTGGCCTGCCACGTCAACCCGGACGGTGACGCGCTCGGCTCCATGCTCGCCGTCGCCCAGGTGCTCAGGGCGGCCGGCAAGGACTGCACGGCCTCGTTCGGCGAGCCCTTCACGGTGCCGCACAACCTGCGCTTCCTGCCCGGCCTCGAGCTGCTCGCGGAGCCGGCCGACTTTCCCGCCGCGCCGGAGGTGATGGTCGCCTTCGACGCGGGCAGCCTGGACCGGCTCGGCGGCCTCGCCGCCAACGCCATGAAGGCCGAGGAACTGCTCGTCGTCGACCACCACGCGTCCAACACCGGGTACGGCACCGCCCACCTCGTGGACCCGCACGCCGCCGCCACGGCGGTGCTCGCCGAGCGGCTCATCGTCGCGCTCGGCATGCCGATCACCCACGAGGTGGCGCTCTCGCTGTACGTCGGGCTGGTCACCGACACCGGGTCGTTCCGCCGCGCCACCACCACTCCCGCGGTGCACGCGCTGGCCGCCCGGCTGCTCGCCACCGGCATCCAGCCGGAGGAGGTGGCGGGCCGGCTCTGGGAGAACGCCCCGTTCGGCTACCTGCAGGCGCTGTCCGGCGTGCTCGGCCGGGCCCGGCTGGAACCGGAGGCCGCGCGCGGCCGCGGTCTGGTGTGGACGACGGTGACGCGCGCCGACCGGGCCGCGTACGGGCTCTCGTACGACCAGGTCGAGGGCGTGGTCGACGTGCTGCGCGGCACCGCCGAGGCGGAGCTCGTGGTGGTGCTCAAGGAGACCGACGACGGCGCCTGGTACGGCTCCACGCGGTCCAAGGGCGACGTCGACGTGGGCCGTATCTGTACCCGCCTCGGCGGGGGCGGCGGGCCCGGCATGGCCGGCTTCCTCTGGCGCGGCTTCCCCGCCGAGGCGATCGGCCGGTTCCGCGACGCCCTGAGCCGCGCCACGGCCCCCCTCTAGTCGGCCGGTGAACTAGGCTGCCTCAGCAGTGAGGGAGGCCCTGGTTGCGCTCGCGTCCTGTGCCCGCGGAGAGCGGGCTCGTCATCGTCGACAAGCCGTCCGACTGGACGTCGCACGACGTCGTCGCGCGGCTGCGCCGGCTGGTCGGCACCCGCCGGGTGGGCCACGCGGGCACGCTCGACCCGATGGCCACCGGTGTCCTGGTGATCGGCCTGGAGAAGGCGACCCGGCTGCTCGGGCACCTGACGCTCACCGAGAAGGCGTACGACGCCACGATCCGGCTCGGGCAGACCACGAACACCGACGACGCCGAGGGTGAGGTCACCGCGACACGCCCGGCGGGTGAGGTCACCGACGAGGCCGTCCGCGCCGGTGTGGCGGCCCTGACCGGCCCTATCGAGCAGGTTCCGCCCCAGGTCAGCGCGATCAAGGTGGACGGTGTGCGCTCGTACAAGCGCGCCCGCGAGGGCGAGCGGGTGGAGCTGGTGGCGCGGCCGGTGACGGTGCACGCGTTCGCGATCACGGCGATCCGCCGCGAGGGCGGCTTCGTGGACGTGGACGCCTCGGTCGTCTGCTCCAGCGGCACCTACATCCGCGCGCTGGCCCGGGATCTGGGTGAAGGGCTCGGCGTGGGCGGTCACCTCACCGCGCTGCGCCGCACCCGTGTGGGGCCGTACGGGCTGGACCGCGCGCACACCCTGGAGCAGCTGGAGAAGGACCTCACCGTGCTCCCCATCGCGGAGGCCGTGCGCGCCGCCTTCCCTGCCCGTACGGTGACCCAGGAGGAGGCCCGGCGCCTGGTGCACGGCGGCCGCATCCAGGCCACCGGCCTCGGCACAGGCCCAGCCGGCCTCTTCGCCCCCGACGGCACCCTCCTGGCCCTCGGCGAAGAACAATCCGGCCAAACAAAACCCACCATCGTCTTCGCCACCCCCTAGAGATTTGTTGATCGAGGGGCGCTGTACGGAGTGGGCGGGTGGGCGTGGCAGGCTTGGAACGGCATAGGGGATGTCGACTGCGAGTGCGAGGAGCGAAGCGGTGCGGCGTTGGCAGGGCCTTGAGGACGTGCCTCTCGACTGGGGCAGGTCCGTCGTCACCATCGGCGTGTTCGACGGTGTCCACCGGGGCCACCAGACCATCGTGGGCCGGGCCGTGGAGCTGGGCCGGGAGCTGCGCCTGCCGGTCGTGGTGATCACCTTCGACCCGCACCCGGACGAGGTGATCCGCCCGGGCAGCCACCCGCCGCTGCTCACCGGCGCGCGCCGCCGGGCCGAGCTGCTCGCCGAGCTCGGCGCGGACGCGGTGTGCGTGCTGCCGTTCACGGTGGAGTTCTCCAAGCTCGACCCGGAGTCGTTCGTCCGGCAGGTGCTGGTGGACCGGCTGCACGCGGCCGCGGTCGCGGTGGGGGAGAACTTCCGCTTCGGCCACAAGGCCGCCGGCGACGTGGACACGCTGGCCAAGCTCGGCGAGTCGTACGACTTCGCCGCCGAGGGCGTGCCGCTCGTCGCCAACACCGAGACGATCTCCTCCACGCACGTACGGGAGCGGCTCGCCGACGGTGACGTCGTGGCAGCGGCGGCGGCGCTGGGTCGGCCGCACCGGGTCGAGGGCGTGGTGGTCCGCGGCGCGCGGCGCGGCCGTGCGCTGGGCTTTCCGACCGCGAACCTGGAGACCCTGCCGTTCAGCGCGATCCCGTTGGACGGGGTGTATGCGGGATGGCTGACCGTGCCCGCCCATGCCGAGCCGGGGCGGAAGCAGGAGACCTGGCCGGCGGCGATCTCCATCGGCACCAACCCGACGTTCGACGGCGAGAGCCGCACCGTGGAGGCGTACGCGCTGGACCGCGACGACCTCGACCTGTACGGCGACCACGCCGCGGTGGGCTTCGTGGCCCGCATCCGCGACACGCTGCGCTTCGACTCGGTGGACGAGCTCGTCGCGGAGATGCGCAACGACGTCCGCGCCGCGCGGGAGATCCTCCAGGGCTCCGCCGAGCCCCCACGCTGACCAGCTCTTTTCGCGTTGGGCGTCGGCACGCCGCCACGCGTGGTAACGTGATGTGCTGCCGGGGGTGTATAACCTGGCTACTCTGCCTGCGCCATGTTCGGCGCGGCCGCCCGGTGGGGACTGCTGGCACGCGTGGTTCCCCCGGACGCATCCCGCATCCGCCGGGAGACTGCCATGGATGCGTGCCGTTTACGACAAGAAGGAGTGCTGTGTCGCTCGACACCGCCGACAAGAAGCAGATCATGGAGGAGTACGCGACCCACGAGGGCGACACCGGTTCGCCCGAGGTGCAGGTCGCGCTGCTCACCCGCCGGATCACCGAGCTCACCGAGCATCTCAAGACTCATAAGCACGACCACCACAGCCGGCGCGGCCTGCTGCTGATGGTCGGCCAGCGGCGTCGCCTGCTGAAGTATCTGCAGAAGACCGACATCAGCCGCTACCGCAGCCTGATCGAACGGCTCGGTCTGCGTCGGTGACACCGGGAAGGGAGCGGCTGCTGCCGCTCCCTCTCTCGTTTTCGGGCGTTCGGTCATGACGACGCCCGGTCCGGGGAAGCAACCCCGGTAAGCCAACTGAACAACGACCATCACCCGCCTTGCCGGCCCGCGCTTGGGCCGGTCCTCGGTAGTGGTTCCCGGGTCCGGGGCGCATCCGCCTCGCACGTCTCCGGGGGCTTCGATCGAAGACCGGCCGCGGGGTCGGGGTGGGCGGGGTAAGGACCCACCTCAGAGGAGGACCCCGTGGAGGGTGTGCAGACAGCCGAGGCCGTTATCGACAACGGCTCCTTCGGCACGCGCACGATCCGATTCGAGACCGGCCGCCTGGCACGCCAGGCCGCCGGCTCCGCCGTCGCCTACCTGGACGACGACACCATGGTGCTTTCCGCGACGACCGCGTCGAAGCACCCCAAGGAGAACCTGGACTTCTTCCCGCTCACCGTGGACGTGGAGGAGCGGATGTACGCGGCGGGCCGGATCCCCGGCTCGTTCTTCCGGCGTGAGGGCCGGCCGTCCGAGGACGCCATCCTCACCTGCCGGCTGATCGACCGGCCGCTGCGCCCGTCGTTCGCCAAGGGGCTGCGCAACGAGATCCAGATCGTCGAGACGATCATGGCGCTCAACCCCGACCACCTGTACGACGTGGTCGCCATCAACGCCGCGTCGATGTCCACCCAGATCGCCGGGCTGCCGTTCTCCGGCCCCATCGGCGGCGTCCGGGTGGCGCTCATCGACGGCCAGTGGGTGGGCTTCCCGACCCACACCGAGCTGGAGCGGGCCACCTTCGACATGGTCGTGGCCGGCCGGGTGCTCGAGGACGGCGATGTCGCGATCATGATGGTCGAGGCCGAGTCCACGCCTGGCACGCTGAAGCTCGTCGCCGACGGCGCGGTCGCCCCGACCGAGGAGATCGTGGCCGAGGGCCTCGAGGCCGCCAAGCCGTTCATCAAGGTGCTCTGCAAGGCGCAGAGCGACCTCGCCGGGCGCTCCGCCAAGGAGACCGCCGAGTACCCGGTCTACCTCGAGTACCAGGACGACGCGTACGCCGCGGTGGAGAGCTCGGTGCGCGACGAGCTCGCGCAGGCGCTCACCATCGCCGCCAAGCAGGAGCGCGAGTCCGAGCTCGACCGGGTCAAGGCGCTCGCGCTGGAGAAGGCCGGGGACGAGTTCGAGGGCCGGGAGAAGGAGATCTCCGCGGCGTTCCGCGCGGTCACCAAGAAGCTGATCCGCGAGCGGATCATCTCCGAGGGCGTCCGGATGGACGGCCGCGGCGTGAAGGACATCCGGCAGCTCTCGGCCGAGGTGCACGTGCTGCCGCGGGTGCACGGCTCGGCGCTGTTCGAGCGCGGTGAGACCCAGATCCTGGGCGTCACCACGCTGAACATGCTGCGCATGGAGCAGATGCTGGACACGCTCAACCCCGAGCGGACCAAGCGCTACATGCACAACTACAACTTCCCGCCGTACTCCACCGGTGAGACCGGCCGCGTGGGGTCGCCGAAGCGCCGCGAGATCGGCCACGGTGCGCTGGCGGAGCGGGCGCTGCTGCCCGTGCTGCCCACGCGCGAGGAGTTCCCGTACGCGATCCGCCAGGTCTCTGAGGCGGTCGGCTCCAACGGCTCCACCTCGATGGGCTCCGTCTGCGCCAGCACGATGGCGCTGATGGACGCGGGCGTGCCGCTCAAGGAGATGGTGGCCGGCATCGCGATGGGCCTGATCCACGAGGGCGGCGAGTACGTCGCGCTCACCGACATCCTCGGCGCCGAGGACGCGTTCGGCGACATGGACTTCAAGGTCGCCGGCACCAAGGACCTCATCACCGCGCTGCAGCTCGACACCAAGCTGGACGGCATCCCGGCCAGCGTGCTCGGTGGCGCGCTGAAGCAGGCCAAGGCGGCCCGGCTGGCCATCCTCGACGTGATGCGCGAGGCGATCGACCGCCCGGGCGAGATGAGCCCGAACGCGCCGCGGATCATCACGGTCAAGGTGCCCGTCGACAAGATCGGCGAGGTCATCGGTCCCAAGGGCAAGATGATCAACTCGATCCAGGACGACACCGGCGCCGAGATCACCATCGAGGACGACGGCACGATCTACATCGGCGCCACCGACGGCCCGTCCGCCGAGGCCGCGCGGAACACGATCAACCAGATCGCCAACCCGACGATGCCCGAGGTCGGCGAGCGGTACCTGGGCACGGTCGTGAAGACCACGACGTTCGGTGCGTTCGTGTCGCTGCTGCCCGGCAAGGACGGCCTGCTGCACGTCTCGCAGATCCGCAAGCTGCACGGCGGCAAGCGGATCGAGAACATCGACGACGTGCTCAAGGTCGGCGAGAAGATCCAGGTCGAGATCCGCGAGATCGACGACCGGGGCAAGCTGTCCCTGGTCCCGGTCGACGTGGTCGAGGCCGAGGCCGCCGAGGGCGGCGGCGAGGCTTCGGCCGAGGAGGGGGAGTCCTCCCGCTCCGACGGTGACCGTGAGTCCCGCGGCGGCTCCGACGGTGAGCGCCGGCGGCGCCGTACCCGCGGCGGTGCCCGCAGCGAGAACAGCTGACGCGTCGCGTACGTGGCGGACGGCCGGTAGGTGCCCCTACCGGCCGTTTCGCTGGTCCACCCCCGGTACGACCTCAAAGGGAGCCCTTCATGATCACGGCGGCGGAGCAGCGGCCCGGAACCACGGTGACGCTGCTGCCCGGTACGTACGGTGCCGGTCCGGTACGGCGCACGGTGCTGCCCTCGGGGCTGCGCGTGGTGACCGAGGAGATGCCGACCGTACGGTCCGTGACGCTCGGGATCTGGGTGGGCGTGGGCTCCCGCGACGAGGACCTGACGCACGCCGGCTCCACGCACTTCCTCGAACACCTGCTGTTCAAGGGCACGGCGCGGCGCACGGCGATGCAGATCGCGGCGGAGATGGACGCGGTGGGCGGGGAGATGAACGCCTTCACCGCCAAGGAGTACACCTGCTACTACGCGCGGGTGCTGGACGACGACCTGCCGATGGCCGTGGACCTGATGTCCGACCTCGTCACCTCCTCGCTGATCACTCCCGAGGACGTGGAGTCGGAGCGGGACGTGATCCTCGAAGAGATCGCGATGACCGACGACGAGCCGTCCGATGTGGTGCACGACCTGTTCGCCGAGCAGGTCTTCGGTGATGCGCCGCTGGGCCGGCCCATCCTCGGCACGGTCGAGTCGATCAAGGCGCTGCGCCGGGACCGCATCGCCGAGCACTACCGCGAGCGGTACCTTCCGCAGGACCTGGTGATCGCGGCCGCCGGGCACCTCGATCATGACGTGCTGGTACGGCTCGTGGAGCGCGCCTTCGCGGATGGCCCGGCGGGCAGCGGCCGGGCGAGCGGGCCGCGTACCGGATCCGACGCGCCGTCGGACGCCGGCCCCGGGGTGCGGACCGTGAACCGGCGGACCGAGCAGGCCAACCTGGTGCTCGGCGGACCCGGCCTGGCCCGGGGGGACGACCGCAGGTTCGCGCTCGGAGTGCTCAACGCGGCGCTCGGCGGGGGCATGTCGTCCCGGCTGTTCCAGGAGGTCCGGGAGCAGCGCGGGCTGGCGTACTCGGTCTACAGCTTCGCCTCACAGTACGCGGGGGCCGGGATCTTCGGCGTGTATGCAGGCTGTCTTCCGGCGAAGATCGGTGATGTGCTGGAGATCTGCCACGCCGAGCTCGAGGCGGTCGTCTCCGGGCGCGGGCTCACCGCGGAGGAGCTCGAGCGCGGCAAGGGGCAGATGCGGGGCGGGCTCGTACTCGGCCTCGAGGACACCGGGTCCCGGATGAGCCGGCTCGGCAAGAGCGAGCTCGTCCACCCGGTACTGCTGTCCATCGACGACATCCTCGCCCGGATCGACGCGGTCACCCTCGACGACGTGGCCGAGGTCGCCGCGGACGTGCTCCGGCGCCCCCGCTCCCTCGCGGTCATCGGCCCGTACGACGAGCCCGACTTCGCCACCTACACCGCCGCCTGAGTCGCCCTGGCGGGTTGACCGGCGTCGGCGCCCGGGTTTCACTCCTGCGTGGGATCGCTCCGGGGTCACGGTGCCGATCGGAGGCGTGGCATGCGGAGATGAAGCAGGATCACCGGGCTCGCGATGGTGTTCGGGCTGGTGGTGGCGGTGGGCGTGGCCGAGCCTGGAGCGGTGCGGCGCGCCGCCGCGTACGACGATCCGGGCGGGGGCTGCGGATCAAGACCAACTCGGTCCGCGGCGGGGTGGTCGAGCCGCAACGGTGACTACGCGCTCTACCTGCGCGGTTACGAACGCTCGCCGATCACCAACCTCAACATCACGGACGCCTCGTCCGACAACGTGACCACGCCGATGCTGCTGGAGAACGTGTCCGGCCTGCACCTCAGCGACGTGACCAGCAACGGGGTGCCGTACGACACCCGCTGATCACACGGGAGTGCCGTCCTCGAGGTACAGGGTGGAGCCGTCGCGGGCCGCGGTGAGGCAGGCCCGGACGCGGCGGGACATCGCGGGCGGGAGGAACTCCGCGGTCTCCTCCGAGGTGATCAGGCGCCAGGCCGCGAGCTCGTCGGGCGGCAGGCGGAAGCGTTCCGTCTGCCCGGCCGTGACATGGCCGAGGAACACGAAGATGTTGGCGGCGCCGGTGCCGTGGGTGTCCGGCAGCCAGTCCACGCAGAGCAGCCGGTCCAGCGTGACGTCCACGCCGAGTTCTTCCCGGCACTCGCGGTGGCAGGCGGTGAACGGCGACTCGCCGTCCTCGATCACGCCACCGGGGAGGCTCCACAGGGGTTTGTAGGTTGGATCCACGATCACGTACCGGGCGCCGTCGTCGAGGAGCAGCGCGGTGGCGGCCCCCCGTGTCCTCGGCAGCCCCGCGAAGAACTCGCGCTCCCGTTCAGTCAGCACGGTCGGGCACGTTACCGTCCGGTGCGGCGTGCCGCGTGCGGCTCCTGTCGGGGCCCGGCCGGGGAGGGCTAGAGTTGGGCGGCGTGATCAGGGTCGGAGTGCTGGGCGCCAAGGGGCGCATGGGGTCGGAGGTCGTCCGCG
This sequence comes from Streptosporangiales bacterium, assembly GCA_009380095.1. GTDB lineage: Bacteria > Actinomycetota > Actinomycetes > Streptosporangiales > Streptosporangiaceae > WHSL01. The sequence goes on along the minus strand of WHSL01000035.1, from coordinate 6,742 downwards.
CCGTCGAGGCGGCGGGCGACATGGAGCTCGTCGCCGCGATCGACGCCGATGAGGATCGCGAGGCGCTGCGGTCCGCCGAGGTGGTGGTCGACTTCACCCACCCCGACGCGGTGATGGACAACCTGCGCTGGTGCATCGAGGCGGGTGTGCACGCCGTGGTGGGCACCACCGGCTTCGACGAGGCGCGCCTCGCCGAGCTGCGCGAACGGCTCGCCGCCAAGCCCGAGGTGCGCGTGCTCGTCGCCCCCAACTTCGGCATCGGCGCCGTGCTGATGATGCACTTCGCCGCGAAGGCCGCCCCGTTCTTCGAGTCCGTCGAGGTCGTGGAGCTGCACCACCCGAACAAGGCGGACGCCCCGAGCGGCACCGCCCGCCGTACGGCCGAGCTCGCCGCCCAGGCCCGCTCCGCGGCCGGCGCCGGAGCCTCCCCCGACGCCACCACCTCGGCCCTCGACGGCGCACGCGGCGCCGACGTCGACGGCGTCCGCGTCCACGCGGTACGCCTCGCGGGCCTGATCGCCCACCAAGAGGTGCTACTCGGTGGCCACGGCGAAACCCTCACGATCCGCCACGACTCCATGAACCGCGAGTCTTTCATGCCCGGCGTCCTCCTCGCCGTCCGCCACATCCCCACCCAATCCACCCCCCTCCAGATCGGCATCGAACCCCTCCTCGGCCTCACCTGAGCGGGCTCCAGCACGATCGGACCGGTGCCGACGCGCCGTAAGGCGTCGATCTCGCCTGCGCCGGCCGAATCAGGGTCTGCCCTTGCAGATGCGGGGGTAGGTAAGCATATGCTCTTGCATATGCCTGTGTATTCCGTGGGGCGGGCCTCGCAGTTGCTGGGGGTCAGTCCGGACACCGTGCGGCGGTGGGCCGACGCCGGGCGGTTGCCGACGCGGCGGGACGGTCAGGGGCACCGCACCGTGGAGGGTGCGGACCTGGCGGCGTTCGCGGCGGGGTTGCGGCGTGAGCCGTCCGGGCCGGAGACCGCGCACCTCACGTCCGCCCGCAACACCTTCGCCGGGATCGTCACGCGGGTGGCCGTGGACGGGCTGGTGGCCCAGGTCGAGGTGCAGGCCGGGCCGCATCGGGTGGTCTCGTTGCTGACCGCCGAGGCGGTCGTGGAGCTCGGGCTGGAGCCCGGCATGGAGGCGGTCGCCCGGGTGAAGTCCACGAACGTCACGGTGGACCTGCCATGAGAGGGAGGGCCCGGGTCGCCGCGGCGGCCTGCGCGGCCGTGGTCGCGCTCGCGCTGGGCACGGGGGCCTGCGCGAGCGGATCCGCGGCCGGCGGAGAGACCACGCTGACCGTACTGGCCGCCGCCTCGCTCACGGAGACGCTGAACGCCGCGAAGCCCGCGTACGAACGCGAACACCCGGGCGTGAAGCCGCGCTTCTCCTTCGCCGGCTCGCAGGAGCTGGCCGCCCAGGTGCGGCAGGGCGCGCCCGCCGACGTGATCGCCACCGCGGACGAGAGGACGATGAGCGGGCTCGGCGACGACGTGACCAAACCGTCGGTCTTCGCCACCAACCGGCTACGGATCGCGGTGGCGCCGGGCAACCCGAAGCGGGTACGCGGCCTCGCCGACCTGACGCGCAAGGACCTCACCGTTGTGCTCGCCGCGCCCACCGTCCCGGCCGGCCGGTACGCGCGGCAGGCACTGGGCCGCGCCGGCGTGAACGTCGCGCCCAGGTCGGAGGAGAAGGACGTCAAGTCCGTCGTCACCCGGATCCGGCTCGGCGAGGCCGACGCCGGAATCGTGTACGGCAGCGACGTCGCCGCGGCCGGAAAGGCCGTCTCCGGCGTCGCCATCCCGGACGCGCAGAACGTCACCGCCCGCTACCCGGTCGCCGTGGTCTCCACCACCGAGCACCGTGAGCACGCCCAGGCCCTCGTCACCTGGATGTCCTCACCCGCGTTCCGGAAGGAGCTCACCGCCCGGGGATTCGGCACCCCATGATCACGACCCCGAAGGCCGTACGGCCCCGCGTTCCCGCCCTGCTGTGGATCCCGGCGGCGGGGGCGCTGGTGCTCATCGTGCTGCCGCTGGCGGGGCTCGTCGTACGGGCCCCGTGGGCGCAGGTGCTCCCGCGCCTGACGGACCCGGCGGTGACCGAGTCCCTGCGCCTCTCCCTGGTCTGCTCGTTCGCCGCGCTCGGCCTGTCGCTGCTGGTGGGCGTGCCGCTGGCGTGGCTGCTCGCCCGGGTGGAGTTCCCCGGCAAGGCGCTGGTCCGCGCGGCGGTCCTGCTGCCGCTGGTACTCCCGCCGGTGGTGGGCGGCGTGGCGCTGCTGCTGGCCTTCGGCCGCAACGGGCTGGCGGGGCCGCTGCTGGACGCGGCCGGCGTACGGCTCCCGTTCACCACCGCGGGCGCGGTGCTGGCCGAGACGTTCGTGGCGCTGCCGTTCCTGACGCTGTCCGTGGAGGGCGCGATCGCCGGGCTGGACCGGCGGCACGAGGAGGTGGCGGCCACGCTGGGGTCGGGGCCGCTGCGCGTGTTCGGCACCGTCACGCTGCCGCTCGTCGCGCCCGCCCTCGCCGCGGGCGGAGCGCTCGCCTGGGCCCGCGCGCTCGGCGAGTTCGGCGCCACCATCACCTTCGCCGGCAACCTGCCGGGGGAGACGCAGACCCTGCCGCTCGCCGTCTACCTGCTGCTCCAGGACGACCCGGACGCCGCGATCGTGGTCAGCCTGCTGCTGCTCGCTGTCTCCGCCGCCCTCCTGATCGCCCTCCGCGCCCGCTGGCTCTCCCCGCTCCGCTCCCGCCCGGGAGCGCTGCCGTGAAGGGGCTGTCCGCGCGGCTGAGCGGGTACCTGGAGGCGGAGCTGGACGTGCCGGCCGGGGAGACCGTCGCGGTCGTTGGGCCGAACGGCGCGGGCAAGACCACGCTGCTGCGCGCGCTCGCCGGCCTCCCCGCCCGGTCGGCCGCCGACCTGACCCTGGACGGCGAACGCGTCACCGACCTGCCCCCGCACCTCCGCGCGGCCGGGTACGTACCCCAGGACGGCGGCCTGTTCCCGCACCTGAGCGCCGTACGGAACGTCGCGTACGGCCTCCGCGCCCGCGGGACCTCGCGCCAACAGGCCCGTACCGTCGCCCAAGACTGGCTGAACAGGCTCGGCGTCGCGGAGTTCGCCGCCCGCCGCCCGGCCGAGCTGTCGGGCGGCCAGGCCCAGCGGGTCGCCCTGGCCCGCGCGCTCGCCGTACGGCCCAGGCTCCTCCTGCTGGACGAACCGCTCTCGGCGCTCGACGTGACGGCCCGCGCGGGCGTACGGCACGCGCTCCGCACCCACCTGGCGGAGTACCCCGGCGTCTGCCTGATCGTCACCCACGACCCGGTGGACGCGCTGGCCTTGGCGAACCGGATGCTCGTACTCGAAGACGGCAAGGTCGCCCAGGACGCGTCACCCGGCGACGTGACCCGCGCACCCCGCTCGGCCTGGGTGGCCCGCCTGCTCGGCCGCAACGCCTACCCCGGCACGGCGGACGACGGCGGCATCGTGCTGGACGACGGCTTCCGCCTCGTCACCGCGGACCCGCTGCCCGGCAACGGCCCCGCCCTCGCGGTGATCCACCCCGAGGACGTGGCGCTCTACCGAAGCCGTCCCGAAGGCAGCCCCCGCAACACCTGGCCCGCGCGGGTCGAGCTGGTCACCCCGGTCGGCACCCGCCTCCGGGTCGCCACCCGCGGCACCGGCGGTGGGCCGGACGCCGTCGCCGAGATCACCCCCGCCGCCGCGGCCGACCTCACGCTCGCCGAAGGCGTCCCCATCTGGGTCACGATCAAGGCCACCGAGGTCACCCTCACCCCGCTCTGACCTCCCGCTCTCAGACCTTCTCGGGTACGGCCTCCGGCTGCGGGGCCGGTGTGTCGAAGGAGCGGAGCGGAACCTCGCGGACGAAGATCGCGACCACCACCACGACGGCCATGAACACGGCGCCGAGCCAGAACAGCCCCTGCACGCCGTGCGTCACCGCGGTCAGGTACGCGTCCCGTACCGGCTCCGGCAGCGCCGCCAGCATCTTCGGGGTGAGCTGCCCGCCACCGGAGGCCAGCCGCTCCCCGGCCACCGGGCCGAGCCGGTCCACCAGCGTGTCCTGCACCCGGGAGGCGAAGACCGCGCCGAGCATGGAGACGCCGATGGAGCCGCCGATGGTCCGGAAGTACGTGGCCGTACTGCTCGCCACCCCCATCTGCCGCTGCGGCGCGCTGTTCTGCGCGATCAGCATGGTGGTCTGCATGAGGAAGCCGAGCCCGATCCCGAAGATCGCCATGTACACCGCGGAGGTGAGCGTGGAGGTCTCCAGCCCCATCGTGCCGAGCAGCACCGACCCGGCGGTGAGCGCGACGCCGCCGAGGATCGGGTAGAGCTTGTACTTGCCGGTCCGGGTGATCAGGCTGCCGCCGATCAGCGAGGTCGCCAGCGAGCCCGCCATCAGCGGGAGCAGCAGCAGGCCGCTGTTGGTGGCCGAGGCCCCCTGCACGGTCTGCTGGAACAGCGGCAGGTAGCTGACCGCCCCGAACATCCCGAAGCCGGCCATGAAGCCGATGACCATCATCAGCGAGAAGTTGCGGTCCCGGAACAGCGACAGCGGGATGATCGGCTCGGCCGCCCGCCGCTCCGCGAACACGAACCCGGCCACCGTGACCAGGGCCAGCGCGATCAGCCCGAGGATCGTCGGCGACCCCCAGGCGTACTGGCTGCCGCCCCAGGTGGTGACGAGCACGACCGACACGCTGGCGGCGGTGAGCAGCGCCGCGCCGAGGTAGTCGATGCGCGCCTCCAGCCGGTGCTTCGGAAGCTTCATGGTGAGCCCGACGACGAGCAGGGCGACCGCGCCGAGCGGCAGGTTCACGTAGAAGGCCCAGCGCCAGTCGAGGTTGTCGGTGATGAAGCCGCCGAGCAGCGGCCCGCCGATCATGGCGAGCGGCATCACCGCGGCCATGTAGCCCTGGTAGCGCCCGCGCTCCCGGGGCGGGATGAGGTCGCCGATGATGGCCATCGCTCCGACCATCAGGCCGCCGGCTCCGATGCCCTGGACGGCGCGGAACGCGATGAGCTGGGTCATGTCCTGCGCCATCCCGCACAGCGCGGAGCCGGCGAGGAAGATCGCGATCGAGGCCATGAACATGCCCTTGCGGCCGTACATGTCGCCGAGCTTGCCCCAGATCGGGGTGGCGGCGGTGGTCGCGAGCGTGTACGCGCTGACCACCCAGGCGATGTGGCTGAGGCCGCCGAGGTCGCCCACGATGGTGGGCATGGCGGTGCCGACGATCATGTTGTCGAGCATCGCGAGCAGCATCGCGATCATCAGGCCGCCGAGCACGGTGAGGATCTCGCGTCTGGAGCGCGCGGCGGGTGCCGCGTCCGCTTCCACCTCCAGGGACGCCGATGAGGACACGTGTACTCTCCGAAGGAAGGGCGGTCGCTTACTTGCCGACCGGCTAGGAAACTTACTTGCCGTACGGTAAGCTGACGAGCAGGCCGACGTCAAATGGATTCACGGCGTCGGACGGAGAGGAGCCGGCCCCACCATGAGCGATCAGCGCAGGCGCACCGACACGCGGGAGCAGATCCAGGAGATCGCCCTGGAGCTGTTCGCCGAGCAGGGGTACGAGAAGACCTCGTTGCGCGAGATCGCCGACCGGCTCGGCGTCACCAAGGCCGCGCTCTACTACCACTTCAAGGCCAAGGACGACATCCTCCGCGCACTCTTCGACGACCACCTGCAGCGGGTCGCGGAGCTGGCCGACTGGGCCGAGGGGCAGCCGGGGAGCCAGGCCACCCGCGAGGAGCTCGTACGCCGCTATGCCGAGCTGGTCCGCAGCCGGACCACCTTCACCCGCTTCATGCACGAGAACCAGGCGTCCGTCCGCGAGTTCGCTCCCGCCGAGCGGATGAAGGAGCAGATGGTCCGGCTCACCCGCGTGCTCGGCGACCCGGACGACGGGGACCTCGTCACCCGGATGCGTTCGCGGATGGCGCTGTTCGCCCTGCACGGGGCGCCGTTCCTGCTCTCCGACAGTGACGTGGACGAGGAGACCAAGGTCGGCGTCGCGCTCGAGGTGGCGCTCGGCCTCCTCAAGGGCTGAGCGTCAAGGACCGAGCCTTCGAGCGTCGGGCGGGAGTTCCGCGGTCAGAATGTGGCGATCGGGTTGACCGGGCTGCCGGACGTACCGGCGAAGCGGACCGGCGCGACTGCGAGGTGGAAGTCCCACTGGCCGAGCTCGGCAGCCGTCGTCGCGCACACCTCCAGGTCGCAGTTGTCGAGCAGCCACAGACCCATCGCGACGAGGCTCACGGCGTGAACCGGCATCAACACGTCTTCGTACCCCGACGGCTGAACGTCTTGGGGGGTGTCAGCGCCGATCAGCGCGACCTCCCGTTCATGCAGCCACGGCAGGCAGGACGCGTGCCAGCCGGCCTGCGTGAAACCGCCGGCCTCACCGGCCTCGTGCCGGAAGCGGCCATAGCCGGTCCGCAGGAGTACCGCATCGCCGGATCGCACCCGCACACCTTGGCGACGCTCGGCCTCCTCGAGATCGTCGGGAAACACACCCTGGCCCGGTTCCAGCCACGGCACATCGCGGACCCTCGCGATGTCCAGCAGGACACCACGCGTGATGATCCCGTTCGCCGCCGCCGTGACGGCCGCCCACGCCGATCCCGTTGCGGCGTCGACCAACGAGTGCGACCGCCCGTTGTACATCGTGCCGTCCCAGAAGATGTGGCACGGCGAG
>WHSL01000085.1 GCA_009380095.1 Streptosporangiales bacterium | reverse complement strand
GGGGTCGCCCCGGCGTGGATCGGGGTCGCCCCGGCGTGGATCGGGGTCACCCCGGCGCGGGCCGGGGGCCCCCGGCCCGCGCGTCGGAGGTGGGTGGGGTTAGGGGGTGCGGCGGAGCCAGAAGTGGAGGCCGAGGCCTGGTTCGTACTGTTCGGCTAGGCCGGCGATCTCGGCTGCCTGGAGGGCCAGGCGGGTCTCCGTGGGCTGGGGGCGGCCCTCCGTGAAAGCGGCCGCGAGCACCTCGCTGGAGATCAGCCCGGTGTTCTCCCGCAGGGACCGTACGACGTCCCCGTTCGCCGACTCCCACCAGACCTCGATGCGGTCGGAGATGTCCAGCCCCGCCCCCTTACGGGCGTCCTGCAGCAGCCGGACCACCTCCCGCGCCAGCCCGGCGCGCCGCAGTTCCGGCGTGAGCTCCAGGTCGAGCGCGACGGTCTCGCCGCCCTCGGCCGCGACCGTCCACCCCTCACGCGGCCGCTCGGTGACGATCACGTCGTCCGGCCCCAGCGAGGCGTCGCCGAGCTCCGGTACGTGCACCGTCACAGAACCGTCCGAACGCAGCGCGGCCACCAGCCCCGCCGCGTCCGACTTGGCGATGACCTCCGCCACCAGCGGCGTCTGCTTGCCGAACCGCTTGCCGAGCGCGCGGAAGTTGGGCTTCACCTCGAAGTCCACCAGGTCGCCCTCGACGTCGGCGAGCGCTCCCACCGACCCCACGTTGAGCTCGTCCGCCACCTGCGCCCGCAGCTCCTCGCTGAGCCCGGCGAACCCGGCGGCGCCCACGACGGCCCGCGCCAGCGGCTGCCGGGTCCGCATCCCGGACTCGGCCCGCGCCGCGCGCCCCAGCTCGACGAGCCGCCGGACCAGCGCCATCTGCGCGGCCAGCCGATCGTCGACGAGCGACTCTCGCGCCTCCGGCCACGCGGCCAGGTGTACGGACTCCGGCGCCGACGGCGCCCGCACCACGTCCCACACGTAGTCGGTGAGGAACGGCGTGATCGGCGCCATCATCCGGGTGACCACGTCGAGGCACTCGTACAGGGTGGCGAACGCCGAGGCGCCCTCCGGGGTCCCGGGCCCGGCCCAGAACCGCCGCCGCGAACGGCGCACATACCAGTTCGACAGGTCGTCGATGAACCCGGCGATGCTCCGCCCTGCCCGCGCGGTGTCGAACTCCTCCAGCGCCGCGTCCGCCTCGGCCACGGTCCGGTGCAGCTCGGACAGCACCCACCGGTCCTGCGCGGGACGGTCACCGTACGCGGGCGCCTCGCCGAGCCGCGACGGCGACCAGCCCTCGCCGGCGTTCGCGTACAGCACGAAGAACGAGGCCGTGTTCCAGTACGTGAGCAGGACCTTACGGACGATCTCCTCGAGCGGCCCGTGCCCGACACGCCGCTGCAGCCACGGCGAGCCGCCGGCCGCCATGTACCACCGCAGCGCGTCCGCCCCGTGCCGCTCCATCAGCGGCATCGGCTCCAGCACGTTGCCGAGGTGCTTGCTCATCTTGCGGCCGTCCTCGGCGAGGATGTGGCCGAGGCAGACCACGTTCTCGTACGACGACCGGTCGAAGACCAGCGTCCCGATCGCCATCATCGAGTAGAACCAGCCACGGGTCTGGTCGATCGCCTCGGAGATGAACTGCCCCGGGTACGCGGTCTCGAAGAGGCCGGCATTGCGGTGCGGCGCGCCCCACTGCGCGAACGGCATCGCGCCGGAGTCGTACCAGACGTCGATGACCTCGGGCACCCGCCGGGCCGTGCCCTGGCAGGGCAGCCCCTCCTTGCCGAGGTGCCGGCAGCCGAAGGTGACATCGTCCACGTACGGCCGGTGCGGGTCGAGCGCGGACAGGTCCCGGCCCGCCAGCTCACCGAGCTCGGCGAGCGAGCCCACGCACGTCACGTGGTCCGCCTCGCACACCCAGAGCGGCAGCGGCGTCCCCCAGTACCGGCTGCGGGACAGCGCCCAGTCGACGTTGTTGCGCAGCCACTCGCCGTACCGGCCCTCCTTGATGTTGGGCGGCACCCAGTTGGTGCGCTCGTTCTCCCGTAGCAGCGCGTCCTTGACCGAGGTGGTCTTGATGTACCAGGACGGCAGCGCGTAGTACAGCAGCGGCGTGTGGCAGCGCCAGCAGTGCGGGTAACTGTGCTCGTACGTGCCGGAGTGGAACAGCATTCCGCGCTCCCGCACCGCCTCCACCAACCCGGGGTCGGCATCCTTGAAGAACATGCCGCCCACCATCGGCACCGCGTCGGCGAACCGTCCGTCCGGGCCGATCGGGTTGACCATCGGCATCCCGTACGCCCGCGTGGCCGCGTTGTCGTCCGCGCCGAACGCCGGCGCCATGTGCACGAGCCCCGTGCCGTCCTCCGTGCTGACGAAGTCGGCCAGCACCACGAAGTGCGCGTTCGGGATCTCCACCAGCTCCAGCGGGCGCCGGTACGGGGCCCGCTCGAGCTCGCGCCCGAGCAGCCGGTCGAGCACCGTCCAGCTCGCGCCGAGCACGGACTCCATCAGCGGCTCGGCCAGCACCACGGGGCGCTCGCCCTCCCGGCCGGCCACCACGTACGTGACGTCCGGGTGCACCGCGATGGCGGTGTTGGTGACCAGCGTCCACGGGGTCGTCGTCCAGATCAGCAGGTCGGCGCCGTCGAGCGCGGGGTGCTCCGCGACCGGGCCGCCGCGCAGCGGGAACCGTACGGTCACCGACGGGTCCTCGACCGTCTCGTACGCCCCGGGCTGGCCCAGCTCGTGGTCGGAGAGCGGGGTGCCGCAGCGCGGACAGTACGGGCTGATGCGGTGGTCCCGGACCAGCAGGCCCTTGTCCCAGATGACCTTCAGGGACCACCACACGGACTCCACATACGCGGGGTCCATCGTGCGGTAGGCCTGGGACATGTCCACCCAGTAGCCCATCCGCTCGGTCATCGCCTCGAACGCGTCGACGTGCCGCAGCACCGACTCGCGGCAGCGGTCGTTGAACTGCGCGACGCCGTACGCCTCGATGTCCTTCTTGCCGGAGAGGCCGAGCTCCTTCTCGACCGCGACCTCGACCGGCAGGCCGTGACAGTCCCAGCCGGCCTTGCGCGGGACGTGGAAGCCCTTCATGGTCTTGAACCGCGGGAAGAGGTCCTTGAACACCCGCGCCTCGACGTGGTGCACACCGGGCATGCCGTTGGCGGTGGGCGGCCCCTCGAAGAACACCCACGGCGGACGGCCCTGCGACTGCTCCAGCGAACGGTCGAAGACGGCGCTGTCCGCCCACCGCTTCAGGACCTCGTGCTCGACCGCGGGCAGGTCGACCTGCGCGGGGAGGGGGCGGAAATACGGGGAACCCGGTGCCTGGACGGCTGCGCCGGGGCTGTGCTGGGTCTCCGACACGACGGGTGGACCTCCACATCAGGATGCCTGCTGCTACCTGGTGGAGGGACGAGATCGCCGTGGCGGTCCCGCGGTACCACCCTCCTTGGCCTGGGCGAACGCCCGGGCCCACTTCCTTGTCTGGTGCTGCCGGTTCTACTTGACGCGGATCTCACGCGTCGTTCCTCCGGCGGCTCAGGGGTGATCTTCCCGCCGTGCTCGCCCCCGGGCTCCCACCCTCCCCGGGTCGCTGTGGCTGCCTGCGGCGGTACTCGTCCCCGTCAACGCCTCGCTCCTGGGACGATAACGCATCGGCGCAGGTGGTTCTTCCGAATTTCCGGGGAGGTGTGTACGTGTCCGTGCGGCTGGCGATCCGGGTACGGCCCGGTGCGGCCCGCCCCGGCGTGGGCGGAGAGCACGGCGGTGCCCTGGTCGTACGGGTCGCGGCGCGGGCCGTGGAGGGCAAGGCGACCGAGGCCGCGCTGCGCGCGCTGGCCGCCGCGTTGGGCGTACGGCGCCGCGACATCACATTGGTCAGCGGCGCGACCAGCCGGAACAAGGTGGTTGAGGTGGAAGGGGACTCGGCCCGGCTCGAGGCGGCCGCCGACCGGCTGCGGAACGGGTGACATGCGCGTCACCTGGGCAGTAGTCCTTTGCCCTCCTCACGCACGTTTGACCGGTTCGGTCATCTCGGGTACGGCCCGCATCGGCGGTTTGAGGTGCAAGGACGCGGTGGTAAAGCTCCTGAGGTGAGACGGGACGGGGGGACGGCCGCAGCGGCCGTACGGACACGTGGCGGCGGTCGTTTGCCGTCGCAGGAACCGCGACTTATGCTTCCCGCACTGTCCGCTGTCGTGATCAGCGCGAAGGGGGCCGGCATGGCCACAAGCGCAGCGAGGGGCACGGGCTCCTCGAGTGACAGGCGTCGTCCGCGGACGGCAGGGGAGAAGCCCCGGGGGACCAAGGGGGGCTCCCGCAGGGGCGCGGCTGAGCGGGGGGCAGGAGAGACGAAGACCACGGCGAAGGCGGCGCGTCCGGCCGCCGAGAAGCCCGCCGAGAAGAAGTCGACCGAGAAGAAGAAGAGCGCCACGCGTGCGGCGCCGTCCAAGTTCCCCGTCCGCGAGGGCGAGGATCCGTGGACCAAGGGGGAAGTGGCGGAGGTCCGCAAGCGCTTGGAGGCCGACCTGGCCAACTCGCGCGCGGAGATCGACGCCGCCGAGTCCGAGATCGCGTCCCGCCTCGACGACTCCGTGGGCGGGGCCGGCGACGACATGGCGGACGCGGGCGCCAAGACCTATCAGCGCGAGCACGACCTCGCACTCACCTACAATGCACGCGACCTGCTCGCGCAGACCGAGCGTGCGCTGGAGCGGATGGACTCCGGCACGTACGGCACCTGTGAGGTCTGCGGCGAGCCGATCGGCAAGGCGCGGCTGCAGGCGTATCCCCGTGCCACCCTGTGCGTGCAGGACAAGCAGCGCGAGGAGCGCCGCTAGTCTTGCGGTCGACGGACCGGCACGACACGGGACAGAAGGTGACGCGAGGGTGGCCCAGGGTGGACCCGGGCGCGGCGAGCTGCCGCGGCGGCGTATCGGTGTGCTCGTCGCGGTGGCGACCCTGGCCTTGGCGGCCGACGCGGTCACCAAGGTCGTCGCGGTCGCGACGCTATCCGGCCGCGATCCGGTACGGCTGCTCGGCGGCCTGCTGACGCTGCGGCTGACCCGCAACAGCGGGGCGGCGTTCAGCATCGGCACGGGCATGACGTGGATCTTCACGCTGATCGCCGCGGGCGTGGCCGTCTACATCGTGATGAAGGCGCGGGAGCTGCGCAGCCTCCCCTGGGCGGTGACGCTGGGCCTCATCCTGGGCGGCGCGCTCGGCAACCTGGCGGACCGGATCCTGCGCGCGCCGGCCCCCCTGCACGGGCACGTCGTGGACTGGATCGAGCTGCCCAACTGGCCGGTGTTCAACCTGGCCGACTCCAGCATCGTGTGCGGGGGCGTGCTCGCGGTGTGGCTGGCCTTCCGCGGCCTCAACCTGGACGGGACGCGTACCACCGACGAGGACGCACCGGACGCTGACGGCTCCGCGGCACCTTCCGGCTCGCCCGAGTCGCCCGGTGGGATCGTGGACGGTTCCGACGGCGACCCGGACGGGCGTGCGGCGGGCGCCGAGAGGGACTCGGCCACGGACCGTGCGTCCTCCGGTGAGGACCGGCGGTGACCGACACCCGCAGCCTCCCCGTTCCGGACGGACTGGAGGGCGAGCGGCTGGACGCCGCGCTGGCGCGAATGTTCGGGCTCTCCCGGAGCCGGGCCGCCGATCTCATCGCCGGCGGCGACGTGCTCGTGGACGGGTCGCCGGCGGCCAAGTCGGACCGGGTGCAGGGCGGGGCCTGGCTGGAGGTGACGCTGCCGCCGCCGGTCTCCGCGCCGGTGCCGCGGCCGGAGCCGGTGCCCGGGATGACGATCCTCCATGAGGACACCGACATCGTCGTGGTGAACAAGCCCATCGGCGTCGCGGCGCACCCGACCACGGGGTGGACCGGTCCGACCGTGCTGGAGGGGCTGCTCGGCACCGGGCACACCGTGGCCACCAGCGGAGCCGCGGAGCGGCAGGGCATCGTGCACCGGCTGGACGCGAACACCACCGGCGTCATGGTGGTGGCGAAGAGCGAGATCGCGTACAGCGTGCTCAAGCGCGCGTTCAAGGAACGCACCGTGGACAAGCGGTATCACGCGCTGGTGCAGGGGCACCCGGATCCGCTGCGCGGCACCATCGACGCGCCGATCGACCGGCACCCGTCCGGCGACGGGCGGTTCGCGGTCGTCGCGGGAGGGCGGCCGTCGGTCACGCACTACGACACGATCGAGGCGTTCCGGGCGGCGAGCCTGCTGGACGTCAAGCTGGAGACCGGGCGTACGCACCAGATCCGGGTGCACATGGCGGCCGTACGGCATCCGTGTGTGGGGGACCTGCTGTACGGGGCCGATCCCGTACTGTCCCGGCGGCTCGAGGTGGGCCGGCAGTGGCTGCACGCGGTACGGCTGGGCTTCGAGCACCCCACGGAGGGACGCTGGGTGGAGTTCCACGCGGACCCGCCCGCCGACCTGGCCCACGCCCTCGACATCCTCCGCGACGAGGGCTGAGCCAGCCAGGCCGAGCCGGGCCGGACGCAAGGGCCCCGGCCGATCGTCGCCCCTGCGCGCACCGGGCCCGGGTGGTCCGCCGATCGTCGCCCTGGGCGCGGGGCCCGGGTGGTCCGCTGATCGCCGCCCCGGAGCCCCCCGGTCTCGGGCGGTCCGCCGATCGCCCCTCTACTGGGTGCGGGTGCGCATCTCCTGGACCATCCAGTCGCTGAAGTCGACCGCCGCCTGCGTCCACGCGACGGCGCAGGTGTTGAAGTGCTCGTCGGACATGCCGGGGATGATCGGCATCTGCGTCTCGCTGACCATGCGGAGCACGCCGGCGTCGGTGGTGTGCGTGTAGGCCTTGGGCCACAGCGCGCGCCGGTTCCACTCGTCGGCCACGTCGAGCATGGCGGGCTTGGCGGCGAGCGGGAAGTCGGTATCGTAGAACGTGCGGACCGCGAACGTGCGCTGGTCATCCTCGCCGCGGAACATGTAGTAGACGCGGAAGTCCTCGAACGGCGCGCAGACGTCGCCGTCCTCGTCGACCACGTGCTTCAGCTCGAGGATCTCCATCACCCGGACGACGGAGTCGTTGTCGGGCATCGCCGGCGGAGGCGGCTTGGGCCGGCCCGTGCCGGGTGTCATGTACCGGAAGTCGGATGGATCGGTGCTCATTGCGGGCCCCCAGATGTTCGAAATGTCGGACTGTTCGGGTAAGGCGCCACACGCCTCCCCGACTCACGGCGGATGATCCTCGCACGGGGCGGGCGCGCGCGCCGGTTTTCCGCTGATTCGCCGCAGGTGGGGATCATCACGGAGCCCCCGGCGGGCGCCGTACGTCGAAGTCGCCGGACCGGCCGTGCCGCCGGTCACGCGCGGCCACGGGTCTCCTCGATCAGCCAGGTGTCGAAGTCGACCGCGGCGGAGATCCATTGGCCCACGCAGAGCGTGAAGTACTCCTGGTCGAGGCCGTCCACCAGAGGTGTGATGACCTCGCTGACGACGCGGACGTCGCCGTTGTCCATCGTGTGCGAGTACGCCTTCGGCCACAGCGTGCGGCGGTGCCACTCGTCGATGACGTCGAGCAGGGCGGGCTTGTCGTTGATGGTGAAGGCCGTGTCGTGGAAGGTCCGCACGGCGAACGTGCGGTCGTCGCCGCCGCCGCGGAACATGCAGTAGACCCGGCAGTCCTCGAACGGGGCCAGCAGGTCGCCGTCGTCGTCCACCGAGTACTTCAGCTCGAAGCCCTCCAGCACGCGCTTGACCATCGCCTGGTCCGGGACGGTGACCGCGCGCCGCCGGCCCCGGGGCGCCCGCTGGCCGCGCGCGGCCGGGTCCTCCGGCGGCATGTACCGGAAGCGGTGCGGGTCGGTGCTCACGATGGTCCCCCTCGAGTCTCGTCGCATCCGCGGCCTCACTCCGATCCTCGCACGGACCACCGACACCCGCGCCCGCCCCGTCCCACCACGGTCCGCGCCGGCCTGTCCCACGCGGCTCGCGCCCGCCCGTCCCACCACGGTCCGGGCAGCGCGGCCGGCCTCAGAGAACAAGGCGGAGGCCGGCGGCGGTGGCGGCGGAGACGAGGAGCACCACGAGGAACGGGGCACGCAGCAGCAGGGCGACGGCCGCGGCTCCGAGCCCGAAACCCGGCCCGCGCCGAGACCGGGTCGGGCTGGGCGAGCGCCACCGCCGTCGTCTCGTCGGTGACGAACTGCGCCCCCGCCGCCTTCCGCGGCCGCGCAGCCCGAGCAGCCCGGACAGTCGCAGCCCGTACAGCGCGTTGCGGCCCCCGAGCAACAGCGCCCCCACGCTGCCCGCCACCAGGTTGCCGCCGCCCGCCACGACCCCCACCAGCGCGAACTGCGACGCGCCGGTGAACGCGATGAGGCTGAGCGCGCACGCCTGCGCCACACTCAGCCCCGACGTGACCGCCGTGGTACCGAATGCGAGCCCGGACAGGCCGACGGCGAACCCCACGCCGAGCCCGTCCCGTACGGCACCCGCACGCGCGGAATCACACCGACGACCGGGGGAAATGCGCATACCCGCCAGGCTATGCACACCCTCTGACGGTTTCGCCCGGCTGCGCGCCGCCGCCGGCGGCCCGCTGGTGGTGGAGCCGTTCTCCGCCGACGACCTGCCCGCCGTACGGGCGCACGCCGACGGCGTGCTGGTGGGCGCCGCCTGGATGCAGGACTTCCGGCTGATCAGCGCGGCGGCGCGGGTGGGACTGCCGGTGATCGTGCAGCGCGGCCACGCCGCCACGCTGGAGGAGTGGCTGTCGGCCGCGGAGTACTGCGCCGCCGAGGGCAACCGGGAGGTGATCCTCTGCGAGAGCGGCAGCCGTACGCACCTGGCGGACCGGTCGCCGGACCTGTTGCTGCTCCGGGAGGCGCACCGGCGCAGCGGGCTGCCGGTGATCGTGGACCTGCGCGGCGCGCCCGAGCTGGCGGGCGCGGTGGTCGCGGCCGGCGCGGACGGCCTGCTGCTGCCGGAGGACGCGACCCCCGAGGAGACTGTACGGGTCCGCGAGCTGGGCCGGCTGCTCGGCCCGGTGCTGCGCGCGGAGGAGCCGGCCGACCTGCCGTCCGCGCGGGCCGCGATCGACCGGGTGGACACCCTGCTGGCCACGCTGCTGGAGCGGCGCGCGGGACTGGCCGGGCAGGTACAGCCGCTGAAGCCGGTGGGCGGGTTCGCGGGCCGCGATCCGGAGCGGGAACGCCAGGTCGTCGAGGCCATGGCGGCGCGCGCGCAGCGGCTGGGGACGGACCGGTGGGGCGGATCATGGCCGCCGTCATCGAGACCGGGCTGGAGGCATCCGAGGACGACCGGCGGGACTCTCCGGAGCCGGTGTGCGGGTGACACAAACGGACTTATCCGGGTGATCGTGACATCCGGAGTGTCGCCCCCCGGACTGTCGGTGCGGGCCGTTAGGCTCGCAGCATCACCGCCGCGAGACCCTCCTCCGGGCCGGGCGCGCGGTGCCCCGTTCATCCTCACCGGACGGGGTGTGACGTGGGGTGACCCACCGCACCCCGGCCCGGCGGTTGCCCGAAGGAGGCGCACCTCCCCATGGCCGACTCGTTCGTGCATCTCCATGTGCATACCGAGTACTCGATGCTCGACGGCGCGGCCCGGTTGAAGGACATGTTCACCGAAGTGGGCAACCAGGGCATGCCGGCGGTGGCCATGACCGACCACGGCAACATGCACGGGGCGTACGACTTCTGGTCGCAGGCGACCAAGGCGGGCATCAAGCCCATCCTCGGTGTCGAGGCCTACGTCGCACCCGAGTCGCGGCACCTCAAGCAGGTGGTGAAGTGGGGCCGCCCGGACCAGAAGTCCGACGACCTCTCCGGCGGCGGGTCGTACACGCACATGACCCTGTGGGCGCGGAACGCCACCGGCTTGCACAACCTCTTCAAGCTCAACTCGCGCGCCTCCATGGAGGGCTTCTTCCGCAAGTGGCCGCGGATGGACGCGGAGCTGCTCGCGGAGCACCGCGAGGGCATCATCGCCACCACCGGCTGCCCGTCCGGAGAGGTGCAGACCCGGCTCCGCCTTGGCCAGGAGCGCGAGGCGCTGGAGGCGGCCGCCAAGTTCCGCGACATCTTCGGCGCGGACAACTTCTTCGTCGAGATCATGGATCACGGCCTCGACATCGAGCGCCGCGTCCGGGACGGCCTGATCGACGTCGCCAAGCGCCTCGACCTGCCGTTCGTGGTGACCAACGACTCGCACTACACGTACGAGCACGAGCGCGACGCGCACGACGCGCTGCTGTGCGTGCAGACCGCCTCGCAGATCGACGACCCGAACCGGTTCCGGTTCGGCGGCTCCGGCTACTACCTGAAGTCCGCCGACGAGATGCGCGCGGTCGACTCCTCGGACCACTGGCTGCAGGGCTGCAAGAACACCCTGCTCATCGCCGAGCGGGTGGACACCGCCGGCATGTTCGACAAGCACAACCTGATGCCGCGGTACGCGGTGCCCGAGGGGGAGACCGAGGAGAGCTGGTTCCGGCACGAGGTGATGAAGGGCCTGAAGCGCCGGTTCCCCGACGGCGTGGGCGATGAGTACGTCCGCCAGGCCGAGTACGAGATGGACGTCATCATCTCCAAGGGCTACCCGAGCTACTTCCTGGTGGTCGCCGACTTCATCAACTGGGCCAAGGAGCACGGCATCCGGGTCGGCCCGGGCCGCGGCTCCGCCGCAGGGGCGCTGGTCGCGTACGCGATGGGCATCACCGACCTGGATCCGCTCCCGCACGGCCTGTTCTTCGAGCGGTTCCTGAATCCCGAGCGCGAATCCATGCCGGACATCGACATCGACTTCGACGAACGTCGGCGGGGTGACGTGATCCGCTACGTCACGGAGAAGTGGGGCGAGGACAAGGTCGCGATGATCGCGACCTTCGGCACCATCAAGGCCAAGGCCGCCGTCAAGGACGCCTCCCGCGTGCTCGGTTTTCCGTACGCGATGGGCGACCGCATCTCGAAGGCGTTCCCGCCCATCGTGATGGGCAAGGACATCCCGCTCGCCGGCATCCACGACGACGCCAACCCGCGCTTCAACGAGGCGGGCGAGCTGCGCAAGCTGTACGACGAGGACGTCGACGTCAAGAAGGTCATCGACACCGCCAAGGGGCTCGAGGGCCTGATCCGGCAGTGGGGCGTGCACGCCGCCGGCGTGATCATGAGCGCCGAGACCATCACCGACCACATCCCGGTGATGCGGCGGGACAGCGACGGCGTGATCATCACGCAGTTCGACTACCCGACGTGTGAGACGCTCGGCCTGCTCAAGATGGACTTCCTGGGCCTGCGCAACCTCACCATCATCGACGACTGCCTGCAGAACATCGAGGCCAACCGGGGCGAGCAGGTCGACCTGCTGAGCCTCGGCCTGGACGACAAGAAGACCTTCGAACTGCTCGGCCGCGGCGACACGCTCGGCGTCTTTCAGTTCGACGGCGGGCCGATGCGCTCCCTGCTGCGCCAGATGAAGCCCGACCACTTCGAGGACATCTCCGCCGTCGGCGCGCTCTACCGGCCCGGCCCGATGGGCGCCAACAGCCACATCAACTACGCGCTGCGCAAGAACGGCCAGCAGGAGATCACCCCGATCCACCCCGAGCTCGAAGAGCCGCTGCAGGACATCCTCGGCACGACCTACGGCCTGATCGTCTATCAGGAGCAGGTCATGTCGATCGCGCAGAAGGTGGCGGGCTACACGCTCGGACAGGCCGACCTGCTCCGCCGGGCCATGGGCAAGAAGAAGAAGGAGGTGCTGGACAAGGAGTTCGTGCCCTTCAGCGAGGGCATGAAGGCCAACGGGTACTCCGACAAGGCGATCCAGACCTTGTGGGACATCCTGGTCCCGTTCTCCGACTACGCCTTCAACAAGGCGCACAGCGCCGCGTACGGCCTGGTCTCGTACTGGACGGCCTACCTCAAGGCCAACTACTCCGCCGAGTACATGGCGGGTCTGCTCACCTCGGTGAAGGACGACAAGGACAAGAGCGCCCTCTACCTCAACGAGTGCCGCCGCATGGGCATCAAAGTGCTCCCGCCGGACGTCAACGAGTCCGACTCCAACTTCACGCCGCGCGGCGAGAAGGAGATCCTGTTCGGGCTGTCGGCGATCCGCAACGTCGGCGACAACGTGGTGGACGCGATCGTCGACGCGCGGACCAAGAAGGGCAAGTTCTCCGGCTTCGACGACTTCCTCGACAAGGTGCCCGCCCAGGTCTGCAACAAGCGGGTGGTGGAGTCGCTGATCAAGGCCGGCGCCTTCGACCAGTTCGAGCACCCCCGCAAGGGCCTGGTGATGGTGCACGAGCAGGCCATTGACGCGGTCATCGGGCTCAAGCGCAACGAGGCCGTCGGGCAGGACTCGCTGTTCGGCGGCATCGCCGAGCCGGACGCCGCGATCCAGGTGGTGCCGCCCATCCCGGACGGGGAGTGGGACAAGGCGGGCCTGCTCGCGTTCGAGCGCGAGATGCTCGGCCTGTACGTCTCCGACCACCCGCTGCTCGGCATCGAGCACATCCTCGCCGCCGGCACCGACTGCGCGGTCGCCGAGCTCACCAACGAGGAGCGGCCGGACGGGCAGATCGTCACCGTCGGCGGCATCCTCTCCGGGCTGCAGCGCAAGGTCACCAAGCAGGGCAACACCTGGGCCATGGCCACGCTGGAGGATCTCGGCGGCGCCATCGAGGTGATGTTCTTCCCGAACACGTACCAGCTCTGCTCCACCCTGCTCGCGGAGGACGCGGTGCTGACGGTCAAGGGCCGGCTGGACAAGCGGGAGGATCAGCCCAAGCTCATCGCCATGGAGGTGAGCCAGCCCGATCTGACCGATCGCGAGTCGGTGCCGTTCATCGTGTCGATGCCGCTCGGCCGGTGCACGCCCCCGGTGGTGGGGCAGCTGCGCGACATCCTGAGCAGCCACCCCGGCGCGGCCGAGGTGCACCTGCAGGTGCACAACGGCACGCGGACCACGGTGGTGCGGCTGGACGACCGGCTGCGGGTCAACTCCTCCCCGGCGCTCATGGGCGACCTCAAGCAGCTCCTCGGCCCCACCTGCATCGCGGTCTGACCCGAGCCGCCCTCTCTAGACTGCGAGGGGAAGAAACCACGCGAAGAGGGAGGCACGTTGACCGAGGCCGTCTGGCAGGTCGAGCCGTCCGGCCCGCTCCGCGGGGACATCCAGGTCCGCGGCTCCAAGAACGCGATCACCAAGCACCTCGTCGCGGCCATGCTGGGCGAGGGGCCGAGCACCTTCCACAACGCCCCCGAGGTCGGCGACGTCACCATCACCGCCGAGATGCTCGAGGCGCTGGGCATGAGCGTGGAGCGCAGCGACGGGTCCATCACGGTCGCCCCCGGTGAGGTGCCGGAGTCGCGGGTGCCCGAGGCGTTCACCGGCCTCAACCGGATTCCGATCCTGATGCTGGGCCCGCTGCTGCACCTCACCGGCAAGGCGTACGTGCCGCTGGTCGGCGGCGATCCCATCGGCCGGCGCCCGGTCGACTTCCACGTCGACGCGCTGCGCGCGTTCGGGGCGGAGGTCGAGGTGGGCGACGGCGGGATCACGGCCAGCGCGGGGCGGCGGCTGCACGGCACGCGCATCGAGCTGCCGTACCCGAGCGTCGGCGCCACCGAGACGGTGCTGCTCACCGCGGTCCGGGCCGAGGGCAAGACCGTGCTGCGGAACGCGGCCACCGAGCCGGAGATCGTGGAGCTGGCGCTGTTCCTTCAGCGCATGGGGGCGCGCATCGAGCTCAACCCCGACCGGCGGATCGTCATCGAGGGCGTGGACCGGCTGCGCGGCGCCGAGACCACCATCGCCGGCGACCGGCTGGAGGCGTTCTCCTACCTGGTGGCGGGCCTGGTGACGCGCGGCGAGGTGCGGGTGCACGGGTGCCCGCAGGACCGGCTCGTCACCCCGATCACCACGCTCGCCCGGATGGGCGCGCGGTTCGAGATCACCGACGACTGGATCATGGCCTCGGCGCCGGACGGGCTGTTCCCGGCGGCCGTGCACACCGACACCCACCCCGGGTTCGCGACGGACTGGCAGACGCCGCTGATGGTGCTGTTCAGCCAGGCCGACGGGATGTCGGTGCTGCATGAGACCGTGTTCGACAACCGGCTCGTGTACGTGCCGGCGCTGAAGCGGATGGGGTGCGAGATCGAGGTGTTCGCGGCCTGCCTCGGCGGGCCGGCCTGCCGGTTCCACGACACCAACTCGGTGCATTCGGCGGTCGTCCGCGGCGTGTCCAAGCTGAAAGGGGCGGACGTGCGGCTGCCCGACGTGCGCGCCGGGTTCTCCGCGGTGCTGGCGGCGGCCGTCGCCGACGGGCCGTCCACACTCCGCGGCGTACGGCACATCGAGCGCGGCTACCACCGCCCCCTGGAACAGTTCCAAACCCTGGGCCTCCGCATCAACCGGGCCGAGACGTGACCGCCCCCACCCCCGCCGACCCACCCGGCCCCCCCGCCGCCGCCGACCGCCCGGAAGGCGCGGACGGGCCTCTCGAGCGCACCGCCGCCGGCGAGCCACCCTCGCCCTCAGACGCCGCGGACCGGACGAAAGGTGCGGAGGGGTCTCGCGAGACCTCCGGCGGCGCAGAGCCCGCAGAGCCCGCAGAGCCCGCAGAGCCCGCAGAGCCCGCAGAGCCCTGGGAGTCCTCGCGGCCCCCAGGCGCGGGTGGGCCCTCCCACCTCCAAGCCGCTTCTCAGGACGCCGGTGAGGTGGCCGGGGTTGCCGGGGTGCGTCGGGGTGGGGTGCGGCGGGAGTTGACGGTCGCGGGGGTGGTGCTGGCGGGGGTGGCCCTCGCTGGAGTGCCGGTGGGGATCGGGTGGTATCTGATCGCGCCGCGTGCCGCCGAGATGTCGGGGGCCTCCGGGCCGGTTCCGGTGGATCCGGAGAACCCCGCCTACTTCGCGGCGGACGGCTGGTTCGCGCTGCTCACCGGGGTCGTCGGCCTGCTGACCGGCATCCTCGCCTACCTCTGGCTGGCCCGCCGCTACCGCGGCAGCGGTACGTACCATGGGCCCGCCGTCATGCTGGCGGTCGCCTGCGGCGCGCTGCTGGCCGCCTTCATCGCGCTCCGCACCGGCCGACTCGCGGACGACCTGCTCGGCGGGGGCAGGGTCGCGGCCTCCGGCGGCCGCGCGGACGGTCTCGTCGAGGGCGCGCTGAACCTGCGCACCACCGCTGCGATCGTACTGTGGCCGCTCACCGCGGTGCTGGAGCTGGCGATGCTGGAGTTCTTCCTCCCCACCACCCCGGTCCCCGCATCCCGCTGGTCGCTACACTCCCTGCTCACCCGCGTCGCCGGCCCAGAACCCTCCGCCGCCCCACCGCGCGACCCGGAACCGTCTGCTGCCCCGCCTCGCGGCCCGGCTGCACTCCCGCCCGGCCGGCCGGAGCACGAGGACGGCGACACCCCACCCTCCCGCTGAGGCTCAGCGGAGTGCGCGGCTCAGGAGAGGCGACGGCTCGCTGCGGCTCCCCCGGCGCTTCCCCCCGGCCGCCGCTCAGGAGGGACGACGGCTCGCTGGCCTCGCTACTCAGGAGCGGGTGATGGCTGGCGGCTCACCGCGGCGCGGCTTAGGGGCGGGCGATGGGGGCGGTGGTGGCGTTGGTGAGCTTGGCGAGGTCGGCGGGGGAGAGCTCCATTTGGAGGCCGCGGCGTCCTGCGGAGACGTAGATCGTCGGGAAGTCGTATGCGGTCGCGTCCACGACTGTGGGTAGCGGCTTGCGCTGACCTAGCGGGCTGATGCCGCCGCGCACGTACCCGCTGCTGCGCTCCGCCGCCGCCGGGTCGGCCATCGTGGCCCGCTTTCCGCCCGCGGCCGCCGCGAGCGCCTTGAGGTCCAGCGACCCCGCCACCGGCACCACCGCCACCACGAGCGCCCCGTCGACCTCGGCCACGAGCGTCTTGAAGATGCGCTCGTGCGGCACGCCGAGCGCGTCGGCGGCCTCCGCGCCGTAGGACTCCGACGTGCCGTCGGCCGTGTACGGATGCAGGCTGAACGCGGCACCGCCACGGGTCGCGGCGATCGTCGCCGGGGTCCCCTTGCCGCCCTTCTTGTCCGCCTTGCGGGTCAATTCGCGCTGACTCCCTTGTCGATGAACTGTCCGGCCGGAAGCGTACGCAGCCGGCTCAGCACGCGGAGCTCGCGACGCAGCAGCTCGCGCGTCCCGGTGAGGCGTTCGGCGGCGGTCTCCGCCTCGAGCAGGCGCTGCTTGTCCGGCTGGTCGGCGATCATCGCGGCGGCCACCGCGTAGGACAGCCGGATCGGATCGTCGGGGAGCTCGTCGGGCATCTGGATCTCCCCGCCGAGCGTCTCCAGCCGCGCCGCGTAGCCACGGAACAGCCGCAGTACGGACTCGGCGAGCGGGCCCACACCGTCACCGGCGACGTCGGGGAGGTGGGTGACGTCGGCGGTCAGGTACGGCGCCGGATCGGCGACCCGCTCCACCCGGAACCGGCGCCCGCCGACGGCCACGACGTCGAACCGGCCGTCCTCGTACCGGTTCACCCCCTGGATCTCGGCGGTGCAGCCGACCGCCGCCATCCGCCGCGTGCTGGACTCGCCGACCTCGTGGCCCAGCTCGATGGCCACCACCCCGAACCGGCGGTCCTCGTCGGCGGGCAGCTCCAGCAGGTCGTCCATCAACCGGCGGTAGCGCTCCTCGAAGACGTGCAACGGCAGGACCAGCCCAGGGAAGAGCACGGTCCCCAGCGGGAACAATGGCAGGCTTTCCGGCACGGCGCCAGCGTATGCCCCCACCCCTCCAGCCGCGCACCCGCCACCACCACGACCCGCCGCCCCCGCCTTGCCTTGCCCGGCCCGCCCCGCCCCCCTGCCCGCCTCGCCACGCCCGCGCCCGCCCCGGTCCGCCTCACCCGGGCCCGCCCCTGTCCGGTGAGCTCGCCGCGCCCGCCCCGCAGGGGGCCGCCCCCGTCCGGCAAACCCGTGCACGGCGCACCCCGGCCGGCGGGACCGGAGACGGCGTGCCCGCGTCGGCGAAACGCAATCTACTTTGTAAAGGCGCCGGGCTAGGCGCGTTCCGCTCACCCTGTGTGATGGGGCCGAGAGCGCCGAACGGCGCCCGCAGGCGGAAAAAGTGCCGAGGGCGCAGGGCGGAGGGGCCGACTCGCCGCGCGCCGCGCGCCGCCGGTCAATAGACTGAAGCGGTGATCTCACGTATCGACCTGCGCGGATCCGCCGACGATCCGCGCGACAAGCTGCCCCGTGCCGAGATGGACGTCGAGGCCGCCCTGGAGAAGGTGCGGCCGATCTGCGACGACGTACGGCATCGTGGCGCCGAAGCGGTGCTGGAGATCACCGAGCGGTTCGACGGCATCCGCCCCGCGTCACTCAGGGTGGCGACGGACGAGATCGACGCCGCCGTCGCCAACCTCGACCCGCGGGTCCGCGCCGCGCTCGAGGAGGCGATCCGCCGCGCCCGCCTCGTCCACGCCGACCAGCGGCGCACCGACATCACCACGCACGTCGTGCCCGGCGGCACCGTGACGGAACGCTGGGTCCCGGTGGACCGCGTCGGGCTGTACGTGCCGGGAGGCCGCGCCGTCTACCCGTCCAGTGTGATCATGAACGTGGTCCCCGCGCAGGTGGCCGGGGTCGGCTCGCTCGCCGTCGCCTCGCCCCCGCAGGCGGACCACGGCGGCCTCCCGCACCCCGCCATCCTCGCCGCGTGCGGCCTGCTCGGCGTCACCGAGGTCTACGCGGTGGGCGGCGCCCAGGCCGTGGCGATGTTCGCGTACGGAGCCGGCGAGTGCCGCCCGGTGGACATGGTCACCGGCCCCGGAAACATTTGGGTGACCGCGGCGAAGCGGCTGCTCAAGGGCCAGATCGGCATCGACTCCGAGGCCGGCCCCACGGAGATCGCGGTGCTCGCCGACGACACGGCCGACCCGGTGCACGTCGCGGCGGATCTGATCAGCCAGGCCGAGCACGACACGGTCGCCGCGTCGGTGCTCGTCACCCCCTCGGAGGAGCTCGCCACCGCGGTGGAGCTGGAGCTCGCCGCCCAGGTGGCGGCGACGAAACACGCCGAACGGATCTCCGAGGCGCTGGCCGGCCGCCAGTCCGGCGTCGTGCTGGTGGACGACGTGGACCACGGCCTGCGCGTGGTGAACGCGTACGCGGCGGAGCACCTGGAGGTCCAGACCGCGGACGCGGCGGCGGTCGCCGCGAAGGTGCGCAACGCCGGCGCGATCTTCCTCGGCCCCTATTCCCCCGTCTCGCTCGGCGACTACGCCGCCGGGTCCAACCACGTCCTGCCCACCGGTGGCTGTGCCTGCCACTCCTCGGGCCTGTCGGTGCAGTCGTTCCTGCGTGGCATCCACGTCGTCGACTACTCGCGGGACGCGCTGGCCGACGTGGCCGGCCACGTCGTCACGCTCGCCGAGACCGAGGACCTGCCGGCCCACGGCGCGGCCATCAAGGCGCGCTTCGGCTGGAGCACCCCTGGGAGCGCACAGTGACCGACGCAGTGACCGGACGAGCCGACCTGCCGATCCGCGACGATCTGCGGGACCTGACGCCGTACGGCGCCCCGCAGCTCGCCGTGCCCGTCGCGCTCAACACCAACGAGAACCCGTACGAGCTGTCCGACCGCATCGCCGCCGACCTGGCGGCGGCGATCGCCGAGGTCGGCCGGGGCCTGAACCGCTACCCCGACCGGGACGCGGTGGAGCTGCGCAAGGATCTGGCCGACTACCTCAGCGGTGCCACCGGGCAGGCGCTGACCGCCGACGCGGTCTGGGTGGCCAACGGCTCCAACGAGGTCATCCAGCAGATCCTGCAGGTCTTCGGCGGTCCGGGCCGCACGGCGATGGGCTTCGAGCCGTCGTACTCGATGCACGGCATCATCGCCCGCACCACCGCGACCACCTGGCTGTCCGGCGCCCGGGACAAGGACTTCGGGCTCCGCCCGGCCCCGGCGGTGGCGGCGATCCGCGAGCACCGTCCCGACGTGGTGTTCCTGACCTCGCCGAACAATCCGACCGGCACGGCGCTGCCGCCGGACGTGATCGAGGCCGTGCTGGAGGCGGCGCCCGGCATGGTGGTGGTGGACGAGGCGTACGCGGAGTTCGCCCGGCCCGGCACCCGCAGCGCCGTCACGCTGCTGTCGGAGCACCCCCGGCTGATCGTGACCCGCACGATGAGCAAGGCGTTCGCCCTCGCGGGCGCGCGGGTGGGGTACATGGCGGCGAGCCCCGCCGTGGTGGAGGCCATGCTGCTGGTACGGCTGCCGTACCACCTGAGCGCCGTCACCCAGACCGTGGCCCGGGTGGCGCTGGAGCACGCGGCGGACCTGCTCGGAGCGGTCGGGGAGCTGCGGGCCGACCGCGACGCGCTGGTCACCTGGCTGCGGAAGAAGCGGCTCAAGGTCGCCGACTCCGACGCCAACTTCGTCATGTTCGGCCGGTTCGAGGACCGGCACGCCATCTGGCAGGACCTGCTCGACCACGGGGTCCTGGTCCGCGAGGTCGGCCCGCCCGGCTGGCTGCGGGTCACGGTGGGGAGTCCGGACGAGGTCGAGGCCTTCAAGACCGCACTGACCGAGGTACTGAGGACATCCGGAGGCAAGCGGTGAGCCGCATCGGGCGCGTGGAGCGCGCGACAAAGGAGACGAGCGTCGTCGTCGAGGTGAACCTCGACGGCACCGGCACGGTGGACGTCGCCACCGGCGTCGGCTTCTTCGACCACATGCTGGCCCAGCTGGGCAAGCACGGGCTCTTCGACCTGGTGGTGAAGACCGACGGGGACCTGCACATCGACTCCCACCACACGATGGAGGACACGGCGCTGGCGCTCGGCACCGCGTTCCGGGAGGCGCTCGGCGACAAGGCCGGCGTACGCCGCTTCGCGGACGCCGCGGTCCCGCTGGACGAGACGCTCGCGCAGGTCACGGTGGACCTGTCCGGCCGGCCGTACCTGGTGCACAGCGAGCCGGAGGGCATGGCCCCGATGATCGGGCCGGACTACGACACCACCATGACCCGGCACGTCCTGGAGTCGTTCGTGGCCCAGGCGCGGGTCTGCCTGCACGTGCACGTCCCGTACGGGCGCAACGCGCACCACATCGTGGAGGCCCAATTCAAGGCGCTCGCCCGGGCCCTGCGCGCGGCCTGTGAGCTCGATCCGCGGGCGGCCGGGGTGCCCAGCACCAAGGGAGTGCTCTGAGTGCAGTTCACCACCTCCGCGGTGTTGCTCATCGCGCTGGGCCTGTTCCTCGTCGGGGGTGTCATCTCGGTCGTCCGGCAGGGGCTGCGGCTGTTCGCCGTGATCCTCGGCGCAGCCGCCGTCCTCGCCATCGTCTCGGGGGTGCTTCGCATTGAGTTCTGAGGCAGTGAGTCCCGCGGGCCGGCCGCGGGTCGTCGTGCTGGACTACGGGTCCGGCAACCTGCGGTCGGCGGAACGCGCCGTCGCCCGCGCCGGCGCCGACGTCACCGTGACGTCCGACTTCGACGCCGCGCTGGAGGCGGACGGCCTCGTCGTCCCGGGCGTCGGCGCGTTCGCCGCCTGCATGGAGGGCCTGCTGTCCGTACGCGGCGACCGGATCATCGCCCGGCGGCTCGCCGGCGGCCGGCCGGTGCTGGGGATCTGCGTGGGCATGCAGATCCTTTTCTCCGAGGGCGTCGAGCACGGCGTCAAGACCGAGGGCTGCGCCGAGTGGCCCGGCCGTGTGGAGCGGCTGGAGGCGCACATCCTGCCGCACATGGGCTGGAACGTCGTGGACGCGCCGGAGGGCTCGCGGCTCTTCGCCGGCCTCGACGCCGGCACCCGGTTCTACTTCGTGCACTCCTACGCCGCGCGCCGCTGGGAGTTGCCGGTCACACCGCCGCTCCCGCAGGCCAAGGTGACCTGGTGCGAACACGAAAGCGACGCGTTCATCGCCGCCGTCGAGAACGGCCCGCTCTGGGCGACCCAGTTCCACCCGGAGAAGTCCGGCGACGCGGGCGCCCGGCTCCTCCGCAACTGGCTCGCCACCCTCTCCTGACCACCGCGTTCACCGCGTCCGAGACCGTCCGACCACGCCGATAGGGTTTGTTCATGACCTTCACGCTGCTCCCCGCCGTCGACGTCGCCGGCGGTCAGGCCGTCCGGCTCTACCAGGGCGAGGCCGGCACGGAGACGTCGTACGGGCCGCCGCTGGAGGCGGCCCTGGCCTGGCAGAAGGCCGGTGCGGAGTGGGTGCATCTGGTGGACCTCGACGCGGCGTTCGGGCGCGGCTCCAACCGGGAGCTGCTCGCCGAGGTCGTGGGGCGGCTCGACGTGGAGGTGGAGCTCTCCGGCGGGATCCGGGACGACGCGAGCCTCGCCGCGGCGCTGGCCACGGGGTGCCGCCGCGTCAACATCGGCACGGCCGCGCTGGAGGATCCGGAGTGGGTCCGCAAGATCATCGCTGAGCACGGCGACCGCATCGCGGTCGGGCTGGACGTGCGCGGCACCACGCTCGCCGCCCGCGGATGGACCCGCGAGGGCGGCGACCTGTACGAGGTGCTCGCCCGGCTCGACGCCGACGGCTGCGCGCGGTACGTGCTCACCGACGTCACCAAGGACGGCACGCTGCGCGGCCCCAACCTGGACCTACTCCGTGACGTCTGCGCCCGTACGGACCGCCCGGTGATCGCCAGCGGCGGCGTCTCCAGCCTGGACGACCTGTGCGCACTGGCCTCCCTGGCCCCGTCCGGAGTGGAGGGCGCCATCGTCGGCAAGGCCCTCTACGCGGGCGCCTTCACCCTCGAAGAAGCCCTCGAGGCCGTCCGATGAGCGTCGCGGTCAGGGTGATCCCGTGTCTGGACGTGGACGCGGGGCGGGTGGTCAAGGGTGTGAACTTCACCCGGCTGCGGGACGCGGGCGACCCGGTGGAGCTGGCCCGGGCGTACGACGCCGAGGGCGCCGACGAGCTGGTCTTCCTCGACATCACCGCGTCCAGCGGCGGCCGGGAGACCACCTATGACGTGGTGCGCCGTACCGCGGAGCAGGTGTTCATCCCGCTCACCGTGGGCGGCGGCGTGCGGGCCGTGGACGACGTGGACCGGCTGCTGCGCGCCGGCGCGGACAAGGTCTCGCTGAACACCGCGGCCATCGAGCGGCCGGAGCTGCTGCGCGAGGCGTCGCGGCGGTTCGGCGCGCAGTGCGTGGTGCTGTCCGTGGACGCCCGCCGCGTCGTGGACGGCCCGCCGACGCCGAGCGGCTTCGAGGTCACCACGCACGGCGGGCGGCGGGGGACCGGCATCGACGCGGTCGAGTGGGCCCGGCGCGGCGAGGAGCTTGGCGTGGGGGAGATCCTGCTGAACTCGATGGACGCCGACGGTACCCGGGAGGGCTTCGACCAGGAGCTGATCATCGCGGTCCGCGCGGCGGTCTCCGTACCGGTCATCGCCAGCGGCGGCGCCGGAAAGACCGCGGACTTCCCGCCCGCCGTCAGCGCCGGCGCCGACGCCGTCCTCGCGGCCAGCGTCTTCCACTTCGGCACCCTGCGGATCGGCGAGGTCAAGGACGCCCTCCGCACCGCAGGCCACCCCGTCCGCTGACCGCGC
>WHSL01000284.1 GCA_009380095.1 Streptosporangiales bacterium | reverse complement strand
GCGTCGGCGAGCAGCGCGAGGCTCCCCGAGACCAGCGCCCCGACGACCTCCAGGACCAGCACGGTAAGGCTGATCAGCAGCACATAAGTGAGCTGCTTCCGATAACGACCGGCCGCGGTGACATGCCCATGCCCGTGCCCGTGCCCGGCTCCCATCAGCCATGCCCCTTCCCACACCCACAGCCGCTCCCACATCCCCCACAGCCACAAGCATCAACGGCCAGGGACGTGTGACCCGCCGCGGGTGCGGCCCCCTCGGGTGCGGGCGCCGTGGGTGCGGGCGCCGCGGGTGCGGGCGCCCCTGGCGAGGCTGCCCCTGGGGCGGGCACCGCCGGCGCGGGCGCGGCCGACGAGGGTCCGGCGCAGGCGTCACTGGTGAGGGACGTGGTACCCGGCCCGGAAGCGGTCGGCGGGGGTGCGCAGCAGGCGTCGCCGCGCCAGGCGGTGACTCCCTCGCGGGCTGCGAAGGCGGCGACCACCAGCGCCGCGGCATGGTCCGCCCATGACCAGCCGAACGCGGCGTTGACCAGCAGGCCGGCGAAGACGGCGACGGACAGCGACGCGCACAGCAGGGTCTGGCGCGCGTCGGCGAGCACGGTGGGTGAGCCGAGCGCCTTCCCGACCCGACGCTTCGCCCAGACCAGGACGGGCATCGTCACCAGCGACAGCGCGGTCAGCGCTATCCCGACGGGGCTCCCGTCGGCCTCGTGCCCGCCGAGCAGCCCCAGCACGGCGTCGATCGTGACGTAACCGGCGAGCGCGAAGAACGCCACCGCGATCGCGCGCAGCGTGCGCCGCTCCCGCGTCTCCGGCCGGGCGCTGGCGAACTGCCAGGCGATCGCCACCGCCGACGCGACCTCGATCGCGGAGTCCAAGCCGAAGGAGATGAGCGCCGCGGACCCGGCGGCCGCCCCCGCCGTCACCGCGACCACGCCCTCCACGGCGTTGTACGCGATCGTCGCCCACGCCAGCAGCGAGGCCTGCCGCCGCAACGCCGCGATCCGCTCCTCCGCCACCGGCCGAACCACGGCGCGGCCCTCGCTCACGTTCACCCACGCCCCCCAAGCGTCCGCTCCCCGACCTCGCCGACCCGTGACCGCCCCCCGGCCGCGTCACGCCTCTCCACCGGAGCTCTCTCCGCGGCGGCCCTCTCCACCGCGGCCGTCTCCGCGGCGGCCCTCTCCGCGGCCCACGCCTCGGCGGGCGGCGAGGCCTCGGCCGGCGGCAGATTCGCAACCGAGGAGGCGGGCGGCGTGGCGGCGGCGGGCGATCCCGGGTGGGGATGGTCGGGTGGGCAGTGTTCGGGATTGGTGGCGAGGACGACGTGCATGAGGTCGTCGAGGGCGTGGACGAGGCGGGGGTCGGCGAGCTCGTAGCGGGCCTTGCGGCCCTCGTAGCCCGCCACCACCAGGCCGCAGCCGCGCAGGCAGGCGAGGTGATTGGAGACGTTGGAACGCGTGAGACCGAGCCGCTCCGCGAGCTCCGCCGGATACCCCGGGCCGTCGAGCAGCGCGATGAGCAGGCGTCTCCGGTTGGTGTCGCTGAGCGCGGTGCCCAGCCGGGCCATGGCGGCCTCCCGGGTCTCATAGGTCAGCACAAGCTGAACAATACAGCAGATGCTGAACCGATCGACATTGGCAGGCCCATCGTTCCCCGCCGGAGCAGCCCAAGGCGGCTCCCGCGCCGAACTTGTGGATAACCCGGAAGCCTGTGGATAACTATCCGCCGCGCTGACCCGAGTTATCCACATTCGGCCGGTCAGACCCGATGTGCAGGCCGGCGGCGGGGAGGCGCCTCGCGAGGGGCGCGAAGAGTGGGAGGAGCACCGCAGAGACGACGGCGCCCCAGATCAGGCCGGCCAGCACGTCGTGCGGGTAGTGCACGCCCTCGGCGACCCTGGCCAGCGCGACGAGCCCCGCCACCGGGACGGTGAGTAGGCCGAGCCGGGGCCGAATCAGCAGCAGCGCCATCGCCAGCGCCCCGGCACACGTGGCTTGGTTGCTGGGGAAGGACCAGTCCCCGGCCGGCGGGCAGACGGCCGCGAGCCCGAGCCCGTCGATCACCCGGCACGGCCGCTCCTCGTCCACGACGAGCTTGACCGCCTCGCTGCCCCCGTACGCGAGCACGGTCGCCAACAGCCCCAGCACCACCCCGGTCCACCCGCCGAGCCGGTCACCGCCACCACGACGGCTCAGCGAAGAAGGGCGCGCCGCCACCCCAGACGCGGCAGCCCCGCGCCCCGCCCCATCGCGCGCCGCCACTCTGAGGGCGGCCATCCCGCGCGCCGCCACGCCGGGAGCGGCCACCCTGCCCGCCATCCCCCGCGCCGCCACGCCGGGAGCGGCCGCCTCACGCGCGGGCGCCTCACGCGCGGCCGACCCGCGCGCCGCCATCGCGGGCCCGTCCCCCAGCCCGCTCGGTCCGTGGCCGGTCTCATCGCGGTGTGGCGAGGAGAACGGGTGCTTCGTCACCGCCGGGATCCGTCCGCCAAAGAAGCCCACGCCGAGCAACAACACCCCGAGGAGCAGCAGCCCGCCGACGGCCAACAGCTCGAGGGAGCCGTGGAGCCACCCCGGCAGGCCCGCCGCCGCACCGGCGATCAGCCGGTACCCCGCCGCCGAGACCCCCTCGGTGATCTCGACCGGGCGAGGGTTCCCCAGCCCGCCCGGCCACGCCACCGCGAGCGCGGCGCCCCCGGCGGTCAGCGCCACCGCCGGCACCCACGCCCAGAGGTTCCGGGCATTCCACGATCCACTCGGTCCACTCGGCACGTTCATAGCGGTCGACCGTACGGCCGCCCTCACCCCCGTTCAGCCCACCACGGTAAGTACCCCCACCTGACCTTCGTCAGGTCCCCGGACACCGCCCCCGGCCCTTGACGCACCCGAAGGTGTGTATACGGTCGTATGCAGTCACGCGAGAGTGGGGGCGAGGCCCGGCCATGGACCACACCATGCTCATCGGCGGCGAGCGTACGAACGGTACGGGAGGCACGCGCCTCGACGCGCTCAACCCCTACACCGGCACCGCCTTCGGCACATTTCCCGACGCGACCGAGGCCGACGTCGCGGCCGCGGTGCACGCGGCCGCGACCACGTTCGCGGCCACCTGGTCCGGCACGCCCGGCCTGGAACGCGCCAGGCTGCTGCACAACCTCGCCGATCTCCTCGACGAGAACGCCGAGGCGCTCGGCCGGCTGGAGTCCCAGGACACCGGCAAGCTGGTCCGCGAGACGACCGGCCAGGTACGGTTCGCGGCCCGCAACTACCGCTTCTTCGCCGGCTGCGCGGACAAGCTCTCCGGGCGCACGATCCCGATGGACTCCGACGCCCTGTTCGACTACACGCTGCGCGAACCCGTCGGCGTCGCCGCACTGATCACCGCTTGGAACTCCCCGATGCAGCTGCTGGCCAACAAGCTGGCCCCGGCGCTGGCGGCCGGCAACTGCGTGGTGATCAAGCCCTCCGAGCACGCCTCCATGTCCACGCTCGCACTGATCGACATCGTCGAACGCGCCGGCTTCCCGCCGGGCGTGATCAACATCGTGACCGGCGCCGCCACGGCCGGCAGCGCGCTGACCGCCGACCCGCGGCTGGGCCGGATCAGCTTCACCGGCGGCGTGGCCACCGGCCAGGCCATCGCCGCGGCGGCCGCGCGCACGCTCGTACCGGTGACGCTGGAGCTCGGCGGCAAGTCCCCGAACATCGTGTTCGACGACGCCGACCTCGACCGCGCGATCACCGGCGCGGTCGCCGGCATCTTCGCCGCGGGCGGGCAGACCTGCATCGCGGGCAGCCGGCTGCTGGTGCAGCGGACCGTCGCGGACCGGGTGGCGGAGGCGGTCGCGGAGCGGGCCCGGACGATCCGCCTGGGCGACCCACTGGACCCGGAGACGCAGATCGGGCCGCTGGCCAACCCGCCGCACCACGCGCGGGTCACCGGCATGATCGAGGCCGCCGCCGGGGCGGGCGCGCGGATGCTGGCCGGCGAGGGGCCGGCCGAGGGACTCTTCGTACGGCCCACCGTCTTCGCCGGCGTCGACAACTCCATGACCATCGCCCGCGAGGAGGTCTTCGGGCCGGTCCTCGCGGTGATCCCGTTCGACGACGAGGACGAGGCGGTGGCCATCGCCAACGACAGCGAGTACGGCCTGGCCTCGGGCCTGTGGACCCGCGACCTGGCCCGCGCGCACCGGGTCGCCCGACGGCTCGTCGCCGGCACGGTCTGGGTGAACACCTACCGGACCAGCGCGGCCCAGGCGCCCTTCGGAGGCGTACGGCGCAGCGGGTACGGCCGGGAACGCGGCGTCGAGGCCCTGGACGAATACCTCCGTACCAAGAACGTGATGATCGACCTGTCCGACGACACCCGCGACCCGTTCGCCATGCGTACGTGACCCGAGGGAACGCCATGAGTGACACGATCGGCCTGTTCGGGCTCGGCAACATGGGCGACGCGGTGGCCGCACGGCTCGCCGCGCACGGCCCGGTGATCGGCTACGACCCCGACTCCGGCCGCGCCACGGAGGCCGCCGGCAAGCACGGCATCCGGCTCGCCGCGGACCTGGCGGAGGTGGCGGCCGCGGTGGGCACCGTCGTCCTCTCGCTGCCCACCCCGGCGATCTCGGCGCGGGTGGTGGCGGACCTCGCGCCCCGGCTCGCCGCCGGATCGATGATCGTCGAGACGAGCACGGTCAACCCGTCCGACGTACAGGCCCTCGGCGCGCTCGCGGAGCCGTACGGCGTCCGGCTCATCGACGCGGCCATCCTCTCCGGCGTCAAGCAGATGTACGAGGGCACGTCCATGCTGCTCATCGGCGGCGCAGACGCG
Source organism: Streptosporangiales bacterium (assembly GCA_009380095.1). Classification (GTDB taxonomy): domain Bacteria; phylum Actinomycetota; class Actinomycetes; order Streptosporangiales; family Streptosporangiaceae; genus WHSL01. The sequence continues at coordinate 1,098 of WHSL01000284.1, read as the reverse complement.
GACGTGGCGGCGGCCGCACCGGTGCTGGACGCGCTGGCCGCCCGGCAGAAGCACTTCGGCCCGCTCGGCAGCGGCATGGCCGCCAAGGTCATCAACAACGCGGTCGCGCACGCGGTCATGGTGGTGCTCGTCGAGGCGGGCTCGATGGCGCGGGCCACCGGGGTGTCCGGCCATGACCTCGTCGAGCTGCTGATCGGCGAGGACGCGGGGCTGACCCGGCCGCTCACGCACCGCTTCGCCGAACGGGTGCTGCGCGGCGAGTACGACGGCGGCATGCCCACCGAGGCGGCACGCAAGGACTCGACGCTGGCCCTCGGCCTGGCGCAGGACGCCGAGATCCCGCTGTTCGCCATCCAGGCCGCGCACAGCGTGTACGAGCTGGGTCTCGCCGAAGGACTCGGCCGGTCCGACTATGCCTCGATCGCCCGGCTCTGGGAACGGTGGACCGGCCGTCCTCTCCACGAATAGCCGATTTCGCTCATCTCCTGGCGGCTCCGTGGCTCGAGCGTCATTCTCGTGCGTGTTGGGACTCGCGAAGCGAGAGGCGGGCGGGGCATGTTCGCACGGGTCACGCGGCCGTCCGTACGGGCCCTGCCGCTGCTGGCGGCGGGAGTGCTGGCCACGGCCGGCTGCACGGGGGGCGAGGACCGGAGGCCCGCTGCTCCCACCGCTGAGACGACCAAGGCCGAGCGGCCCGGGAAGGCCCTCGAGGAGCGGTGGCGGGCGACCTCCTCCCGAAGGACGCGCGGGTCGTACGGATGTGGGTCACGGACGATACCGTCGTCGTGATCACCCGGGGTGGGATCCAGGCCTTCGACGCCGCCACCGGCGAACCGCGGTGGGACCTGCGGGGGCCGTCGAACACGGATGACGGCGCACCGTGCGCGGCGTCCTCCGGCGTCAACGACCAGGCCGTCGGCGCCGTGCTCCATGACGGGGGCTTCAAGAAGTACGGGGACTTCGGTGGCTGCGGGGTGCTGGTCGCCGTGGACACCGCCGGTGGCAAGGCCCGATGGCGCGAAGATCTGGCGAGCCGGGGCGGGCCGCAGGCCGACTACCCGGACGTCCCTGAGGACGCGGTCACCATCGGAGACGAGG
>WHSL01000384.1 GCA_009380095.1 Streptosporangiales bacterium | reverse complement strand
GTTCACCACCACGTCCACGGCGGTGGGCAGGGTGTCGATCGCGCCGTCCTCCGCGAGGTCGGCGACGTACGGGGTGCCGCCCAGCTCCGCGGCCGCCTCCTTGACCGCCGGGCCGTCCCGGTCGGCCAGGCACAGCTCCGCGCCGGTGGCCGCGAACGCCCCCGCGCACGCGCGCCCGATCCCACTCGCGGCACCGGTGACCAACACGGTCCGCCCGGTCAGGTCGACCTCCGAACCCACACGCTCCATGCCCGCACGCTAAGCACCCCCGCACCCACCTCCCATGTGCGCGACCGCCATAGTCCCCGCCCTCCCTATGGCAGATTCACCCATCGGTGCCCGCCTGAGCCATCGGGGAATGGCGTACTTGGAGTGGGGTGGGATGCGCGCGCCGCGCCGCCCGGAGCCGCCCGGAGCCGCCCGCGAGCGTCTCGGGGACCATGAGGTCGACGGGGATGCCGTACGCGTTCACCCAAACGCCGGGCCGGCGGACGTGGTCGTTGAGCCGGAATCCCGCGGCGCGCATGGCGTCTTCGATGAGCGGGTCGTCGCCGAGGGAGCGGGTGTCCAGGGCGAGATCGCTGTCCTTGGTGGCCTCTGCCAGCGCTACGGGCGCGTCGCCGGTGTGGAGGTAGATCGCCTGGGCGCCGATGAGGATGACGGCGTCCAGGTGTGGTCCCAGTGCGTCTAAAGGCGTCGAGGAGTGCGTCGCGGCGGCGACGAGAAGGTCATTTTCGCCACGCACGTTCATTGGCTTCCATCCAATCGAGGAGGGCCTCGGCTTCCGCGGGGGCCCGGCCGGGGCCGGTCAGCAGATCGACGGCGGTTTGACTCGGCGCCACGAATCGCAGACCGTCCGCTTCGATGAGGCGTTCCAAGGGCGCAGAGTAGCCACTCCTTGAAATCAGGATGTTGCCGTTCGTGTCGACGGGCCGCAGCCCCAGGCGTGTCGCCAAGACTTCCGGCTCGTGCGCGTACACCATCGCAAGACGAGGTGGGGCATAAGGGGCAAGCCGCTCGGCGGCGAGGGAGCCGGTGATCGCGTAGTTCGCGTCCGGCAGCGCGGCCAGCCCCTCGGTCACCGCGGTGAGGCCACGCGGGCTCAGATACGCGGTGATCGGATTGCTCGTCTGGAAGCCGTAGTCGCGGCTCCAGCGCTCGAGCAGCATCCGCCAGCGCACACCCTTGATCCCTCTCTTGGGCTCGACCTCGGCGGAACGGATCGCGGAGACCACCCGCAAGGTCGGCGAGTCGGTGCTGTTCACCAACCCGACCGCGATCCGGATCGACGCCGTACGTCCCGCCACGATCTGGCCGGCCTCCAAACACGACCTGCTGCTGCGCGCGAAGGGCAAGAAGGTCAGGGTCTTCGCGATCCACTACACGTACACGAACTTCTCCGGTGCGCCGGTCGGCGTACGCCCCCTGCAGAGCCTCTTCCTCAAGGAGGAGCCGGTCGACCTGGACCTGAAGTGGCCCGACGGGCTGAGCTATCCGGAGATCGAGGACTCCAACGCGGCGGTCTCAGCCGAGGGGATCACGCGACTCCGCTGGCCGGAGCTGAAGCCGCCCGAACGGGACTCCCAGACCGGAGGCTTCGTGATCCCGCCGGGCCGGTCGGTACGCGGCGCCATGGTCACGTACGAGATCCGCCCCGGCAAGGCCCAGGTCCGCATCGAAATGGGGGTGTACCGCCAAGAAGGCCAGGCCTCGTACCTCCTCGACGTCCCCGGCTGATCCCCGTCCTGGGCGTCCGGCGGCGATCCGTGCCGGACGCCCGGGGTCCTCCTCAACCCGCGTGGGCCTTGGCGATGGTGGCGATGTCGATCTTCTTCATGGAGTAGAGGGCCTGTTGGGCACGCGTGGCCGCCTCCGGGTCGGAGTCGGTGAGCATGGCGAGGACGTCGGAGGGGACGACCTGCCAGGAGAGGCCGTACTTGTCCTTGAGCCAGCCGCACGGGCCCTCCTCGCCGTCCGCGGTCAGCGCGTCCCAGTAGTAGTCGGTCTCGTCCTGGTCGGCGGTGAGGATCTGGAACGAGATCGACTCGTTGAAGACGAACCCGGGCTGGGCCCCGCCGTTGAGCGCGACGAAGCGCTGGCCGTTGAGCTCGAACTCGGCCGTCATGACGGATCCGGCCCGGCCGGGGTCGGACTCCCCGTAGTAGCCGATCCTGCCGAGCTTGGCGTCGCGGAACACGCCCGTGTAGTACCGGGCCGCGTCCTCGCCCTGGTCGTCGAACCACAGGCAGGTGATGAACGAGGTGGCGCTCATGATGATCTCCTCCGTGAGGGTGTCGTACCCGTATGACGCCGCACACCCCGGCGACTCATCGGAGAGAATCGGCCCGTGACGCTCAAGATCGACCTGATGATCGACGACGACTCCGGTACGCCGCCGTACGAGCAGCTCCGCGCGCAGATCGCCGCGCAGGCCCGGTCCGGCGCGCTGCCGGCCGGGTACAAGTTGC
>WHSL01000165.1 GCA_009380095.1 Streptosporangiales bacterium | reverse complement strand
TCGGCATCGCCGCCATCCTGCTCGGCATCGCGGCCGCGGGCGGCGTGCTGCTGGTACGGCGCTCGAATGCGGAGGTTTCGGAGACCTCCGCCGCGTAAGCTCGGGCCATGGACAGCGCTTACTGCCCCCACTTCCACTGGGCGGTCGAGCTGATCGGGCGCCGGTGGTCCGGCGCCATCATGATCGTGCTCTCCGGCGGCGCGCAGCGTTTCGGTGAGATCCGCGCCGCCATCCCCGGGCTGTCCGACCGGCTGCTCGTCGAGAGGCTGCGCGAGCTCGAGGCCGAGGGCGTCGTCGTCCGTGCGGAACGCCCGCACGCCGGCGGCGCCCCCCTCGTCACGTACGCCCTCACCGCCGAGGGGTTGGAGCTGGTGCCGGTGCTCGAGGCGATCGGGGAGTGGGCGCACCGCCGCATGACGCGTTCGCAACGCTCCGCACGCGTTTGATACCCTCGGTGACGTCGAAGGGGAGTAGTCCCAATCGCGTGGTCGACACACTGGCGCCGTTCGCGGTGCCCGGCCACGTGGGCCTGATCTGAGGCGGACGAGACCTTCGGCCTGGCAGTCATGCCGGGCCGAAGTCGCCGCCACTTCGCCCGGTCCATCCGAGCGGAGGAGCCCCCACGGTGTCGGCATTCTGGTTGAGTCTTGGCGTGATCTTCGTCGCCGAGCTCGGGGACAAGAGTCAACTGATGGCGATGGCGTTCGCCACCCGATACCGCGCCGTTCCCGTGCTCATCGGGATCACCATCGCCACGGCCGTCGTACACGCCCTCAGCGTGCTGCTCGGCGCGACCGTGCAGAGTCTGATCCCGATGCCGTGGATCACCGTCGCCGCGGCGCTCGCGTTCTTCGGCTTCGCGCTCTGGACCTGGCGCGGCGACGCGCTCACCGACGAGGACCGGGAGCGCGCCAAGCGCGCCGCGCGGTCCGCCGTAATGGCCGTGACCGTGGCGTTCTTCCTCGCCGAGCTCGGCGACAAGACCATGCTCGCCACGATCACGCTGGCCACCAAGGAGGACCTGTTCGGCACCTGGCTGGGCTCCACCGTCGGCATGGTCGCCGCGGACGCCCTGGCCATAGTGGTCGGGCAGCAGCTCGGCAAGCGCCTCCCCGAACGCGCCATCCAGATCGGCGCCGCGATCGCCTTCGCCCTGTTCGGAGTCCTGCTGCTCGCCGAGGCGCTCATCTGACCCGGCGCGGCGCCTCAGGACGGCCTGACCCGGCGCCCCACCGCCCAGGCCGCCCCGGCGCCGCCCGCGTACAGCACCGCCGCGATGACCGTCGCCGCGTGCAGACCGGCCACCGGCCGCGCCGCGGCCAGCGAACCGAAGAGCGCCACCCCGGTCGTCGACCCCGTCTGCCGCGCCACGTTGAACACCGCCGAGGCGACCCCGGCCGCGTCCGCGGGCGCGGCCTCCAGCAGCGCGGACGTCGCGGCCGGCATGCACAGCGGGGTGCCGAAGCCGCAGCACATGAGCGCGGGCAGCAGCGCGAGGTACGGCGTGTGCGGCCCGGCCGCGAGCCAGCCCGCGAAGCCGGCGGCGCCGATCCCGAGCCCGAGGCACATCGGCACGTACGGGCCCGTACGCGCGCCGATGCGCCCGGCCAGCGGCGAGGACACGATGCCCAGCGCCATGCAGGGCAGCAGCGCCAGCCCGGTCGCCGTGGCGGACAGGCTGCGGACCTCCTGGAAGTACAGCGTGACGAGGTGGAGCATGCCGTAGAAGCCCAGGTTGAGCAGCACGCCGATGGCCGCCGCCGCGGTGAACGGCACGCGCCGGAACAGGGACGGCGGGAGCACCGGCCTGCCGCCGTTCCGCTCCCGGCGCCACTCGATGGCGGCGAACGCGGCGCCCGCCGCCGCGGCCGGCGTGAACGCGCCCAGCACCGTCGGCGACGTCCAGCCGGACGCGCCCGCCTCGTTGAGCCCGTACGCCAGCCCCAGCAGGCAGAGGACCCCCGGCACCAGCCCCGCCAAATCCAGCCGGGACCGCTCCGCGCCCGGCCGCGCGGCGGCGATGTGCCGCACCGTCACCAGCACGGCCGCCGCCGCCACCGGGAGGTTCAGCCAGAACACGGCGCGCCAGCCGAGCGCGTCCACCAGCACCCCGCCCGCCACCGGCCCGGATGCGGCCGCCACGCAGGCCACGCCTCCCCAGACCGACCGCCTTCGCCCGGGCGCCGGGGCGCGCGGGCTCCCCGGTGGTCGGAGTCGAGGTCATGACGTCCAGACTCGTGCCGGGACGTTTCGCCGGGGACCGAATCGTGGGCGGCATACGATCGAGGCATGAGGGACATCGGTACACAGGCCGAGCGATCCGGGGGCATCTTGGGCCAGGCGGACATCGCCAAGGTCGCGGCGGCCATCGGGGACGCGACGCGCGCGAGGATCCTGCTCGCCCTCGGCGACGGCCGCGCGCTGCCCGCCACCGTGCTCGCCGCCGAGGCCGGGGTGAGCGCGTCCACGATGAGCGGCCACCTCGGCAGGCTGGTGGCGGCGGGTCTCGTCACCGTCCAGCCCAACGGCAGGCACCGGTACTACCGGCTCGCGGGCACCCGGGTGAACGACGTGCTGGAGGCGCTGGCGGTGGTGGCGCCGCCGCTGCCCGTACGGTCCCTGCGCGAGGGCAACCGCGCGTACGCGCTGCGCCGCTCCCGGCTCTGCTACGACCACCTGGCCGGCCGCCTCGGCACCGCCTTCCTGCGGGCGCTACTGGACGGCGGAGCGCTCACCGGCGGCGACGGCGTGCATCACCCGGAGCGCGCCACCCGCGACCGGCTCTCCGCCTACGGGCGGGACATCGACTACCGGCTCACCGCACGCGGCCGCCGGGCGGTCACCGACTTCGGCGTCGACCGCGGCGCGTTCCCGGCGCGGCGGCCGGCGATCCGCTACTGCGTGGACTGGTCGGAGCAGCGCCACCACCTGTCCGGCGCGCTCGGCGTGGCGCTCACCCGGCGGATGTTCGACCTCGGCTGGCTCCGGCGCGGGACGAGCGCCCGTGTCGTCCACCTGACCGATGACGGGCAGGCGGGTCTCGTCGGCACCTTCGGCCTCGACCCCGGGTGGAGCGAGCCGCCCGCGCCGCCGCATCCGGCCGCCGGCGTGGCCTGACCGCGCCGACCGGAGGCGCGCATGGGTGGCTTCGTTGACCTCGGGCGAAAGGTCGGGTACCAAACGTCGCATGGCGCAACGCGGCCCCGGCGTCGGGGAGCGGCTCGGCCGGCGGCCGCAGCTCAGTGACGAGGTGGCGGCGTACGTCCGCGATCTGATCATGGCCGGTCAGGTCCGCGAGGGCGACTTCCTGCGGCTCGAACGGCTCGCCGCCGACCTCGGGGTCAGCGTCACACCGGTACGGGAGGCGCTGCTCGCCCTGCGCGGCGAGGGCTTCGTCCAGCTGGAGCCGCGCCGCGGCTTCGTGGTGGCGCCGCTGTCCCGGCAGGACGTCCAGGACCTGTTCCGGGTGCACGCGGACGTCGCGGCGGAGCTCGCCGCGCGGGCCGCGCGCCGGATGACCCCCGAGGTGCTGGCCGAGCTCGAACGGCTGCAGGAGGAGATGGAGGCCGCGGCGCGGGCCGCCGACAGCGAGCGGGTCTCCGAGCTCAACCACCGCTTCCACCGCGCGATCAACCGCAGCGCGGACTCCAACAAGCTGGCCTGGGTGCTCGGCACCGTGGTCCGGTACGCCCCGCGGCGCTTCTTCGGGCAGATCACCGGCTGGCCGGAGGCGTCCTCGGAGGACCACATCGCGCTGCTGGCCGCGTTCCGCGCCGGGGACCCGGAGGCGGCGTCGACGGCCATGCACCGGCACATCACGCACGCCGGCGAGCTCCTCGCCGACCACCTCGCGGAGCGCGGCCTCTGGCGCGAGGCATAGCGCCGGATCAGGTGGGCTGCAGGCCCTCGGCGACCGGGCGCACCCACTTGGCGTAGCCGCGGGTCGCCTGCACGCGGAGCGCGACGCCGGGACGCGGCACCCACAGCAGCTGTATGCCGCCGCCCGCGGAACGCGCCCGGTACGCCACCACCGCCCGGACCCCGGCCACCTCGCTGCGCTTCGGCCGGACCAGGGTGTCCGTCGCGCGGTACACGGTGAGCAGGTCCTTGGCGATCCGGCCGCGCACCACGGTGACGGCGATCTTGCCGTGCGGCCCCTGCCAGATCCGCGTCGCGGAGGTGCCGACGCGCGTCCTGCGGACGCGGTCCTTGCCGACCCGCCGGACGCCCGGCGGCAGCCGGTTGACCGCGACCCCGCCGACGAAGGACACCATCGGGCTGCCCGAGATGCCGGGCGGGCCGGTCGCCGCGGGGGTGGGCCGGGGAGCGCCCTCGGCGGGGCGCGTCGGCCCGTACGTCATGCTGTACGCGGTGACGGTGCTGACGCCGACGATGACGATGGCGAGCGCGACCACCCAGCTCACCCAGACCGGACGCATCGCCGGGGAGCGGCGTTCGGATTCGTCGCGCGTCACTTTCACCCCCGTACCTTTTGCGTCGGTACGGTACCGCCAATCGGCGCGGCACACCGCGCGTCCCGTACGGAAAGGGATTCCGGCCATCCCCGGGCCGGAACCATGCGGCACCATGAGGTGATGGAGCACCCCGCCCGCGACCTCGGAACTCTCCCGAAGGCCCACCTCCATCTGCACTTCACGGGATCGATGCGGCACGGCACGCTCGTCGAGCTCGCCCGCGAACACGGGGTCCACCTGCCGGATGCCCTGGTTCAGGACTGGCCGCCCCGGCTGCGTGCCGTCGACGAGCGCGGCTGGTTCCGGTTCCAGCGGCTGTACGACATCGCGCGGTCCGTGCTGCGCAACCCGGCCGACGTGTACCGGCTGCTGCGGGAGGCGGCGGCCGACGAGGCGGCGGAGGGCTCCCGCTGGCTGGAGATCCAGGTCGACCCGAGCGGGTACGCGACCCGCTTCGGCGGGCTCACGCCGACGATGGAGCTGGTGCTCGACGCGGCCGGCACGGCGGAGCGGGAGACCGGGGTGGGCATCGGGGTGATCGTCGGTGCCAACCGGACGAAGCACCCCCTGGAGGCGCGCACCCTGGCGCGGCTGGCCCGGCAGTACGTCGGCCGCGGGGTGGTGGGGTTCGGGCTGTCCAACGACGAGCGGCGCGGCCGGGCCACCGACTTCGAGGGCGCGTTCCGGATCGCGCGCCGGGGCGGGCTGCTCGCGGTGCCGCACGGCGGGGAGCTGCTCGGGCCGCGGAGCGTACGGGACTGCCTGGACGAGCTGGAGGCCGACCGGATCGGCCACGGCGTGCGCGCCGCGGAGGACCCGCGCTTGCTGCAGCGCATCGCCGACCGGCAGGTGACGCTGGAGGTGTGCCCCAGCTCCAACGTGGGGCTGGGGGTCGCGGACAGCGCGGCCGACGTGCCCGTACGCACACTGTTCGACGCGGGGGCGCCGATCGCGCTCGGCGCGGACGACCCGCTGCTGTTCGGCTCGCGGCTGCTCCGCCAGTACGACCTGGCGCGCGACGTCTACGGCTTCTCCGACGCGGAGATCGCGGAACTGGCACGGATGTCCGTACGGGGCTCCGCGGCCCCGGAACCCGTCGCCAAGACCATGCTCGCCGACATCGACGCCTGGCTCACCCGCCCCGCCTGACCAACGACCGCAAATTGGGGGAAGGATTTTTAGGACCCGACCTGCGGGTTCTCCTACAAAATCCTTCCCCCAATTTGTTGATCTTGGGGTTACTTGGCTTCGGCGAGGAGCTTGGTTACGCGGGTGACGCCTTCGAGGAGGTCGTCGTCGCCTAGGGCGTAGGAGAGGCGGAAGTAGCCGGGGGTGCCGAAGGCCTCGCCGGGGACGAGGGCGACCTCGGCCTCCTCGAGGATCAGCTCGGCCAGCTGCGCGGAGGTCTGCGGGCGCTTGCCGCGGATCTCCTTGCCGAGCACGGCCTTCACCGACGGGTACGCGTAGAACGCGCCCTCCGGCACCGGGCAGACCACGCCCGGGATCTCGTTCAGCAGCCGGGCCATCGTCTGCCGGCGGCGGTCGAACGCGGTGCGCATCTCGGCCACCGCGGCGAGGTCGCCGGAGACGGCGGCGAGCGCGGCCGCCTGGGAGACGTTGGCGACGTTGGAGGTCGCGTGCGACTGCATGTTGCCCGCCGCCTTGACCACGTCGGCCGGGCCGATCATCCAGCCGACCCGCCAGCCGGTCATGGCGTATGTCTTGGCGACGCCGTTGACCACGAGGGTGCGCTCGGCGAGCTCGGGGACCAGGGCGGGCATCGAGGAGAAGCGGGCGTCGCCGTACACCAGGTGCTCGTAGATCTCGTCGGTGATCACCCAGAGCCCGTGCTCGGCGGCCCACCGGCCGATCTCGGCCACCCGCTCGGGCGGGTAGACGGCACCGGTCGGGTTGGACGGCGACACGAAGAGCAGCACCTTGGTGCGCTCCGTACTGGCCGCCTCGAGCTGCTCCACCGAGGCCTGGTAGCCGGTGGACTCGTCGGTCGGCACCTCGACCGGCACGCCGCCGGCCAGCTTGATCGACTCGGGGTACGTCGTCCAGTACGGGGCGATGAGCAGCACCTCGTCGCCCGGGTCGAGGAGCGCGGCGAAGGACTCGTACACCGCCTGCTTGCCACCGTTGGTGATCAGCACCTGCGACGGCTCGACCCCGTAGCCCGAGTCGCGCTTGGTCTTGGCCGCCACGGCCTCGCGCAGCTCGGGCAGCCCGGGCGCGGGGGTGTAGCGGTGGAACCGGGGCGTGCGGCAGGCCTCGACCGCCGCTTGGACGATGTAATCGGGCGTGGGGAAGTCCGGCTCGCCGGCCCCGAAGCCGATCACGGGGCGGCCCGCCGCCTTCATCGCCTTGGCCTTGGAGTCGACCGCGAGCGTGGCGGACTCCGAGATGGCGGCGATCCGTGCGGAGATGCGAGGTCGGTCGGTGTTCATGTCCCCATCGTTCCACGCCACGGCCCCCGCCCGCCTCCCGGTACGGCGCTTCGGTTCGACGTTGGTGGCGGTGTGCGCATAGACTGTCCCACCTGACAGTCCCGTAGTGGCTTTGGTGCGCCCGAAGCCGGGTGCTGTCGGGGCAAAGGGCAGTGGCTCAATTGGCAGAGCACCGGTCTCCAAAACCGGCGGTTGGGGGTTCGAGTCCCTCCTGCCCTGCGGGTGCGTCCCTGCGCGTGGAGAGAGCCACCCACGCCATCGGACATGCGTGCGCCACCTGTGGCGACCAATACCAACCTGGGCGAGGGCATGGTGACTCAGACGACCACCGAGGACAAGCAGGAGAAGCCGGGTAAGAAGCGCCGGACTTCGCCGATCGTCTTCTACCGTCAGGTCGTCGGCGAGCTGCGCAAGGTCATCTGGCCGACGCGAAAGCAGTTGATCACCTACACGACGGTGGCGCTGGTGTTCGTGCTCGTCATGGTCGCCATCATCTTCGGATTGGACTGGGCGTTCGGAGAGCTGGTGCTGAAGGTCTTCGGCTGACCCGGGACCACGCCCCGCCTCGTCCGAGCATCGAGAGAGAGAAAGAGCCGCCGTGTCCGAGTCTTCACTGCCAACCGACGGAACCCCTGAGGTCGATGGGGAGCTGACGTCGGAGCGCCAGGCTGACGTCGCCGAGGCCGACGTCGCCGAGGAGGCTGCCGGCGCGGACGCCGCCGACCTCGAAACCGACGATGCCGCCGAGGTGGGTACCGAAGCGGAGGCCGAAGACGTCGAGGCCGAGGATGCCAAGGCCGAGGACGCTGAGGATGCCAAGGCCGAGGACGCCGAAGCCGATGACGAGGCGGCCGAGGCGGCCGAGACCGACGAGGACGGCGACGTCGTTCCCGTGATCGACACCGTCGAGGAGTTCAAGGCGCAGCTCCGGCTGCTGCCCGGCGACTGGTATGTGATCCATTCCTACGCGGGCTACGAGAACCGCGTGAAGGCGAACATCGAGAGCCGCACGCAGTCGCTCAACATGGAGGACTACATCTTCCAGGTCGAGGTGCCCACCCAGGAGGTCACCGAGGTCAAGGGCGGCAAGCGGCAGCAGGTCACCGAGAAGGTGCTGCCCGGCTACATCCTGGTCCGCATGGACCTCACCGACGAGTCGTGGGCCGCGGTGCGCAACACCCCCGGCGTGACCGGCTTCGTCGGGCTCTCCAACCGGCCCTCACCGCTCAGCCTGCAGGAGGTCGCCGACCTGCTGGCGCCCGAGCCCGAGGAGCAGGCCACGGCCAAGGCCGAGGTCCGCAAGACGGTCGACTTCGAGGTGGGCGAGTCGGTCACCGTCATGGACGGCCCGTTCGCCACGCTTCCCGCCACGGTCAACGAGATCAACGCCGACACCCAGAAGCTCAAGGTGCTGGTGTCGATCTTCGGCCGCGAGACCCCGGTCGAGCTCTCCTTCGACCAGGTCAGCAAGATCTGACGCATATAGTCGAATAGGCCTCCTCCGCCATGTGGGCGGGGGGATCGGCGGGCGGGCCGCAGCGCGGCCTGCCCCCGGCATGAGATCCCCGCGGATGCGGGGATCGATGTACGAGTAACGCGAAGGACCCGAACATGCCTCCGAAGAAGAAGGTGGCGGCGATCGTCAAGGTCCAGCTCCCCGCTGGCCAGGCGACCCCCGCCCCGCCCGTCGGCACCGCTCTCGGTCCGCACGGCGTCAACATCATGGACTTCTGCAAGCAGTACAACGCTGCCACGGAGTCCCAGCGCGGCAACATCATCCCCGTGGAGATCACCATCTACGAGGACCGCTCGTTCACCTTCATCACGAAGACCCCGCCGGCCCCGAGGCTGATCCTCAAGGCCGCCGGGATCGACAAGGGGAGCGGCGAGCCGCACAAGACCAAGGTCGGCAAGATCACCCGGGATCAGGTCCGCGAGATCGCGCAGACCAAGATGCCGGACCTGAACGCCGGCGACCTGGACGCCGCCGAGAAGATCATCGCGGGCACCGCCCGCTCCATGGGCATCGAAGTCCAGGGCTGACGCGACCCCGACCGACCACGACCGTGGCAGGGCCTGCGCAGGCCCGATGACCACGCACTCCGAACAAGGAGCACAGCAGTGAAGCGCAGCAAGGCCTACCGCAAGGCCGACGACGCGATCGACCGGACGAAGCTCTACGCTCCGCTCGACGCCGTACGCCTTGCCAAGGAGACCGCCTCCACCAAGTTCGACGAGACCGTCGAGGTCGCCCTGCGGCTGGGTGTGGACCCCCGCAAGGCGGACCAGATGGTCCGTGGCACCGTCAACCTCCCGCACGGCACCGGCAAGACCGCTCGGGTCCTGGTCTTCGCCACCGGTGACCGCGCCGAGGAGGCCCGCGCCGCGGGCGCCGACCTGGTCGGCGCGGACGAGCTGATCGAGCGGGTGCAGGGCGGCTTCCTCGACTTCGACGCCGTCGTCGCCACCCCCGACCTGATGGGCAAGGTCGGCCGCCTGGGCCGGGTGCTCGGCCCCCGTGGCCTGATGCCGAACCCAAAGACCGGCACGGTCACCCCCAACGTGGGCAAGGCCGTGATCGACATCAAGGGCGGCAAGATCGAGTTCCGCGTGGACCGGCACGGGAACCTGCACTTCGTGATCGGCAAGACCTCCTTCGACGAGCGCGCGCTGGTGGAGAACTACGCCGCCGCGCTGGAGGAGATCCTGCGGCTCAAGCCGTCCGCCGCGAAGGGCCGGTACGTCAAGAAGGCCACCGTCACCACGACGATGGGCCCGGGCATCCCGGTCGACCCCAACATCACCCGCAACCTCACCGAGGAGACCACCGCCGCCTGACACCGCGGCCCCCGTCTCCGAAAGGGCGTCCTCCCCACGCGGGGGAGGGCGCCCTTTCGCCTGGTTTCGGTCGTACGGAACCGGGCGGGTTCTCCGAGCGTCGGACCTCTGTCACCGCAGCCCGATAAGGTACCGCGAGTCACAAAACCGGCATACGGAGGAAACCGATGCGTCGTCGTCTCCCCGCCCTCGTTGCGACGGGAGCGGCCCTGGCCATCTCGCTCACGGGGTGTTTCGGAGCGGAGAAGTCCGGTGGGGCCGCCGAAGGCGGCAGCGGAGGGAGCAGCGGCACCGAGCAGAAGCCCATGAGCCCCCTTGAGGTCGTGGCCGCGTCGGCCCAGAAGACCAAGACCGCCGACACGTTCAAGTCGTTGTTCTCGATGAAGATCAAGACGGCCGAGGGCAACGTCGCGATGAAGGGCCGGATGGCCTACCGGACCAAGCCCGATATGGCCTTCGACCAGAACATCAGCAGCATGCAGATGGGCGGGCGCAAGCTGCCCGGCGGGATGCGGCAGGTCCTGATCAACGACGTCATCTACATGAAGATGCAGATGCTGTCCTCGATGACCGGCGGCAAGCCTTGGCTCAAGATGTCGCTGGCGGACCTGGAGCAGAAGTCCGGCATCAACGTGGACCAGCTCATGGAGCAGTCCCAGCAGATGAACCCGGTCACCAACACGCAGATGCTGACCTCCTCCAAGGACGCCAAGAAGGTGGGCACCGAGGAGGTCGGCGGCGTCCAGACCACGCACTACACGGGCACGTACGACCCCGAGGCGAGCATGGCCAAGCTCGACCCCAAGACCCGTGAGGCGGCCCAGAAGGCCATGGCCGGCATGAAGGACATGAAGTTCGACCTGTGGGTGGACGACCAGCAGCTGCCGCGCAAGATGGTGCTGCGCGGCAAGGTGGCCTCGAAGGAGACGGGCGCCGGCAGCATGGCGATGACCATGCTGTTCAGCGACTTCGGTGAGCCGGTCAACATCTCCGCGCCCCCGGCGAGCCAGACCCAGGACATCAAGCAGATGAAGGGCATGCGCGGCGGCGACTGACGCCGGCGCCGAGCCAGGTGATCCGTGGCCGCGGCCTGATTTGGACCGTGGCCACGGATCCCGTACTCTCATATCTGCCGAAGACCGCCGGTCGTCACCCGCATGGGTGACCGAAGGGCTCCGCGTCGAGCGGACGGCCAGCGCAGGTGAGACGAGAGCGAACGAGCGACACCGCCGTGCGGGTTCCCGCGTGGCCGGTCGCCTCCGATGCCCCGTGCGCCTGCGCCGGGGCTTTTTTCATGCCCCAGGCCGCCCCAGGGGCGATCCTTCGCCGGCGTTCCCAATGGAAGGAGTCCCATGGCGAGGGCGGACAAGGTGGACGCCGTCGCCGAGCTCAAGAACGAGTTCGTGAGCTCGAGCGGCACCGTTCTCACCGAGTACCGCGGGCTCTCCGTGGCTCAGCTCAGCGAGCTGCGTCGTTCTCTCGGCGAGAACGCGCGCTTCCGGGTGGCCAAGAACACGCTGACCAAGATCGCTGCGACGCAGGCCGGCCTGGCGGAGGAGCTGGGGGACCTGCTGCAGGGTCCCTCCGCGATGACCTTCGTCCGGGGCGACGTCGTCGAGGCGGCGAAGGGCCTGCGTGACTTCGCCAAGGCCAACCCGGCCCTGGTGATCAAGGGCGGTGTCATCGACGGCAAGGCGATGACGCCCGAGGAGATCACCAAGCTCGCCGACCTCGAGTCCCGCGAGGTGCTCCTCGCGAAGCTCGCGGGCGCGATGAAGGCCTCGATGTCCAATGCGGCGGCGGTGCTCAACGCGCTGCCCACGCAGATGGCACAGCTGGCCGAGGCCTACCAGGCCAAGCGCGCCGAGCAGGGCGAGACGGCGGAGGCCCCCGCGGCCGAGGCCGTCACCGAGGAGAGCTCGACCGAGGACGCGACGCCGGAGGGCGCCGAGTCCGCGGAGTGAGCACCGCGACCCCGTACGACCCGGGCCGCATCGAGCGACGCGGCCGTAATCAGAAGGAACAGCAGATCATGGCGAAGCTCAGCACCGACGAGCTGCTCGACGCCTTCAAGGAGATGACCCTCCTTGAGCTGTCGGAGTTCGTGAAGCAGTTCGAGGAGACCTTCGACGTCAAGGCCGCCGCCCCCGTGGCGGTCGCGGCCGCCGGCGCGCCCGCCGGCGGTGCCCCCGCCGAGGCGGAGGCCGAGCAGGACGAGTTCGACGTCGTCCTCGAGGGCGCCGGCGACAAGAAGATCCAGGTCATCAAGGAGGTCCGCGGGCTGACCAGCCTCGGCCTCAAGGAGGCCAAGGACCTCGTGGACGGCGCTCCGAAGACCCTCCTCGAGAAGGTCAACAAGGAGGCGGCCGACAAGGCCAAGGAGGCCCTGGAGAAGGCCGGCGCCACCGTCACCGTCAAGTGACGCTCTGACGCCGCGTCTCCGCGCTCGTCTCGAAGGCGGCCGCTCCCGATCGGGGGCGGCCGCCTTCGCCGACGTACGGGCCCGTGATCTTCCGGTGATCCGCGTTTGCAAGGGTGCCCGAATCGCATTCTGTGAATGATCCATCACTATGTGCGATCCATCCCCCTTGTGAACAGGAGGTTTCTCCTGTGGCCACGTAGGAAAGAGCGGCCCAGAGCCCCGATGCGCCCTGGACGACGGAGGTGAACGGCCCGGCGGGTCGCCATCTCGCTCGGGCTCGGCGTGCTCCAGGTCGCGTCCGGGCTGGCTACGTGGGTGTGACGGAGTCCTCGACGCCGCTGCACATCCTGCTGATCGGGTGATCACGGCGATCGCCACGCTCTCCGTGGTCTCCGGACTGGGTCGCGGGATCAAGTGGCTGTCCAACCTCAACATCGGCCTGTACTCGCAGGAATTCATCCGGCTCAGCTTCGACGTGACCGGCATGCAGCGGGACGAGGGCGAGCGGTGGCAGGGCACCTGGACCACCTTCTACTGGGGATGGTGGATCTCCTGGGCCCCGTTCGTGGGT
>WHSL01000376.1 GCA_009380095.1 Streptosporangiales bacterium | reverse complement strand
GGGTTTCGCCGTGACGCAACGGGGGCGCGCCAAGACGCAACCGGGCATGCGGGCGGGGAGTCGGCCGCGTCTATGTGGATCGCGGCGTGGCGGAACGGCGTGGCGGGTGGGGTGGGCGGCGTGCGGTGAGAGGATCGCGGCGTGGACGGTGAGATCATCCCGCGCGCCCCGGTCCCCCTGCGCGCCCCGGTCCCCGAGCCGGTCCCCGAACCGGTCCCCGAACCGGGGCGATCCGGGCCCGAACCTCCCGAGAGCCCGCCGGGCAAGGGGCCGGTCGCCGGGCTTGAGAGGTCGGTGGGGGATCCGGTTGCGCTTCGGGCTGGGTTGGTGGAGGCGGTGGGGTTGTTGCCGGCCTTGCCGCCGGCGGACGTGGGGGATCGGTACGCGGTGCGGAGCCTCACCGTGCTCTGGCTGGAGGCGGACAAGACCGAGCACACCCGCCGGGCGTACTTCGCGGACCTGGCCGCCTGGCTCGGCTGGTGCGCCCGCACCGGCCTGGACCCCATGCGGGCACGCCGCGCCGACCTGGACGCGTGGAAGGGCACGCTGACGGTCACCGGCCGTGACGGCACGGTCCACCCCGCCTCAGCAGCCACCCAGGCGCGCAGGCTCGCCGCGATCTCCAGCTGGTACCGGTACCTGCAGTCCAACGACGTCACGGAACGCAACCCCGCGGCAGCGGTACGACGACCCCGCCTCTCGACCTCCTCCCCACTGCCGGCGCTGTCCGCACCCGAGGCGGCGACGCTGATCGACCACGCGGAGACCCGCGCACGACGCCTCGGCAGCGAGCCGGCCTGGCGCGACGCCGCCCTGGTGGCGGTGCTCTTCTACACCGGCCTCCGCGTCTCGGCGGTCACCGGCGCCACGGTCACCGACCTCGGGTACGACTCCGGCCACACCATCCTCTGGCACTGGAAGAAGGGCCGAACCCGCGACTTCGTCCCCCTGGCACCGCCCGCGCTCGCGCCGCTCCGAAGCTATCTCGCCGTACGGGCCGCCCGCGAAGACGTCACCACCGAGGCCCTGACGGGACCACTGCTGGTCACGGCCCCGCACGCGTACGACCCCGGCAAGCCCGGCGGCCGCGCGCTGACCCAGCGCGACGTATGGTCCGCGCTGCGCCGGCTGGCGGCCGAGGCGGGACTGCCGTCCGCGGCGACCATCACCCCGCACACGGCCCGCCGCACCACCGGCACGGTGCTGCTGGCCGGCGGCGTACCGGTGCAGAAGGTGCAGGACCTGCTGGGGCACAGCGACATCCGCACCACCCGCGAGCGGTACGACGCGCACCGCCACAAACTGGACACCTCCTCGGCGTACACGCTGGCGCAGATCCTCGCCGCGCACCGCCGCCCGGGCGGGGAGACCGAAGGCTAGCCGCTCGACAAGCGTACATGCCGCTTGACGTATATGCCGAGCAAGGTATATTCAAGGGCGTGGCCACACAGACCGCACCGTTCGAGGTGCTCGCCGAGCCGACCCGGCGCGCCCTGCTGGATCAGCTGCTGCGCGGCCCGTGCGCGGTGGGGGAGCTCACCGAGCGGCTCGGCCTGTCCCAGCCGTCGACCTCCAAGCATCTGCGGGTGCTGCGCGAGGCCGGGCTGGTGACGGTCCGCCGCGACGCCCAGCGCCGCTGGTACGAGCTGAACCCCGCCCCACTCGCCGAGATCGACGCCTGGCTGGCGCCGTACCGCAGGCTGTGGGAGCGCCGGCTCGACGCGCTGGAGGCGCACCTCGACACGATGGACGATGACGATCCCGAGCAGGAGCGACGATGACCGACGACACGCTGAGCAGGTCAAGCGGCCGCAACGTGCTGCGCCTCGAGCGCCGCCTCCGCCACCCGCAGGAGAAGGTCTGGCGGGCCATCACCGACCCCGAGCATCTGGTGCACTGGTTCCCCTCCGCGGTGAGGATGGAGCCCACCGCGGGGGCGACGATGACCTTCGACTTCGGCGAGGGCGTCACCATGAGCGGCGAGATCACCGACCTCGACCCGCCCCGTCTGTTCGCCTTCACCTGGGACGTCGACCACCTGCGCTGGGAGCTGCACGCCGACGGCGAGGGCACGCTGCTGGTGCTGGTGCACACCTTCGACGACCGGTACGGCGGGGCGAGCTTCGCCTCCGGCTGGAACGCCTGCGTCGCCCTGCTGGACGAGCTGCTCACCACGGGGGAGACGCACACCTCCGGCCGGTTCGAGCAGGTGCACGAGGACTACGTGGTCAAGCTCGGGCTGGACCACGGCGAGGCCGAGGACACCCCGGACGGCTGGCGGATGCGCTACGAGCGTCAGCTGGTACGGCCCGCCGACGCCGCGTGGCGGCTGCTGTCCGGCAGCACCGAGGCCGCACCGGGCGGGCCCGTACCGGAAGGGTTCGCCGTGCCGGACTTCCCGCCCGGGCCGGTCACCGAGGCCAAGTCCGGGGCGCTGCTGGAGTACGGCTGGGAGCGCGGCACGGTCCGGGTGGAGCTCGGTGAGGGCACCGGGCACGGCGCCCGCCTCATCGTCACCCAGACCGGCCCGCCCGGAGACGAAGATGCCAAGGCCACCGCGCTGGAGGCCTGGCGCACCAAGATCGAGTCCTTCGCCAGAGGCCTCCCCGCCTCCTGACGGCACCGCCGGAACCGGGCCCGGACGCCGCACGACGGCGCCGGGCCCAGGGGTCAGGCGCGGATGCCGCGGCGGTCCGGCGGGATGCGGGTGACGCCCGCGCTCTTGACCGCGGTCATGCCGAGCGGCCGGCCGTCGACGTCCTCCTCGCCGATGATGGCGTACACCCACGTCGGCCAGAGCCCGTCGCGGTCGCGGCCGTCGAGCGCGGCCTCGTGCGCGGGCGTCCAGGCGCCGGCGTCGGCGATGCGGTGGCCCAGGGTGTGGCTGGACATGGGGGTCTCCTCCTGTCGGGGCATCGGGGGACCAAGGGCGGGGCAAGGGGGCGCCGACCAGGTCTTTCACCCCCCAGCTTACGGTCATGAAACCGCAAACCGG
>WHSL01000248.1 GCA_009380095.1 Streptosporangiales bacterium | reverse complement strand
CTGCAGCTGCCGTACCTGCTCGGCGTCGAGCTGGTCGAAGAGGTGCGTACGGACCCCCTCCACGTGCCCGGGCGCCGCGGCGCGCAGCGCGGCCATGCCGGCCTCGGTGAGCACGGCGAGCTGGCCGCGCTTGTCGGTCGGGCAGTCGTGGCGCTCCACCCAGCCCGCCTCCTCCAGGCGCGAGATGGCATGCGAGAGCCGGCTTCGCGAGGAGAGCGTGTGCGTGGCGAGCTCGCTCATCCGCAGGCGGCGGTCGGGGGACTCCGAAAGCACGACAAGGATGTGGTAATACGCGTGCGGCATCCTCGCGTCGCGCTGGAGCTCCCGGTCAAGCTGGTCGAGCAGCAGTTGTGCGGCGGAGAGGAAGCTGCGCCACGCGCGCTGCTCGCCCTCGTCCAGCCATCGCGGTTCACTCACGCTTCACAGCATACGTCTCGTTGAGCGCTCAACCAACCGCTACGGTCGCTGATTGAGCGTTCAATTAACTCTCGGTCGTCGCGTCCCCGGCGACCGGCGATCGGTGATCGGCGCCCACACCGATCTCAGACTGCGGACCTCGGACCTCAGAAGGAGGCAGCTCCATGCGATCCCCGATCCATCCTCGGCACGCCGACGTCGCCCTGTTGCTCGGCCGCGTGGCCGTCGGCGTCGTCTTCGTCGCGCACGGCCTGCAGAAGCTGACCGGCGGCGGCGTGTCGGGCACGGGCGCCATGTTCGCCAAGATGGGCATCCCGTTGCCGGACGTGGCGGCGTTCTACGCGATCTGGGTGGAGATCCTGGGCGGGGCCGCCTCATCGTCGGGGCGGGGCTGCCGATCGCCGGGGTGTTGCTCGCCCTCGACATGGCCGGGGCGTTCTACTTCGTACACGCCGGCAACGGGCTCTTCGCCGCCGAGGGCGGGTTCGAGCTCGTCATGCTGCTGGGCTTGGCCAGCCTCGCGATCGCCGCGGCGGGCGGTGGCCGGTTCGGCGTGGACGGCCTGCTCGCTCAGCGGCCGGCGACGAGGGAGGCGAGCCGCGCGTAGCGGGACGTACGGGACACGATCTCGTTCTCCCGCCGGTCCGCCGCCCGGTACAGCCCGTGCACGACCTGCACGCCGAGCCAGCGCAGCGGCTCCGGCTCCCAGTCGCGGCCCTGGTGCCCCACCCAGGGCAGCGCGGCGAGCTCGGTGTCGCGGCGCAACACCAGGTCGCGCAGCGTACGGCCGGCGAGGTTCGTGGTCGCCACGCCACTGCCCGCGTACCCGCCGGCCCAGCCGAGCCCGCTCGCGTGGTCCACGTGCACGGACGGGCACCAGTCCCGCGGCACCCCGATCACGCCCGACCAGGTGTGCTCCACGGGGGTGTCCGCGGCGGCGGGGAAGAGCCGGGTGAGCTGCCGCCACAGCGCGGCCACCGCCTGCGGGCGGGTGCCGCCACGCCGGTCCGTACGGGAGCCGAACCGGTACGGCACGCCGCGCCCGCCGATGGCGATGCGGCCGTCGGCGGTGCGCTGCGCGTACACGTACGCGTGCGCCTCGTCGCCGATCAGCTCGGCGCCCTCCCAGCCGATGTGCCTCCACGCCTCGGGCCCCAGCGGCTCCGTGACGATCATCGAGCTGTTCATCGGCAGGTACCGCAGGTGGTCGCCGGGCAGCCCGGCGGTGAAACCCTCGGTCGCGCGGATCACCAGGTCCGCGCGCACGTCACCGTACGGGGTCACCGCGGTGGCGCGGGTCCCGCCCGAGGCGGGCCGGATCTCCGTCACCGGGGTGGACTCGAAGACCTCCACCCCGAGGCGCCGGACCGTACGGGTCAGCCCGGCGGCGAGCTTGGCGGGCTGGATCCGCGCGCCCCGGGGGACCAGCGAGGCGGCGAGTGCCCCCGCCACCTGGACCCGCGCCTCGCGCTCGTCGCGGTCCAGCATCCGGATGTCGTCCGGGCCGTAGCCCCAGCGGCGCAGCTCGCGGTGGTGCTCGGCGAGCCGGGCCCGCTGGGCGGGGCTCGTGGCGACCCGCAGCACTCCGCCGCGGTGCACGTCGGCGTCGATGCCCTCCTCCGCCGCGGTCCCGATCACCTCGTCGACGGTGGCGATCATGGCGCGGTGCAGCGCGACCATGCCGTGCCGGGCGCGGCCACCGGCGTACCGGCGCCAGAGCCCGGAGAACCCGCTGTACAGCCACCCGCCGTTGCGCCCGGACGCGCCGAAGCCGGCGAACTCCCGCTCCAGCACGGCGATCCGCAGGCTCGGGTCGGCTCTCTTCAGGTAGTACGCGGTCCAGAGTCCGGTGTAGCCGCCGCCCACCACGCACACGTCGTAGTCGCGCGGCCCGGGCAGCGGGTCGCCCGGCGCGGGCCGGCCGATCGCGTGCCACCAGAACGAGACCCCGCCGTTGGTGAACCGTGGCGAGCGCGGTACGTTCCGCAGCTCGGCCGCGCTGGTCAGTACGCCGGTCGGCAAGAGGCTCACGCGACTCCTAGGCTGGTCGGGCGGACGTGGTGGAATCGAACGGGGATGAGTACAGATGATCGACCGGGCCGATGTCCAGACCGCCGCCGGCCGGATCGCCGGTCACGTACGCCGTACGCCGGTGCTCGCGGCGGATCCCGGCGCGTTCGCGCCCGCCGCGCGGATGTGGCTGAAGCTCGAGTACCTGCAGCACACCGGCTCGTTCAAGGCGCGTGGCGCGACGAACCGGGTACTCGCCGCGGCCGAGCGCGGGGAGCTGCCCGAGGTGGGGGTGGTGGCCGCGTCGGGGGGCAACGCCGCGCTCGCGGTCGCGTACGCGGCGCGGCTCGCGGGCGTGCCCGCGCGGGTGTTCGTACCGGAGACCGCGCCGCCCGTGAAGGTCGCCAAGCTGCGTGCGGCGGGCGCCACGGTGGAGCAGGTCGGCACGCGGTACGCGCAGGCCGCCGAGGCCGCCGCCAAGTCCGGCGCGGAGACGGGGGCGGTGCTCTGCCACGCCTATGACCAGCCGGAGATGTGCGCCGGGGCGGGGACCATCGGTTTCGAGCTGCTCGATCAGACCGGGGGAGAGGTGGACACGGTGCTCCTCGCCGTCGGCGGTGGCGGGCTGCTGGCCGGGGTCGCCGCCGCGCTGGAGGGCCGCGTACGGGTCGTGGGCGTGGAGCCGGTGACCGCGCCCACGCTGCACTCCGCGCTCGCCGCCGGCCGCCCGGTGGACGTGGAGGTCTCCGGCGTCGCCGCCGACTCGCTGGGGGCCACCCGGGCGGGCGAGATCGCGTACGCGGTGGCGGCCCGTACGGGCGCGGGATCGGTGCTGGTCGACGACGACGCGATCATCGCCGCCCGCCGCCTGCTCTGGAGCGACTACCGCGTCGTCGTCGAACACGGCACCGCGGCCGCCGTCGCCGCGCTGATGACCGGCGCGTACACCCCCGCCCCCGAGGAACGCGTCGCCGTCGTCGTCTGCGGCGCCAACACCGACCCCTCCGACCTGGCCTGACGGCCGCGCCGGCCACCGAGATCACTTGGACTGCTCGAGCATCTCCAGGTAGTGGGCGTTGTACATGACGCCGACGACGTTGCCGAAGGGGTCGACCACGGAGGCGGTGATGAAGCCCTCGCCGCGCTCCCGGGGCTCCTCGTAGCTGGTCGCTCCGCCGCGACCTGGAGGCGCTGTCGGCCGCCGGTGTGCCCGTCTATCCGCAGCCGGGCCGGGGCGGCGGGTGGTCGCTGCTGGGCGGGGCCCGTACCGACCTGACCGGCCTCACCGCTGGGGAGGCGCGGGCGCTGTTCCTGCTGCTCGGGCCGGCGGCGTCGGCGACCCCCGGAGGCGCGTTCGGTGCTGCGCAAGCTGATGCGCGCGCTGTCCGGCACGTTCCGCGGTGACGCCGAGGCCGCCGCCATCGTGGTGGATCCGCTGGGCTGGGGCGCGGTGGAGAAGAGCCGTCCCGCGACGGTCGAGCTGCTGCAGGACGCGGTCGTGCGGCGGCGCAAGGTCAGGTTCACCTACACGGCGCCCCGGCGGGAGCCGGCCGAGCGGGTCGCCGACCCGTGGGGCCTGGTCGACAAGGACGACGTCTGGTATCTGGTCGCCGGTACGGGCAATGGGCGCCGTACGTTCCGGGTCGATCGCATCGGGGCCATCGTGATCTTGGACGAGCCGGGGGAGCGGCCGGACGACTTCTCGCTGGACGAGGCGTGGCGCGAGGTCACCGACGAGGTGGAGCGGCGGCGCGGCCCGCTCGGCGCGACCGTGTTGATCGCGCCCCGCCCGGTGTGGGTGCTGCGGGACCACTTCGGACGGCACTGCCAGGAGCTCGGCCTGATCGACGACGGGCGGATGCGGGTCCGGGTCGCGGCGCCCACCGCACGGATGATCGCCCAGCAGCTCGCCGGGTGGGGGGAGGAGGTCGAGGTCGAGCAACCGGAGTCCGTACGCACCGAACTCGCTCGCATCGCAGGGGAGCTCACCTCCCTGTACGGCCCCGGGCCTTGACGCTCTCTGCATGCTCAATTTCTGTATCAAGCCCACCCTCGAACACCCGTTCGACTAGCGTCGTCACCATGGATACTCGGGGGGTTCCAGACGTGGCCGGGCTGGTGGATCTACCACCGGGCCCGGAGCTGGCGGCGGCGCTCGCAGGGCTGGATCGGCGACGCTTATGCGGGAGCGATCTTGTCGACGTGCTCACGGCCGAGCAGCGGCTGATCGCACATTTCCAGGCCGGTCAGCTGGCCACCATGGTGGAGGTGGGCCTGCGCGAAGGGTACGACGGTGACGACCCCGCCAGGATCCGCCGCGTGGCCCGCCCGGGCGAGTTCGCCGGCGACGAGATCCGATTCCCGCTCACGCTGACACGGCGGACGGCCGACCGGCTGTTCACGCTGGCCTGGGACCTGATCGACCGGCTCCCGACAGTCTGGGAGGCCCTCGGCTCGGGGATCCTCGACCTGCCGAAGGCCCAGGTCTTCTCCGATTGGCTGGTGAACCTCCCCGACGAGCACGTCCAGACCATCGCGGCCCGCGTGCTGGCCCTCGCTCCAGAGCTGACCACGGCCGAGATCGTGGACCGGATCAAACGCGAGGCGATCGCGATCGACCCCGACTGGGCCCGCCGGAAATACGAGGAGCAGGTGAAGTCCCGCCGCGTGGTGAAGTCGGTCAACCCCGACGGCACTGCCAACCTCTCCGGCTACGACCTCCCGCTGGACGAAGCGGCAGCCGCCAAGACCAACGTCGACCGCCTGGCAAAGCGCGCCAAGTCCGCCGGCGACCGCCGCCCCCTCGACACCATCCGCGCAGACCTCTTCCTCGGCCTCCTCGAAGGCCGCTACCAACACCTCAACGACGAAGCCATTACCACCGACCTCCTAAACCGGGCCACCCAAACCACCCCCACCGCAACCGACCACGACCCCAACCCCGACCCCAACCCCGACCCATCTGAGGCCGCAACCAACCCATCCAACGCGGCCACCGGTCCGTCCGAGGCCGGCACCGACCCGCCGGAGGGTGTCACCAACCCGTCCGAGGCCGGCACCGACCCGCCGGAGGGTGCCACCGACCCGTCGAAGGGCGCCACTGGCGGATCCGACGCCGACTCGTCCTCCCGCGATCCCGCGACCGACAATTCTCGCCCCGACTCCGCCGAGGATGGCCCGGCTGGAGACAGCCCTGCCGAGCCGAACGACAACCTGGTGCCCGAGGACCAGGTCCAGCCCGAAGACCGCCCCGACTACGAGCCCGTCACTCCAGGCGAGCGGGAGCGCCGATATAGGCCGAAGGCGGCCCCCCAGGGCAGGCCCCGCCCCCAGCCCCGGCCTCAGCCTCAGCCTCAGCCTCGGCCCCGGCCCCAGCCTCGGCCCCGGCCCCAGCCTCAGCCCCGGCCCCGGCCCCGGCCCCGGCCCCGGCCCCGGCCTCAGCCCCAGCCTCGGCCCCAGCCCCAGCCTCGGTCTCAGCCCCAGGCTCAGGTGCGGATGCGGGAACGGCCCCGGCCCGGGGTCGAGGTCCGGGTGCGCCTGTCCACCCTGCTTGGACACGACGACATGCCCGGCGACGTCCCCGGCTGGGCACCCGTCCACGCCCACCTCGCCCGCCGCATGGCGGAAGCCCAGGCCCGAGGCGAATGGCGGTACGCCATCGTCGACACCGACGGCCGACTCCTCGACGAGGGCATCACCCACGCCCGCCCAACGGGCTGGAGGAAGAACGCCCGCCCATGCCCCGACGGAATCGTCGAACTCGCCATCCCCCAATCCCTCCTGACCGACCTCGCCGCAGACCCCACCACCGCAGGCCCCTGGGCATCCGTCATCGCCGACATCACCCAGCAGACCAACCCAGCCCCGTCTTCCCACCCACCAGCGAACAACCCTCGACCCGACGAGCAAGCCGCCCGCCCCGACGGGCAGGAGACCAGACGTCTACCCCGCGTGGGCCTCCGCCGCCACGTCCAAATCCGCGACCGGCGATGCGTCGCCCCGGGTTGTCGCGCGCCCGCGCACGCCACCGAGTCCGACCACGTGCAGCAGTACGCCACGGGCGGCACGACCATCGCGTCCAACCTGCAGAGCCTCTGCCGCCACGACCACCGCCTCAAGGACACCGGCGGATGGCAGGTCTACCGCACCGAAGACGGCGGAGCCACCTGGATCAGCCCCAACACCGCCACCACCTACCACGTCCCGCCCCGCCCCGTCCTCTACAACCTCCCTCACCCCCGCACAGCCGCCGCCACAGCCCAAGGCCCCGCAACCCACGACACCTCAGCCCACGGGACAGCAGCCCACGACACGGCAGCCCACGAGACCTCAGCGCACGGGACAGGAGCCCTCGGGACAGCAGCCCTCGGGACGGCGGCGCACGGGACGGCGGCGCACGGGACGGCAGCCCCGGACGGCCGCTGCGGGGCGGGAGCCCACGGGACCGCAGCCCGCGAGACCGCGGCCCCCACCGGGCGGCCGCCTGCAGGGCGAGTGGGGCCTAGATCAGGTTGGGACGGGGGTGACGAGGACGGGGGTAACGGGTGATTCGGTGAGGACGGCCAGGGAGGCCGTATGGCCAGGGCCGGCGTCGAGGTCGAGGAGACGGAGCGGGCCGGGATCCGGGGCGTCGGATGGCCAGCGGTCCAACCGTGGCGGGCCGGACGGCGGACCGAAGACGACCCCGCCAGGGCCCAGTCCGAGCCCGTCACCGGTCGCCTTGAGCAGCGCCTCCTTCCGCGTCCACGTGACGAAGAAGGCCCACGTACGCTCCCCGTCCGCGAGACCGTCGAGGGCGGCCCGCTCGGACGGAGCGAGCACGGTGCCGGTCAGCATGTCCAGGTCACTCAACGTCTGCACCCGTTCCACATCGACCCCCACCGCCGCCCCCGACGTCACCGCGACCACGACCCGCTCCCCGGCATGACTAAGACTGAACCCAGGCACCCGACCACCCAGGCCACCGCGACCACCGGCCTCGCCACGTGCACCGGGCTCGCCACGACCACCCGGCTCACCGCGACTACTCGGGTCACCGCGACGGCCCTGCCCATCACGACCACTCGGCTCGCCGCGACCGCCAGGCTCGCAGTGATCGCCCAGCCGGCCGCGGGCGGTCGGTGGGCGCGGGATGTGAGGAGTGGAGTCGGGGATGGGGGAGGCGAGGGTGGGCTTGCCGTGGCCGGTCGCACCGCAGCGCCGGCAGTGAGAGACGAAGTTCAGGGACTCCGGCGGCACCTCGAGGTACGTCCCCAGCGCCACACGGAGTAGGCCGTGTGCGGCGGCGTACCGGTCGCGGTCCTCGGGCAGTCGGAGCCGATCGTGGCGGGCCCGCTCGCTGGGGGAGAGCAGGCCGCGGAGCTCCGCCCCCGCCCCCCGCGGGTCGGCCCACCAGATCCAGCACTCCACGCGTCCCTCCCGCTCCCGTTACCGCTCCCGCTACCGCCCCTCGCGCCCTCGGCCCTAGTTCCCCTCGGCCCCGAGCGCGCCCTCGGCCCCTCG
>WHSL01000001.1 GCA_009380095.1 Streptosporangiales bacterium | reverse complement strand
GAGCTAGTTCTCTAGCCGCGGAACCACAAAGGTGGCTGGAGCCCGCCGAACGAGGGGGGGCTCCAGCTGCTTCGGGAATGGGAGGGCACGATGGACGAACGTCAATATAGCGTCAGCGTGGGCAACTTCAACGCCATCACCTGCACGGAGAAGAAGTCGAATCCGACGCTCACCGAGCAACGATTCAAAGCCGTACTGGACACCGAGTGCTTCGCGCAACTCTACGCTGCGGGCACCCTCAGCTTTGAAAGTGATGCGGAATCAGAGAAAAAGCTCTTCCCCATCGATATGCTCGTCCACCCAGGAACTTGGCGCTCACGGTACATGAGGGTCCTGCCGATCGTGGCCTGGACCACCTCCGTCGTGAGCTGGAACCCATTCAGCAACGGCCAACAACACCTCAAACTCGCCGACATCATCACTCACACGCTCCAGACCAACACCGCGATAAAAGAGGAGATTGCCGCTTTCACCAAGTTCCTCGACGTGTACGCCGGCACACTCAAGAGGAATCCCACGAAGATCGACCGTTTCGGAACCTTCACCCGGACATCATCCAGGGCCGAGCTGGCCGTGAGTCAGGCATCACTCAACGACCATAAGGCTGTCTCAGTCCGATCCACCCTCGTCTCGATCACGACCCATGATGTGATCGGGCCGGTGTTCTCGGCCACTTTCGACACATCGAAGGCCACCATCCATGTTGGCCAGGTGGAAAAGACCCTGGACTTGGCCCTCTACGAAAAAAAGAGGGACTGGATCACCGAGGGCATCAACGGCCATAAGGACTTGATCATCGGCCTCCCCTAATGCCCCGTCCGTATCACGCCCGGGCACCCGCCGGCGGCATGACAGCACCGGCAAACGGGGCAATCCCTGCGTCAAGGAACCAAGCAGCGCGCGCCTCGCCTGGGCGGTCAATGCTCGCCCTCGCCTGTGGGATCTTCATCGGAGTCGGTGGGCCGGGTCGGCGAAGACGGGGTCATAGGGGGCGCGAGCAGGGCACGTCGTCTCGCGGAGAGGCGGCCGGGGCCGCTGCGTTGTTTGTGCCACCAGCCGGAGAGACGGACACCGTCGGGCGTGGTGAAGCCGGCGGGGATGCGCAGGTAGCCGTGGGTGGTGTGGAAGTCGCGGAGTGCGGCGGCGGCCAGTTGCCAGCAGTGTTCGCGGGCGTTGAAGACCATGCCGAGCTCAAGGAGCACTTGCCATCCTGAATTCGCAGGTCGTGGGCGTTGTCTGAGGCCGGTTGGTGTGGGTGAGCCGGTCGGGGGCTGTGCTGGCGGCCGGTGATCGTTTGCCGGTGGGGGTGGTTGCGGGGCGCGAGCGGCGGTGGTGGCCGGGGCTTGACATAGCGTCCGGATGCGGCGCGCCCGCCGGGGGGGGCGTCGTGGACTGGTGGCGGGCTGTCTGAGCTGGTCCGATGTCGCGTCTAGGGGTCGGCCGGATGTCGCGGGGGGCCGTGATCGGGCGGCCTGTGGGGCCCAGGCGCCGGTCTTATCCCAATTCGCCCGTCGAGGAGTTGAACCGCGGCGTGGTGTTCGGTTGGGAGCCGGGCTCGGTCCCGCCACTACCCCTCGTTTAGCGCCCACGGGCCACCTCCAGCCCGAGAACGCGCCAACACGGCTCAGTGTGTTCGCCGTGACTTGTCCACGGCGCGTGATCTCGGCAGGCTCCCGGCAAGGGAGGTGGCACGATGTCGGTCATGGCGTCTGTGTTCACGAGCGTCATCCTGTGGCTCGCCATCGCAGTGCTGTTCATCCTCGCTGTCCAGGCGTTCCGCGTGCTTGCCCGGACCATGCGGCTCCGCGTCTACCAGCCACTGACCACGCTCTCCCGGGGAGGTGGTGGGCCTCGCGTCCCGCTTCTCTGACCTGACTCGCACCGTCAGCCAGCTCGAGCACCAGGTCGATTGCCAGCGAGACGCCCTCGACGCCCTGACCCGTGCCAAGGATGAGAGAGACGAGCAGATCGCCGAGCTGGTACGGACGACCCGGCGACTCGCGGTCGCCGCCCACGAGGCACAGGTCCGCCCGCCCGCCGCACGGTGACGGCACCCCTTCAGATGACACGAGATCAGACAGCACGAACCCGGCGGACGCGCTCACCCCATTCGAGGTGCGCGTCGTGCTCATCGACGTCCACGCCGCATACGCGCCACCGCGCCACGACGGGGCCTCCCGCCCGACCAAGGAGAACGCCAAGGTCCACCTTGCGCTCCGCCGGCAGGTCATCACACAGCAGTCCCCGTCCGCCGGGGCGATCGCCGCCACCGAGCGCGCGTGCGCCCCGGACGACCCGGACCGCGTTCGCCAACACATCCAGGACATGCTCGCCGACTACGTGGCCGGCAAGATCGTCGACTCGACCTTCGACGTCGCTACCGAGTGGTGGCACACCCAGGACCCGCTCAGTCTCGGCCAACTCGCCCAGACCATCGACGGGACGAACAAGCACCTACATGACCTGCTGCTCGGCGCCCCCGTCGAACGTGTCGCCGACGGGCTCGGCCTCCCCGACCCCCTGGCGAGACTGGCGGGCGACGTCGCATCCGCAGCAGAACTGCCGACCGACGTCCTTTTCCGAAACACCCGCATTGTCGTCGAGACCGTTGGCGTCTGTGTCGGCACGCTCGTTAGCGCCCCGGCGCTGACCGTCGCGAGCATGAAGCTGCTGGCGCACGACGCGCTAATGGAGGGCGTGACCGAAGGCATCAAGGCCGGTCTCCAAGAGCTGACCGAAGGCCCGGTACGACACCGTACGGTCGACGCCCCGGTCGCCCTCGACGACCTGACTCAGTCGTACCGCACCCGCGAGAGTCTGGGACACAACGAGCTCCCCGCTATCCGCACCATCGAGAGCAGCCCACCCATCGCCCCGACGATCGACGAGCCCTCGCTCGCAGAGCGCGAGGCCGAGACCCGCATCCGGAGCGCGGCCGACCAACTGCGCGAGGCCAGTCGCGCCCGGCGGCCACGCGACACGCTCGCCCGGCGCGCCGAGGACGATGAGCTAGCGCCGTCGTGCCGCCCAGCAGCGCGAGGAAGGCTCCGCACGCCGTGAAGGCCCATCCCTCGAACGATAGCCCCAGCTCCCCCGTGATTGGTTCTGGGGCGGCGGCACCTCCACCGCCAGGCGTTCATCAGGGGGTTGACGCGAGACAAGTGCGTGCCCAGGGCATGCCAGCGGGTGTGTCGGAAGGGTCATCTCTCTGTCACTGGATGCCGGGTGATCCGCGTGCGTCCGAGTGACAAATGAGTGACAGATGATCAAGTGGCCAGGTCCCTGTGGCAAGGGAACCGGCCTCTGAGCTGGGAGGATCGGGTGGGCCTAGGAGGACTTGAACCTCCGGCCTCATCCTTATCAGAGCTCCGCGCCAAGGACCTCGACTTCGAGACTCGTATTCTCACCGTCAGCCGCGCGGTTGTGGAGCTCACACCTGATGAACACCCCGAGGGTGGCCGGTTCTGGGTCAAGGCCTATCCCAAGGACAGGGAGTACCGCCGCTTTAAGCTGGCGACGCACATTATCCACAAGATCAAGCTTCATGTGGATAACCAGGAACTATCCGAGGATGACCTGCTCTTCTGCTATCAGCCTCCCACCCAGTCCCACGCGGATGACACGCCTGACCCCCTCAAGCTCGACCTCGGCCTGACCGAGCCGAACGAGAAGGGCCGCCAGTACCGACACGGCACCCTCACGGCGTACACCACCGGCAAATGCCGGTGCGAGCACTGCCGAGCGTCGTACCGGGCTTACCGTGCCACGCGCCGCGCCAAGGGCAAGGATCGGCCACCACGCGGCGTACGGGTCCGTGAAACCGACGGCCACATCCCGGCCGATCACTGGCGAGACCAGATCTGGAAGCCCGCCGTAGCCGCCGCTGGCCTGAAGTTCTCCCCCACGTTCCACGACCTCCGCCATGCCCACGCGTCCTGGCTCCTCGCCGGCGGCGCCGACCTCCAGGTGGTCAAGGAACGCCTCGGCCACGCCTCTATCGCCACCACCGAGAAGTACCTCCACACCCTGCCCACCGCAGACGAAACCGCCCTGGAAGCGCTCTCCAAGATCAGGGGAGCCCGCAACGACAACGCTGGACCACCGGCGGCAACGCCCACGGAGAACGGTGATCTCGACGCCCTACGCGAGGAGATCGAGAACCTCCGCCTCACCGTCGCAAAGCAAGCCGTCGCCCTGGCCACCGCAGACACTGCGTGATGCTGGTGCCTCCTACGTCAATGGCAGCAGGGGGCCGGTCCAGTTCGCGGCGGTCGGCGCACACTGCTTCGTTACCTGGAAGGCCTTTTCCATGGATCAGTACTCGGCAGTGCTCGTTGCCCCTGGTCATGTTCCCGACGAGGTCGGAGGCAGTTACAACGACGCCTGTCGTACCCTCGAGCTTGGTGGTGCTCCCGACGGCTATGTGCTGTACCTCCTCGACCTGGGGAACATGCGCAGCACAGTGATCAGCACCGACACCCAGCCAATCCGCGACGCTCTTGCCGATCTCTCACCCGGCATGCGTCTGGTGTGCGACCGCCTCACGGTGTTAGAGGTCTTCCGGCGGGGGATCGTGGAGGACCGGCCGGGCTGGCCGGAAGAGTTCGGCGGCGGTCCCCGCTGCCAGTTCTGCCGGATCCCCGAGCCGACATGGGTCTACGAGGGCGCCGACGTCGATGTCCTCCTCCGCCGCGACTCGCCTGTCGGGGAGCCCTTTCTGGAGGTTGCAGGTACCGAGGTGACCGGAGTCATCGACTGGCACGCGTGCCAGACATGCCGGGAGGTGATTGACGCGCGCACCTCGGCTGCATGGCACGATCTGCTCGACCGCTTCGGCGGCGATCATGTGCCGATGGCGGTGCAGGCCGCCTGGCGCGAGTTCTGGGGCAACCATCGCCGGGCGACGCCTGCGCCTCCGCCGGCTTGGACTCCCGGACGCCGCCGTCTGGTGGCGAACCAGATCCGCGCTACGTGGGATGCCTTCCACGCCGAGCACCGCATCGAAGACGTCCGGTTCACCAGCGACGCCGCGATCCCCGAACTCGCCGGGGTCGATGCTGTACTCGCCGATGCCCACGACTACCTACAGCGTCCACCACCCGAAGGACGCGTTCGACGCTACTCGGCAGACCCCGAAGGCGGCTGGATCGTCCGCGCCGACGGCGACACCTGGACTCTCCTTGGCCAGACCGACCGACACGCTCTCGTTCTTACCGACGGCGGCCCCGAGATCTGCCCCGTCCGAGGTCCCGGGACCAACGACCTCATTGATGGACTCGCCAACCTCGCCGACTCCTAGCCATGGCGATATCCCCCGGAGATGGCTTACCCCCGGTTGCGTGTGCCTTCAGAACTTGATCATGAGGCGGTTTTGCGGCTTGTCGATCACGATCTTGCCGTCGATGTGCTGTACGGGTGCACCGGCCGGGGTGGCGACGATAACCGGGTGCAGGGTTCGTTCAGGGCTCCATGCGCGGATCTGTTCGCAGATCCGCGTGGCCAGTTCGGCACCTCGTGGGCCGTGGCCGATCGCGCCGAGCTCCCAGCGGCGTTCTCCCTCAGCGACGCGGCGCAGAGTCAGGTGGGCAAGCGATGTGCCTTCGACGACAGCGGGGTAACGGGGTGGCATGACCGGGTCGGCGAGTCCAGCGTCGACCGCGGCCTGGTCGGCGACGAGGCGGCAGGTGCCCGGCTCGGTGGCGGTGAGTCGAAGCCAGATTCCGTCGAGCGACTCCATCGGTCCGACCGACTCGCCGGACCACGCTGTGTGCTGAGGCTGGTTGAGGATGTCGCCGAGGGCGACGGGGTCGATGTCCTGGTCGATGTCCCAGGTCATGGTGACCATTCCGCCTGGATCGATGGTGCTGGAACGTTCGCCGTCCTGCCCGTCGCCGAGCATCGGTACGAAGCCGCAGAGTTCCTCGGTAGCGGACTCCAGACGGTCCTCGTGGTGGATGAACGCCACGGCGCGGGCTTGCCCGCGCCAGCGCAGCGGTACGACCATCCGTCCGCCCGGGGTCAGCTGCTGCCACCAGGCCGGTGGGAGATCCCATGGGCCGACCGTGACGATCAGCCGCTGATAGGGAGCGTGCTCCGGGGCGCCGAGCTGTCCGTCGCTGGTGACGATCTGGACTCGCTCGTATCCGGCGGCGTCCAGGGCCTGCCGGGCGTGGGCGGTGACCTCAGGGTCGATGTCGACGGTGGTGACGCTGCCGGTGGGGCCGGTCAGTTCGGCGAGCAGGGCGGCGTTGTAGCCGGTGCCGGCGCCGATTTCCAGGATGTGGTCGCCGGGCTGCACGTTGAGCTGGTCGAGCATCATGGCCACCACGCCGGGCATCGAGGCGCATGACAGCGCCGCGCCATCCGCGGCCCGCTTGGTGATGACGGCCTCTTCCGCGTACGCCTGGGCGAGGTCGGCGTCGGGGACGAACAAGTGCCGCGGCACGCTGCGCATGATGTCGAGGACCCGCGCGGATAGCTGGTCGAGGCCGGCGATCATCTGCCGGTTGCTGACGATCCGGTCGACCATCTCGGCCCGGAGCTCCTCGGGCGAGCGGGTCTGGTCGTTGGTCATGACGGTCATGGTGTCCCTTCGTAGGTTCGAGCGATCGCGTATCGGCGGCGTTAGCCGCTGAGTAGGAGGCTGGCGTCCCAGTCAATGCGGGGAGGCCGGCCGGTCGTAACGGCGTGGTGGGCGAGCTGGACACCGGCCCGGCCATCGAGCAGTGCCGGGCTGCTTGCTGGCGTCGTGACCGTCAAGCGGGCAGCGATCCGGCGCGCCACGTCCCGCCTGACGAAGACTTCCGACTCGACTGAGTCGGCGGCCATCCGGACCGCGATCAGGCCGAGGCCGCCCCACCCGTGGCACAGGGACGCGTCGCGGAGCTGGGCGAGTTGGCATGGGTCGGCCAGGCATCCCGCCATGGCTTGTTCCGCGACCTGCTGCCGGGCAGGGTCCTCGAGGGCCAGCCCGGCGAGTTGCTGCGCTCGCGCCAGCCCGGGGGTGCCGTAGCACCAGGACGGACGCTGTGCCCTGGAGTAGGTCAGCGTGCCGGTACGGTACTCGCCGGCGGAGATGGTTCCTGGCCACCACGCCGCCGTACCGGAACCCATCTTCCAGTCGTCGAGCCAGGCGCAGATCCGCTCCACGGCGTCGATCTGCCCGTCGACGATCACCCCGCGGCGGACCGCGCTCGATAGGAGAGCCAGAGGTCCGGCGATCCCGTGCGCGACACCGAGGTTGGCGTGTCCGCCTGGCCAGCTTGGGGAGGGCCGATCCTCGGGGCCGTGGTGCGACCACCAGCCCGGCAGGCTGACACCGTCGCAGGTGATGGACCGGGTGAGGCGAACCAGGTAGGCGAGAACGTCGCGCAACAGGTCTTCCTCGACTCGCCCGTACAGGAGGTAGACGCCGAGCCCGGTCAGCCCGCGGATCAGGTCATATTCGGCGAGGGCCGGCCGCCGCCCTGCGTCCATGCGGGCATGTGCGCAGTCGAGCCGATGGCGGATGATCGCCGCGACGTGGACGTCGAGTTGGTCGACGGCGGTCGCGTACGCAGGCTGGCCGGCTGATCGGAGGACGAACGCGACGGCGGGGGCGCCCTGGTGCAGGCCGCAAGTGCGAGGGTCGGCGCTCACCGGTTCACGCACCATCGCCGTCACCCATCGGTACACGGTCGCCCAGTCGGCGATTCCCGCGCGGGCTGCCTCGATGTGCGCCAGGGCGATGCCCGCTGCACCGGTGTAGAGCGCTTGGCTCCAGCCCGGTTCGCTGGACGCCGCCGGAGCGTCGATCTGGCTGATCATGCCGCCCCTGATCGACGGGCACGCCACGCCAGGGCGGCTTGCCGGGCCAGTCGACGGCAGGTGGCCTCGCCGTCACGGTCGATGCCGCGGGCCCGGTTGTGGTGCATGTGCAGCAACGACTCCGCCACGTTGTTCACGTCCACGCCTGCGGGCAACGCCTGCCTGTAGGCGCGCAGGGCAGCCGTACGGCTTCGCCATGCTCGGCCGACCTCGGCTGGCCACTCCGTCGGCGCCTCCTGGATGGCGCGCGCTCCGAGCTCGATCGCGGCGTCCGCGATGTGCCGGTCCGCTGCCGGGCCGGCGGCTGGGTGCTTGATCAGCCACGTCATGGCCCGTTCGGTGCCGAAGAAGCCGGCGAGGATGGCGACCATGTTCGCGGTGGTGACGACGAGGGGGTCGACTCGGCTGGCCAGGTGCTGCAGCTGCGCGATGACGAGCTGTGAGTCGGCGACGAACACGGCTTCGGCCGCGGACAACGCGCTGCCCACGCCGTATCGGCCCACCTCGGGCGTGTAGGTGTCGAACAGCAGTTGCGCGACGAGGCCAGACTCGCGGAGGTGGGCGGCCCACCGGCCGATCGTGGTCGCGTACGGCCCGTACTGGGCGGGGGTGGTGAGCCGGACGCGGATTCGGAGGTGGTCGGCCTGTTCGGGGGTGCGGTAGCGGATGAACCACAGGTCGGCGCCTTCGAGCTCGTCGACCAGGGCCGGGAGCTGGATGGCGATGAGCTCGTCGTGTTGGCCGGGATGCGCGTGCAGCCGCGCGTAGAGCCATCGTGTGCTCTCGGCCGCTGGCATCTGCCCGGACCTGGCGTTGGTGACGACGGGTAGCCCACGTACCTCGGGGCAGGGAGCCGGGGAGCGCGTACTGATCAGCGGGATGGCTAGCTCATGTGCGTGGCCATAGATCCAGCCGAAGGCGTCGAGCTCGGGCGCCTCGGTGAGCAGCGCATGACCGGACCGCGCGAGTTGCGCCTGCAAAATGGCTTGGTGGAGCGGCTCGTCGAGGTCGAGTCGCAGGGTCCGGTCCTCATCCCGCAGCTCCACCGTTGCTGGGCAACGCCAGCGCACGCGCCAGCGCGTGAGCGCCTCGCTCCACCTGCGGCCGAGGTCACGGCCAGGGAGATCCTTGGCGGTGAGCCGCCACCGCGCCGGGGCGAGGACCGCACGCCCGTACCGGACACGCGGCAGGAATGGCAGGTCCTCGCCGTACGGGCCCCAGTCGAATGAGGTCCAGCCGTGGACGAAGCCGCGGGGCAGTCGTGCGAGGAAACGGGCCAGCGATGGGGGCTGCTTGGTCAGGTCCAGGGCGTGGAACACGTTCGGCTCGATGATCCGCCGGCGGGACAGGCTGACCAGATGCAGCCTGTTCGCTGTGGCGGTGATCGCGATGTCGTCCGGATCGATGACCTCTACCCCATGCTCGGGGCTGGGGCCGCGGTGTTCGCCGAGGGAGAGCACGGTGGGCAGGTACGCAGGGACGCGGGTGATGTTCTCCGCGTACGGATAGGCGGCCCCAAACGACATCTGCACCGGGAGCGCGCCGGTGTCGGTCGTGGGGAGCGCCCGGTACACGGCGCGGAGCTCGGCACCAGTCGCAGTGGCGGTGAAGCGGGAGGTCATCACTCCGGCGGCACGCGCCGGGCTGACGAACAGCAGGTAGTCCCCGTCGTCCAGTGCCTGCTTGCTGGCGGCATGGACACGTACTGCCACCTCGACATGCGGCGGGATCAGCGCATCGTCACGGAGCGTCCCGGCGAGGTCCTCCAACGCGTCGTCGTGGAGCACCAGTTCTTGGCTTCCGCGCACCGCCGCTTCCCAGGCCAGGGCGAGCAGCCGGTGATCCCGCATGCTCGGGGGCTCGATCGGCTCCGGCAGGTGGCTATCCGGATAGCCAGGCGGGTAGCCAACGCCGGCGTCGGCGCTGACGGCCTCGACGAGAGGCACGAGCGTGCCGGTGCCGTACCGGTCGACGAAGGCCCGGTGATACGCGCGCCACCCCGCCGCACCGTCAGGTACGCGAGCCAGCCGCAGAAGGACACCCGCCGCCCGGGACGCATCGTCGGCGATCTGCTCTGGTACCTGGACATCGCAGTCGAGGTGCAGATCCACCGCGAGCGGGCTACGCGACGCCGGAGCGATCCGTCGCATCGTGGCGGCGAGATCGCCGCGCGCCGCAGCCGTGGTGACAAGGCCGGTCTCCGAACGCACGTAGTGCTCGCGGATGCCGTCCCGTACGGCGACGAGTTCGTCCAACAGGGCCGACGCCTCAGGCAGGTCGTCCACACCGATGCGGCTGAGCTGGCTGATCACGTGGCTGAGCGGATCCATGGTGGTGAAGGGAGCGCGCAGGTTCGTGATCAGCACGCGGCGCCGAAGCAGTTCGCCCAGCATCGCGGTCGCCGCGGCGAGCTCGGTGCCGAACGAGGAGGCCAGCTTGCTGGCAAGCTCGCCGCAACGGATCGGCGACGCTGTCGCAGCGCGGGTCTCGTCCAAGGCAGCGGTGTAGGCGAAACGAATCCGATCCGGCCCGTACGGGGCCTCCAGCCACCGGCCACGCCGCGTAGCCAGATTGGTCATCCTGACCTCGAGTCGTTCCACGAGCGCCGGCATGGCCTCCAGCAGGTCAACGACCTCAGCAAGCCACGCGGTGTCCGCTCGCACAACCGGCCGGTGCGCGCTGCCCCAACGAACCGCGGAGGTACTCGCCAGAACCGCCGGGGCCACCCCGGCGAAGAAGCCGAACGGTGTCGGACGGCCCGTACCGCGCAGCACGTAGCGAGCCGTGGCCAGGGCTGAGCGCCGTACATCCTTCGAACGCCGAACGTCCCCGGCACGCATCGCGGCGACACGGCCGGCCAACGTGGGGCTGGCCTGCTCGATGGCCTCCGCCACCTCCGGCTTCGACCAGATCGTGTCCAGCCATGCCAGGCATTCCTTGGCGTCGTCTGGGTCGGGCCAGGCGGTCGGAGCGTCCGGCAGCGCCATCACGGCGGCGCGCAGGAGCGCCACACGGGTGTGCCGGTAAGGCCCGCTGCGGCCGCTCTGCATGGGTGGCATCCCCCTGTGTCTCGGGAACGAAGTGGCGGGGCCGGAGGCGCGCTTCCCGCCCCGCCACACGGGTCAACAGCTACTGCTGGTGCATGACGACGCGCAGCTCGGCGCGCAGCCGTCATTCGTCGTGCACGCCGCGCTCGACGCGTCGACCGCATCGAGGACGATCTGCACGTCGAGCGCGAACGGATTCTCGATGACGTTGAGCTCGTTCATGAGCATGAACTCCCTCTACTCGGGGGGTCTCACGTTGGAAGGGCATGGCAAGGCTGGGTCGCCGCCTGGGCCGCGCCGCTCACTGGCCGCCTCATGCTCGTCCTGTTCGGCCAGTTCACACCGCAACTCGGCTGCGCTATCGGCGGCCAGGGTGTGACAGAGGCCCCGCCGGAGCTCGGTCTCGGTGAGCAGCCGCCGCCGGGTCGCCCACCAACTCCCCCGCCGCCGATCCACCACCGAGCGCCAGATCGACCAGCCGGGATAGTCCCTCTCCAGCTCCTCCTTCGTCAGCGCTGGCTCCTCCATACGTGCCCCTCGTCGGCCTCCACGACGGAACTGTCGACCCAAGCGAATCCGTTGCGCGACCCTGCGGACCAGGTGTGTTCCTGTCGAAGTGCGGCGCGGCCGTCACACAGGGTGTGAAGCGATCGCGAGTAGCGCCGCGTCCGCCGCATGCCAGAGACCTAGACTCCCGGACAGGCCACAGCTCCGGAGGGCGCCCTGTGAACGAGCCGAATCTCCTGCTCGACGCCCTGCTCGACGAGGCCGGCATTTCCTACGCCGGGCTGGCATCACGCCTGAACCAGGCGACCCGTACATCGGGCGCCGCCTCGCGCTATGACCACGCTTCCGTACGACGCTGGGTCCGCGACCACGCAATTCCCCGCGGCAACGTCCCCGATCTGATCTGCGATCTCCTCGGTGCCCGGCTGCAGCGAGCACTCACCCTCGCCGATATCGGTATGGACCGTGCCGCCAGCGACCTGCCGGAAACGCCCGTGCACGCCGCGATCGCGCAGGCCGCAGCGCTGTGGCGCGGTGACCACAAGCGATCAGAGTTCGTCGCGCAGACGGCGACGCTCCGCGGTGCCGCCGCCGTCGCAGCCGTGTTCGCCTGGGAGAACCCACCCGACGACATCGACGTATCCCACCACGGGCGACTCGCCGTCGGACGCGGCGACGTCGAGCGGATCCGAGCCGCCCGCGACCTCTACGAACAGATGTACCGACGTGTCGGCGGCGTCCCCGTACGGCCCAGGGTGGTCGCCTATCTCCACAACCACGTCGCGCCCTTCGTACGCGGCGCCTATGACGACGCCACCGGACGCGCCCTGCTACGTGCGACAGGCGGACTGGTCGCCCTCGCCGGCATCTCCGCCTACGACTCCGACCAGCAGGCGCTCGCCCAGCGATACCTGCTGTACGCGCTCCGCCTGGCCAAGGCCAGCGGGCACCGCGGCTTCGGAGGATACGTGCTGGCGTTGCTGGCCAACCAAGCCATGTACCGCGGCGACTACCGGAGGGTCCTCCAGTACGCGCAGACCGCCCTGCGCGGAGCCGACGGTCAGCTCTCTCCCGCGCTCACGGTCGATCTGCACACCCTGCAAGCCAAGGCCTTCGCCAGGATCGGCGATCACGCCGGAAGCCGCCGCCGGATGCGCGCCGCCGAGCGCATCCTGGTGCTCCCCGAGAACGAGCCACCAGAGACCGGATACGTGCAACCCGGCCTCGTGGAGACCCAACACGCCGACGTGCTCCGCCGCCTCGGGGACCTCACAGCCGCCCAGGCGTACGCCGAGGAGTCCGTCCGCACCGCCGGAACCTGTCACCTGCGTGGCCAGGCCCACCGGCTGGCCACCCTCGCGCAGATCCATGGCCAGCAGGGCGACGCCGAACAGGCAGCCGCGATCGGCCACCAGATGCTCGACCGAGCCCAGGGGATGGAATCCGCGCGCATCGCAGACCGGGTCCGCCGCCTCGCCAACGACCTGAAGGCATACGACACTCAGCCCGTACGCGACTTCCGAGACCGAGCCGCCTACCTGACAGTCGGCCCCCTATAGCGTGAGACTCCGCGGCACGCACACGTCATTGGGGAGCCATGCGCTGGACCGTCCACTCCGAGGAACCGCTGTACAAGGATCCCTGGCTCGACATTCGCGTCGCAGACGTGGAGATCACCGGAGGCCGGCACCTCCAGCACCGCCTCATCCGAACCGCCCCTGGCGCTGGGGCGGTGGTCCTCGACGATCAGCGGCGGGTG
This sequence comes from Streptosporangiales bacterium, assembly GCA_009380095.1. Classification (GTDB taxonomy): domain Bacteria; phylum Actinomycetota; class Actinomycetes; order Streptosporangiales; family Streptosporangiaceae; genus WHSL01. The sequence goes on along the minus strand of WHSL01000001.1, from coordinate 70,221 downwards.
CTGCTGCTATGGCGGCACCGGTTCATCACCGACACCTGGGCCTGGGAGATCCCGGTCGGCGGCATGAACGCCGCGGAGGCACCCGCAGCCGCCGCAGCTCGGGAGGTCGAGGAAGAGACCGGATGGCGACCCGGCCCGATGCGGCCCCTGACGGTCGTTCACCCCACTCCAGGGATCAGCGACAGCAAGCACCACATCTTCCTCGCCGACGGCGCCACCCTCCAAGGAACACCGGCCGAGGACTGGGAGGCCGAACGCATCGAATGGGTCCCGCTGACTCAGATCCCCAGCCTCATCGCCAAGGGAGACATCGTCGCCGGCACAACCATGGCCGCCCTGTGCCTCACCCTCCTCGCCGAATGAATCGGTCCCATGACCTTCACGATCCCCAGAGCGCTCTCCACATGCAGGACACCTGGGCGACCATCGAGCAGCTCGTCGCGTGGCTCGATGAGCACAGCTCCGACTCAGCCGAGATGGCGTGCCTGCTTCGCGTCCTGAAGATCAGCGAAGAGGCCGGCGAGGTCGCCGAAGCGGTCATTGGCGCCACCGGCGCGAACCCACGCAAGGGCGAGAGCCACACCGGGACGACGTCCAGAACGAGCTCTGCGACGTCATCACCACCAGCATGGTCACCTTGAGGACCTGGATCAGCCGCTGCTCGTACCCGGTGTCGTGCAGCCGCCACCCCAGGCTGTGCCGGTGGGCGACCGCGGTCGCCATCCTCGGGGTGGTGCCGCGAGTGAGGTGGATCCGCATCCCCAAGTCGGCCTCGGCCGTCGCCTCCTGACGGCGGCAGTCGTCCAGCCAGCCGTTGATCTCCTGGAGCAGACCACGTCCGCGCCGAGTCTGCGAAGCAGCGCGGCCTGGGCGGGCCATCGGTTGTCCGGGTGGCCGTTGCCGTCGGTCAGGCCACCGTGTTTGAGGTTGAGGGTGATCCGCCCCGCGTTTTCCGGACAGGTGACCGTGCCGCACCGCAACGACGGCGGCACCCCCTACGGTCGTGACTGGCGCTGGCTGCTCCCGTTGACATGCGGCCTTGCACCTCCAGGGGGCTCTGGGTTGGTGGGCCGCCCCTGGCCTGGACTCTTCCTTGGCCACGGGGCGGCCCGTACCGCGACGGCGGGGACGAGGGTTAGCGGTCCGGTATTTGCCGCCCCCCACCGGCACGGGCTCTCGGTTCAGCCGCGACTAGTAGCCCTGGGACTCAAGGCTGTCGTCCACGGCCTCCCGCTCCTCCGGGCTGATCCCGATCTCGCGTGCTGCCTCGTCGGCGTCCTGGCCCCTCACGCGAGCCTGGCCATACCGCGTCTGCTCTGGGGTCGGATCGGTCATCGGTTCTTCTCCCTTCAGTTGGGGGCCGCCCCGTGACCTGGACCCGTTCCGGCCACAGGGGCGGCCCGTACCGCGACGGCGAAGGCGCGGGGTCTAACTCGCCTTGGACCGCGCGGGGCTTTGGGGTAGCGGGTCTGTCACCGGGTGAAGAAGCCGGGCGAGATCGAAATCGAAAACCACGGCCTGGTGGTCGCTGCTGTCCTCTGTGTCGGCGACCTGCACGTCTACGGCGGCGGGCAGCATGCGTTCGGTGACGTGAACCTGATCGACCCGCAGGCCGTGGCCCGTGGGTTCCAGCCCCCGCCCAAGGTGTACGGCGACGTCGGTGAGATCGCCGCGCGCCAGCGTCTCGGCGACCACCCGGTTTCCGACCAGCTCGCCGTCCAGGTTGCGGATCGTGCGCGACGACCGGTTGTACGGGTGGACCGTGCTCCAGTCCAGCTCGCCGTCCCCGTCGATGGGAACGTGGTTGATGTCCCCGGCGAGGATCCCGAGCTGACCGTGCCTGTGTACGCGGTGGATCAGTACCTGCGCCTCACACGCCGCCAGGGCTGCACTGTGCGGGCTGAGGTGCCCGCTGATCACGGACACCGGCCCCGCAACGGTCTCGATGACGATGTGAGTGAACCCGTGGACCACGCATTGCTCGTAGCCCTGGTCGTGGAGCCGCCACCGCACGTCATGCCGGTGGGCGACCGCTGTGGCCGTTCTCGGGGTGGTGCCCCGGGTGAGGTGGATCCGCATTCCCAGGTCGGCTTCGGCCGTTGCCTGCTGACGGCGGCAGTCGTCCAGCCATCCGTTGGCCTCCTGGAGGCAGATCACATCCGAGTCCAGCTCCCTGAGGAGCTTCGCCTGCGCGGGCCACCGGTTGTCCGAGTTGCCGTTGCCGTCGGTCAGGCCACCGTGCTTGAGGTTGAGCGTCACGATGCGCACGAAAGGACTTCCCCTTTCGGGTAGTCAGAGCTGATCCAGGTCCAGCCAGGCAGAGATCATCCGGTGGTCGCTGAGTTGGTCGCCGATGTCGCTGACCCACACCCGGTACGACTCAGGCACCAGGGCGGGCGCCAGGTCCGGGCTGAGCAGGATGTGATCGATCCGGGCGCCGTGCCCGCGATCGGCGCGGTCGTTGACGGTGGGGGTCATGTCACCGGCGACGCAGCCTGCGTTGACCCACCCCGCCTGCTGGAGCAGGCGGGTCGCGCGTCGGTCCGACACCGGTCGCCCATCCGGCCCCAGTTCGGGGGCGAGGGTCTTGTGGTGCCGCTTGTGGGGTGGCAGCCGTTCCCAGTCCGGCTCGAACTCGCTGTGGTCCTCGCAGTCCGGCCACAGCGCGTTGAGATCGCCACCGAGCAGCGCCAACACCCCCGGCGCCGCGAATCTGGTCACCTTCTGCGCCGCGTCCAACCGCGCATCGCCGCCCCAGAAGGGCAAGTGCTCTGCCCGCAGCGCCAGGTCCCGATCCAGGCCGTCCACTACGAAGCGCAGCCAGCCGATCTGGTCATGATTGACGTCGGGCAGCTCAGGTTTGTGGTGGGTAACCGGCCGCAGCCGCGGCCATCGGACGAACACCAGGTTGTGGATCTGGCCGATGGTGCTCGTGGTCATGAATGACCGCAGTCCGAAGGGGGCCAGCAGGTTCTCAGTCCGGTACCGCAGCGACTGGCCCTGAAGTCCGTAGTTCTTGCCCTCCAGGAACAGGAGGACATCGACGTCCGGCTCCTGCTCGATCAGCTCCGGCAGCCGTTCCAGGTTCCGGTGATCACCGTGTCGTCTGTCGAAGCCTCCGGCCTCCAGGTTCAGCACGGCAACGATCAGCATCCCGGCCTTCACACTCACCACCCGCCTATCGCCGGAGGGGGAGTGGAGGGGCGGGCGTCGATCGGGTGATCGCGGCGGAGCCGGTCTCCCCGTGCACGACGACCCCCGCGAGGCCGGAAGGCGGTACCGGCGCGGCGCAAACGCCCATAGACCGTGCTGTATGGCCAGCCGCCGATCGCCGTGGCGATCTCGCGGACGCTGGTGTCTTTGTCGTACAGGGCTTTGAGCTGGTCGCCAGTGGGGCCTTCATCGGGTCGGCGTCGGGGGCGGCCGGACGGGCCGGCGGTCGCGGTCACCACAGCCCCGGCAGGTCGATCAGGTCGGCGATGTGCCGAATCTGGATGGCACCGGCGGGGAGGTTTTCGCCTGGACGCATGCCGCAGGGGCGGATGAGCGCGGCGCGCATTCCGGCCTTCATGGGTCCGACGACATCGCTGCGGATGGAATCACCCACGAACAGGATCTCGCCCGGTTCGCACTCGGCGGCGGCGATCACCAGCGAGTAGAAGATCCGCGCGGGCTTGGCCACCCCGAGGGAGTGGGACAACAGCGAGCAGGTGAACAGGTCGTCCACGCCTGCCTGCTGCAACGCGGGCCACCGCGTCTCACACGGCAGCGTGTTGCTGGCCAGCAGAAGCCGACGCCTGCGCTTATGCAGCAGCCGCAACGGCTCGACGGCCGCCGGATCTACTGGCCGCTGCCCGATCAGGTGATCCAGTTCCCGGAGGCCGATGGTGCCGCCGAAGTCGAGCGCAAGGCAGCGCACCGGTCGACACTCGGCCAGCGGCTCAGCCGTATCGGATGTGGCGGTGACGGTCGCGGTCATGCTGGGGCCGGGGCGGCGGAGCCGCGGCGCCTTGGACATCGACAGGGCCTCTCCGTGATCTCGTGGGATGAGATGGGCAGCCACCTCGGCGGGCCGGGCGCGATGGCGCTGGCAGGGTGCGCCCGGCGCCGCACCTCGGCCCCAAGGAGACGTGGGGTGGCAGAGATGGGGCTCAGGTGGCTCTGAGCCTGGTGACCGCGCCTACAGCGGCCAGGCAGTCCGCGCCGAGTGCGGTCTCAGCGTCGACCGTCATCGGCGAGTCAGGGCGCCAGTCACGAGCGGGCACCAGCCCTGGAGACACGAGCCGAAGCCCCGTGCAGAGGCGAGCGATCTCTGCTTGGCTGCGCGGATGGGCACCACCGGCGCGCTCGTACACCGCCTTCGCCCCCTGCATCTCCTTAGCCGACAAGGAACCTGCTGTGGCATGAGAGATCACGACATGGCTCCCGGCAGGTAGCCGGGAGATGATGTCGGCCATGACGGCGCCGGGCTGATCGTCTGGCGAAAGGAAATGCAGCACGGCCACCAGCAGGACCGCAACGGGCTGGTCGATGTCGATGAGCCTGCGCACCGTGTCGACTTCGAACAGGCTCGCGGGATCCCGGAGGTCGGCGGCAACCATTAAGGTCTGGTCATCTTCGACGAGCAGAGCGCGACCTTGCGCCACCACACCGGGCTCGATGTCGGAGTACACCACGCGCGCCGACGGTACGAGCTTCCTGGCAACGTCGTGCACGGCGTACGGTCCGGGCAGTCCGGTACCGAAATCGAGGTACTGCTCGATGCCCAACGACGCCAGATAGGTCACCGCGCGCCGAAGGAAGCCCCGGTTCTCCACCGCAAGTTCCGGAACCCGCGGCAACTCCGAGGTGACCTCATCGGCGGCTGCCCGGTCGATCGCGTAGTGGTCCTTGCCGCCCAGCCAGTAGCTGTACATGCGCGCGACGGAAGGCTGGAGCGCTTCCGGGAGCGGACCGTGGTTGGCACCCGTGGACCGCTGCGAGGGCATGGATGGCTTACTCATCCCCGATCCTCCGCGCCACTGGCCGTGGTGAGCACGCGGCCGACTGCTTCGGCCGCCTTCGTGACGTTGCGCATCTCCGTGATCGGCTGGCCCCAGCTCCAGTAGAACGCCCCGCGCTGCACGGTGATCCGCTCGTTTAGGGCCGGCGCCGATCGGTTGGTGACCCGGAGAAGGCCCGCTCGGCGGTCAACGCGCCAGCCGGCATCTTCCAAAAGGTGGCCGAGCTCGGCGAGTGCCTCATCTGTTGTCATTTCGCTGGTCACCTCCTTGGCGACGTGAGGTCTTCGTTTTGATCAGTCAACCTGCGTGCGCTCTGCGTCGTCATGAGGACAATGGGGGGCAGGGAGGGGCACGACCGTGTCCGGAGACGACGAGGGTTGACGCGATGGCCGAAGACGACCGGCCTACATGGGCAGCCAATCTGCGCCGCGCGCGTAAGGATCGGCGCTGGTCCGTCGAGGAAATGGCGCGCCAGCTGCGTCGCGCGTCCGACGATGGCGGCGTTTCCCTCCCGGCGGTCGCGGAGATCGCGCGATACGTCCGCCGCTGGGAGCGAGGAACGAACGCCGTCTCCGAGCGCTACAGGCTGCTGTATGCGTCCGCCCTCAGCACCACCGAGGAAGCGCTTTTCACCCTCGCCGGGCCGCCGCCGGTTGACGTACCGGAGCACCTCGACGCGTTGGCCGATGAAGCTACGTCGCTGGCCGCCTGGCTGGAGGAGACCAACGTCGGTCGGACGACGCTCGACATCCTCACCGAAACCAGCCACCGGCTCGCCGAGAGCCACTCACGCGTACCCCCGCAGCTCCTGCTGAGCGAGGTGGTACGCGTCCACCGGCGTACTTCTGCCCTGCTCCAAGGGCGGCAACGACTTTCCCAAACCCGTGAACTCCTCCGGCTCGACGCATCCCTACTCGCTCACGCTTGCATCTTGATCGGCGATCTTCAGGACGATCTGACGGCGACGACGTTCGCCCGGACCGCCCGGCTGCTCGCCGACGAGGCGGGGGCAAGCGCGGCGCCCAGTCTCAGTGCGCACGCGAAGACCACCCGGTGGAGGGGCCGCTTCCAGGAGTCCGCGGACTTGGCTCGGCAAGGGTGGGAGTGCAGTCCTCGGACCCAGCTTCGGGTGCTGCTCGCCTGTCAGGAAGCCAACGCTGCGGCGCTGGCGGGTGATGCCGTACGCGCTCGGCGGGCGCTTGCCAACGCTGAGGACGCGGCCACCGGCCCTCTTGACGACGACTCTGGCGTGTCGCCCTGGTCGTGCACGCGCCCCCGCCGCGCCCTGTACGCCCTGTCCGTCGCGCTGCACACGGCCGACCCCGAGGCGGCTCTGCGCGCGGCCGCGCTCGCCGATGAAGGCTGGGCTGCCGGCGAACCGTACGTGTACGCGACGTGGGCGCAAGTCCGATTCGGGGCGGCGATCGCCCACGTCATGCTCAGCGACCTCGAGCGAGCCGCCGCCGAGATGGTCCCGGTCCTCGCTCTGCCGCCGGAGTATCGCCTGTCGACGATCACCAATTACCTTGTCCACATGGACAAGCGGCTCAACGATCCCCGGTTCCAGGGGTCGGGGGATGCGGCCGCGATTCGTGAGCAGATTCGCGAGTTCAACACCGCCGCGTTGCCGTCACCGAGGAGATCCCTTGAGTCCGCTCCCCACCGAGATGCAGGACCGATGGAGCCGCAGGACGATGCTGCCGCTGGGGACAGGCCGGATCTACTGGCACGTCCTCCTCGGCGCTGACTCCGCCGCGCGCGCCGTGCTCGACGAAGCACGCGACCGCCTCGAGGGACTCCACGGACTTGACTTCACACCTGCGGAGTGGCTCCACCTGACCGTCTTGGTAGCCGGCCTCCGCGAGGACATCACCGACGAGCAGGCGGACCAGATGGCGGCCGCGGCACAACGGATCCTCGAACCCGTCCCGCCGATCCGGATGTCACTGTCGCGCGTGCTCTACCACCCCGAGGCTGTACTGGTCCGAGCCGATGGCGACCTCGACCCGCTGCTGGCCGCAGCCCAGGCTGCCACGCGCGATGTAACCGGACAGGACGGCGAACTCGAAAACGCACCGTGGACTCCACACGTCACGCTGGCCTACAGCAGCACGAGCCAGCCGGCCGAGCCCGTGATCTGCGCCCTCGGCAGGGAACTCCCGCGACGCGACGTCACCATCGACAAGATCAGCCTGGTCAACCAAGACGGACCCGAGAACCTGTGGCGCTGGCAACCCCTCGCAGCAGCCGAGCTCCGTCCCGGCTCGGCTTAATCAACAAGCAGCCGACGGGATCGGCGGGCATCGCGCCGCCAAAGACGCTGTGATCACTGCCCGGTGCTTCATGCGGCCGTCAACGGTGGAGGTTCCCGCCCGCAGGCGGTCTCACCACCGACGTCTACCACCCCCGAGCTCGCCATCGACCAAATGCACGAGACACTCGCCGAACTCCCAGAGCTGTTACTCGTTCCTCGAGCGCGGAGGCGTCACCGGCTACGACACCGACACCACCTACCGGTACGACGACGCAGGCAACGTCAAGCGCATCGCCGACACCGCCGCCGGGCGCACACCCGACGTGCAGTGCTTCACCTACGACGGGCTCCGGCAGCTCACCAAGGCCTGGACAACCCCCAACAGCGCCGACACCTCCTGTGACACCGGGCCATCGGCGTCGACGGTGGGCGGGCCGTACCCGTACTGGCAGTCCTTCACCTACGACGACGCCCGCAACCGCAAAACCGAAACCCAGCACGGCCTCGCCGGCGCCGCGGACGTCACCCGCACCTACAACTACCCCTCCACGGGCCAGCCGCGGCCCCACGCGGTGCAGACCGTGGTGGGCGGCACCAACAGCCTTGGCTTCGAGTACGACGCGGCAGGCAACACGGTTTCGCGGAGCGAGGGCGGCAAGTCGCAGACCTCGGAGTATGACTACCAGGGCCACCTGTCGAAGGTGACCGACGAGGCCGGCAAGGTCACCAGCTTCCTGTATGACGCCGACGGTGCCCGCCTGATCCGCCGCGCCCCCGACGCCACAACCCTGTACCTGCCCGGAATGGAGGTACGCAAGGCCGCCGGCACCGGAGCGATCACCGCCACCCGTTACTACACCCACGCCGGGCGCACGGTCGCCACCCAGGCCAACGACAAGAAGCTGCACTGGCTGACCGGTGACCACAACGGCACCGCCATGACCGCGATCAACGCGGTCACCGGGGAACGCTCCCGCCGCTACTACACCCCCTTCGGCACCCAGCGCGGCGCCGAAGGCGTCTTCCCCGGCGAGCGTGGCTACGTCGGCGGCACCAACGACGCAACCACCGGCCTGGTGCACCTCGGCGCCCGCGAATACGACCCCTCAACGGGTCGCTTCACCACCGTCGACCCCGTCCTGGAACCGAACCGGCCGGCCAGCCTCAACGCCTACGCCTACGCCGACAACAGCCCCATCACCTACGCCGACCCCACCGGAGAAAAGCCCCACTGCGGCACCGGCTGCGAATACAACCCCGGAACCGGCAAGGTCCACTACTACGACAACACCCCCTGCAAGAAATGCCTGGCCAAGCAGCAGAAGAGCAACGGCGGCTCCAGCGGCTCCGACTACGCCCGGGACAAGGAAGCCGCCCGCCGACTGCAGAGCGCCCGGATCGCCGCAGCCGAGGCGAAGGCCAAGGTGATCTCCGCGGCCAAGGCGCTGGTGCAGATCGCCGCCGACGAGCTCGGCATCACCGACGCACTGGACTGCTTCACCAAGGGTGACCTCGGCGCCTGCGGCGCCACAGCGTTGAACGTCGCCGCCAGTTTCGTCGGTGGGCTCGCCGGCAAACTCCTTGCCAAGTACGGCGCACCTTGGAAATGGAAGCAAGGCGCCGCCCTGCTCAAACGCATCTGGAACCTCGGCGGCGACCTCGTCAATGGTGCCAAGGAATGGTGGCGGACCAGCCGCCGGGTCAAGCAGCTCGACTGCAACAGCTTCGTGCCCGGCGCACGGGTGGTGATGGCCGACGGGAAACGCAAACCGATCAAGGACGTCAGGGTCGGAGATCGGGTACTGGCCACCGATCCGGTCACCGGGAAGACCTCAGCGGAACTCGTCACCGCGGAGATCGTCGGCCACGGCACCAAACACCTGGTCAAGCTCACCGTCGACGTCGATGGCAAGAAGGGTGGCAAGACCGCCACCATCACCGCCACCGACGGCCACCCCTTCTGGACCCCCAAACAACGCGCCTGGGTAGACGCCGGTCACCTCACCAAGGGAACCTGGCTTCAAACCAGCGCCGGCACCTGGGTCCAAATCACCGCCACCAGGAAATGGACCGCCCACCACGCCACCGTCCACAACCTCACCGTCAACACCCACCACACCTACTACATCAGCGCCGGCGCTGGAGCAGTGCTTGTCCACAACACGGGCGGACTATGCGGCCGCGACAATAACTACGCCTATCCAAAGCAGGACGGGTTCGACGGACCGCCCGTGGACGTCGAATTGCCGGGCGGCCACCGGTTCGACCGTTATGGGTATGACCCTACGGAAGATGGTGGCGAGTTCGCCTCTCCAGAAGGGACGCCATTCGCAATGCGGGCATTGTCAAAGAAGGCGGCATCAAGAAGAGTGACCACGTACGAAGTGGTGGAGCCATTTACCGTGCAAACAGGCATCGTTAGGCCATGGTTCGGGCAGCCGGGCGGCGGGTTCCAGTACCACCTACCCGCGCCAGTCAACGAACTTCTCAAGTCAGGCCGGATTAGGGTTGCCGAATGAACGTCAGGCAGCTTGAACGCGCCCTTGAGGAAAGCGGCGTAAATCCCAACATCTATCGAATTCAAGAGAAACCAGACGACTCCACCTGGTGCCTAAAGCGCCAAGGGAAGACCTGGCTGGTCTTCTGGTTTGAGCGAGGGGGAAGACGGAGGCTTCAAAGATTCACTTCCGAAGATGCGGCATGCGAGTATTTCCTTGGCCAGTTGGCGGAGGGGAAGCCTGGAATCGAATTTCCTGGCAGTGGCTGACTCGCTGCGGAATTTGGTCTTGGGATGCCGATCGTGGAACGCCGGATTCGTCAAGTCGGCTGAGCCAGCGATGACGCGCGACGTGACGGCGTAGGCGGAACGGCGTGGGAGTGGGCCGGCCTGCGACGGTGCCGTGATCCCGGTGGTTCCGAACGTGACCCCGACAGCCACGAGAGCGCCGAGCTTGTGAGCGGGTACAGGGCGAAGAGACCGTCTGCCGGCGCCAACTGGCTGAATGCCCCGTGCGTGCGCCCCGGACGGCCCGGACCGAGCTCGGCAATACATCCAGGACCGAAGGCGTCAAGGCCGGTCTCCAAGAGCTGACCGAAGGCCCGGTACGGCACCATGCGGTCGACGAGTACTCCCTCGCAGAGCACGACGCCGAGACCCGCATCCGGAGCGCGGCCGACCAACTGCGCGAGGCCAGTCGCGCCCGACGACGACGCGACACGCTCGCCCGACGCGCGGAGGACGATGAGCTAGCCCGCCGTCGGGCCGCCGCCCCACGGCAGCGCGAGGAACGCGCCGCCCGCCGCGAAGGCCCGTCCATCGAACGGTAGCCCCAGCTCCCGTGATTGACTCTAGACCGGCGGCACCGCCACCGTCAGGCCGTTCCATCCGGGGGGCGTAGTGCGAGCCAAGTGCGTGTTCAGGGGCGTGCCGGCGGGTGTGTCAGAAGGGCTATGTCTATGTCACTGGATGCCGGGTGATCCGTGTGCGTCCGAGTGACAAATGAGTGACAGATGATCTAGAGGCCGGGTCCCTGGAGTAGGGAACCGGCCTCTGAGCTGGGCATACTGGGTGGGCCTAGGAGGACTTGAACCTCCGGCCTCATCCTTATCAGGGATGCGCTCTAACCGACTGAGCTATAGGCCCGAGTACGTGCGGAAGACTACCGCATGGCCGGGCGAGAGTCGAAACGAAAAGGCCGCTCGGCGACCACCTCACTCGACCTCGCTGAGCGTGACCTCGACGCCCCCGACCAGCACCGCCGTGGCGTTGTAGAGCATGGCCCCGACGGTGGAGACGGCGGTGATGAGGAAGACGTTGAGCGCCCCGATGAGCGCCGTGTAGCCGAGCACGTTGCCAGCCGAGAACCACCGCGCCGCGTTGACCCCGCCCTCGCCGGCGTCGCCGGAGGTGAGGTCGTTGACCGTGCCGCTGATCGCTTCGAAGACGCCGAGGCCGGCGAGCACGCCGTAGATGAGCGCGACGGCCACGAACAGGATGACGAAGCAGACCAGCGAGATGACGAAGCTGAACTTCATCACGGACCAGGGCTCGACGCGGGTGAGCGCGAGGTGCGCCTTGCGGGAGTTGGCCGCGGCGCGCGCGGCGGCGGCCGCCGGGGCCTGACCCCCGGTGGGAGCCGCGGTGCCGGGCCCTCCGGGTGCGGCCGGGTTGCCACGCGGCGCCCCGCCGGGCGGGGGAGCTCCGGCGCCGGGGGGCGGAGGGCCCTGCCAGCCGGGCCCGGGCCCGCGCCGCGGATCTGCTTGCGGGCCGCCGCCGGGGGCGGCGCCGCGCATGGACGGTGAGCCGGCGGCGGGCGTGCCGCCCGGCCCTGGCGGGCCACCCGGCGGCATGGCACGGCCGCTGGGCTGCCCCCCGGTGTCGGCCGCGCCGGGCCCGTCAGGTGCGGCGCCGGAAGCGCCCTCGGCCTGCCGGGTGCCGCGTACGGGGCCGCCGCCGGGCCCGGGAGTGGTGCGCGTCGGTTTGGGCGCGGGGTAGCTGCTCACTGCTCACCCTCCTCCCCGGGTTCGGCTTCGTCGGAGTCGTCGTCCAAGGACTCGGCGTTGAGCGCGATGGCGACGACGCTGTCACCCTCGGCCAGGTTCATGAGGCGTACCCCCATGGTCTGCCGCCCAGACCTCTTGATCTCTCCGGCGCTGGTCCTGATGACACCGCCGGCGGAGGTGATCGCGAAGATCTCGTCCTCCGGCCGCACCATCAGGGCTCCGACCAGCTTGCCACGAGTCTCCACGATCTTCGCGGTGAGTACGCCCTTTCCGCCGCGGTTCTGCACCGGGTACGCCTCCGCGAGGGTGCGCTTGGCGTATCCGCCCCCGGTGGCGACCAGCACGTCGGCGCCCTCACGGACCACGTGCATGCTGAGCAGTGCGTCGCCCTCGACGAACCGCATGCCGCGGACGCCGGCGGTGGCGCGGCCCATGGGCCGCAGCGCTTCGTCGGTGGCCTGGAAGCGGATGGCCTGGGCGTTGCGGCTGATGAGCAGCAGGTCGTCCTCGGAGGAGACGAGCCGCGCGGAGAGGACCTCGTCGCCGTCGCGCAGGTTGATGGCGATGATGCCGCCGCTGCGCGGGGAGTCGAAGTCGGACAGCCGGGACTTCTTGACCAGCCCGTCCCGGGTGGCGAGCACCAGGTACGGCGCCACCTCGTAGTCCCGCAGCGCGAGCACCTCGGCGATGTGCTCATCGGGCTGAAAGGCGAGCATGTTGGCCACGTGCTGGCCGCGCGCGTCGCGGGCGAGCTCGGGGAGCTCGTACGCCTTCGCCCGGTAGACCCGGCCCTTGTTGGTGAAGAACAGGATCCAGTGGTGCGTGGTGGTCACGAAGAACTGGTCGACGATGTCGTCCTGCTTGAGCTGGGCCCCGCGGACGCCCTTGCCGCCGCGCTTCTGCGCCCGGTAGGCGTCCGTCTTGGTGCGCTTGGCATACCCGCCGCGCGTGATCGTGACGACCACGCTCTCCTCGGCGATGTAGTCCTCCATGCTCATGTCGCCGTCGAAGGGGACGATCTCGGTGCGCCGCTCGTCGCCGTACTTGTCGACGATCTCGGTGAGCTCGTCCTTGACGATGGTGCGCTGCCGCTCGGGCGAGGAGAGGATGTCGTTGTAGTCGGCGATCTCGGCCATCAGCTGGTCGTACTCGCTCTGCAGCGCCTGCGCCTCGAGGGCGGCGAGCTTGCGCAGCTGCATGTCGAGGATGGCGCGCGCCTGGAGCTCGTCGATCTCCAGCAGGTCCATCAGGCCCTGCTGGGCGCTGGCCGCGGAGTCGCTGGCCCGGATCAGCGCGATGACCTCGTCGATCATGTCGATGGCCTTGAGCAGCGCACGCAGGATGTGCGCCCGCTCCTCGGCCTTGCGCAGCAGGTACCGCGTGCGCCGGACGATGACCTCGATCTGGTGCTCGACCCAGTATCGGACCATCTGGTCCAGCCGCAGCGTGCGCGGCACACCGTCGACGAGGGCCAGCATGTTCGCGCCGAACGTGTCCTGCAGCTGGGTGTGCTTGTACAGGTTGTTCAGCACGACCTTGGCGACGGCGTCCCGCTTGAGCACGATGACCAGCCGCTGACCGGTACGGCCACTGGTCTCGTCCTTGACGTCGGCGATGCCGGTGATCTTGCCGTCCTTCACCAGCTCGGCGATCTTCAGCGCCAGGTTGTCCGGGTTGACCTGGTACGGCAGCGCCGTCACGACGAGCTGGTGGCGGCCCTTGTTGTCCTCTTCGACGTCCACGAGCGCGCGCATGGTGATCGAGCCGCGCCCGGTACGGTACGCCTCCTCGATACCGCGCCTGCCCACGATCTGGGCACCGAGCGGGAAGTCGGGTCCCTTGATGCGGGCGAGCAGGGCCTCGAGCAGTTCCTCGTCGGCCGCCTCGGGATTCTCCAGGTACCAGGTGACGCCCGCGGCCACCTCGCGCAGGTTGTGCGAGGGGATGTTGGTGGCCATGCCCACCGCGATGCCGGTGGCGCCGTTGACCAGCAGGTTCGGGAACCGCGCCGGCAGCACCACGGGCTCGGAGGACCGGCCGTCGTAGTTGGGCCGGAAGTCGACGGTCTCCTTGTCGATGTCCCGCAGCATCTCCATGGCCAGCGGGGCGAGCTTGCACTCGGTGTACCGCATGGCCGCGGCGGGGTCGTTGCCCGGGGAGCCGAAGTTGCCGTTGCCGTCGATCAGCGGCATCCGCATCGACCAGGGCTGGGCCAGCCGCACGAGCGTGTCGTAGATCGCGCTGTCGCCGTGCGGGTGATAGTTGCCCATCACGTCGCCGACCACGCGGGCACACTTGAAGTAGCCGCGGTCCGGCCGGTAGCCGCCGTCGTACATCGCGTACAGCACCCGGGTGTGCACGGGCTTGAGGCCGTCGCGCACGTCGGGAAGCGCCCGGCCGACGATCACCGACATCGCGTAGTCGAGATAGCTGCGCTGCATCTCGACCTGGATGTCGACCGGTTCGATCCGGTCGTGGGAGTCGGCCGTGTTCACGTCCGTCACGAGCTGATGTTCCTTTTCTCGTCGGTCGGCCCGCCGGGCGGGCAAGAGCCTCGGTCGGGCACCGTCAGATGTCCAGGAAGCGCACGTCGCGCGCGTTGCGCTGGATGAACGACCGTCGCGCTTCCACGTCCTCGCCCATGAGCACGCTGAACAGCTCGTCGGACTGGGCCGCGTCGTCCAGCGTCACCTGCATCAGCAGACGCTTCGCCGGGTCCATCGTGGTGTCCCACAGCTCGGTCGCGTTCATCTCGCCGAGGCCCTTGAAGCGCTGCACGTTGTCGCGCGGCCGCGGGTCGCGCTTGCCCTCCGCGATGCCGGCCTCGATGATCGCGTCGCGCTCACGGTCGGAGTACGCGTAGTCGGCGTCGTCGCCCCGCTGGTCCCACTTGATCTTGTAGAGCGGGGGTTGTGCGAGGAACACGTGCCCGGCCTCGATCAGCGGCTTCATGAACCGGAACAGCAGCGTCAGCAGCAGCGTACGGATGTGCTGGCCGTCGACGTCGGCGTCCGCCATGAGCACGATCTTGTGGTACCGGAGCTTGGCGAGGTCGAAGTCGTCGTGGATGCCGGTGCCCAGCGCGGTGATGATCGCCTGGACCTCGTTGTTCTTCAGGATCCTGTCGATCCGCGACTTCTCGACGTTCAGGATCTTGCCCCGGATGGGCAGGATGGCCTGGAACTTCGGGTCACGCCCACCCTTGGCGGAGCCGCCTGCGGAGTCACCCTCGACGATGTAGACCTCGCACTTCTCGGGGTCGGTCCACTGGCAGTCCGACAGCTTGCCGGGCAGGGACGTCGACTCGAGCAGGCTCTTGCGCCGGGTGAGGTCGCGGGCCTGGCGGGCGGCGATGCGCGCCCGCGCGGCCTGGCTCGCCTTGTTGATGATCTCCTTGGCCTGGCCGGGCTCGCGGTCGAACCAGTCGCGCAGGTGCTCGTTGACCACGCGCTGGACGAACGACTTGGCCTCGGTGTTGCCGAGCTTGGTCTTGGTCTGGCCCTCGAACTGCGGGTCGGCCAGCTTCACCGAGATGATCGCGGTCAGGCCCTCGCGGACGTCCTCGCCGGCGAGGTTGTCGTCCTTCTCGCGGAGCAGGCCCTTCTCCCGCGCGTACCGGTTCACGATGCTGGTCAGCGCGGCGCGGAAGCCCTCTTCGTGGGTGCCGCCCTCGGCGGTGTTGATGGTGTTCGCGAAGGTGTGCACGGACTCGGAGTACGAGCCACTCCACTGCATCGCGATCTCCACCGACATGCCCTCGACCTCGTCCTCGAAGTCGATGACCGTCTGGTGGACCGCCTCCTTCTTCGCGTTGATGTACGCGACGAAGTCGGCGATGCCCCCCTCGTAGTGGAACGTCACCGAGCGCGACTCGCCGTTGATGTGCTCGGGCCGCTCGTCGGTGAGGCTGATGGACAGGCCCTTGTTGAGGAAGGCCATCTCCTGCAGGCGGCGCGACAGCGTCTCGAAGTTCCACTCGGTGGTCTCGAAGATCGTGTCGTCCGGCCAGAAGGTGATCTGGGTGCCGGTCTCGGTGGTCTCCTCGCCCCGCTCCAGCGGGGTCTTGGGGCCGGTGTGGTCGTACGACTGACGCCAGAAGTACCCGTCCGTGCGTACCTCCGCGTCCAGGCGTGTGGACAGCGCGTTCACCACGGCCGAGCCGACGCCGTGCAGGCCGCCGGAGACCGCGTAGGACTTACCGTCGAACTTGCCGCCCGCGTGCAGCGTTGTCAGCACGAGCTCGATCGCGGGGCGCTTCTCCACCGGGTGCTCGCCGACCGGAATGCCGCGCCCGTTGTCAATGACGCGCACACCGCCGTCGGCCAGCAGGGTCACTTCGATCGTGTCGGCATATCCGGCGAGGGCCTCGTCGACCGCGTTGTCCACGATCTCCTGAACGAGGTGGTGCAGACCGCGTTCACCGGTGGACCCGATGTACATGCCGGGGCGTTTGCGTACCGCCTCAAGGCCTTCAAGGACAGTGATCGAACTGGCGTCGTAGCCCAAAGTGGAAGACCCCTCCTGCCGAGGGACACCGCCGACGCCGCACCCCGGTGAGGCCGTGCGGCGCCCAAATCGCGTATCTGTGGCGCCGCTCGCCGAACCAGTCCTGAGGGCCCCGTCCCCTGGGGCGAGCCGTGACGACGGAAGTGTCCGTGAACCACCCCCCATGGTACCTGGCAGCGCGCAGGAAAGTGGCATTGACGGCGCTGTGACGCGATGTGGCGGCCGAACAAGGTGGGGCACGACTCCCCTCACGCGGGAAGGGGGGCCGCTAGCCGTACGTGTCGCGTGAACCGCGCACCCGCCATCCGCCGGTGCGCCGTGGTCCGGACGGCCCGCGGACCTTGACCTTGCGGACCGTGCCGTGCCCGAGCTCCTCGTTGAGGCGCCGGACCAGGGTCGGCGCGAGCAGCCGGACCTGCTGGGCCCAGGCCATGGAGTCGGCGAGCACCACGAGTTCGCCCTCGTCGAAGCTCTGCGGGCGGGTGTGCTCGGCCACTTCCGGCCCGACGATGTCCGGCCAGCGGCCGAAGATCCCGCCCACCGCCGCGCGTGTCTCCCAGCCGCGCTCGGAGAGCAACTCGCCGATGACCGCTCCGAAACGCCGGGGATCGGGGCTTTTGGCCCGTACGGACCGGCCGCGACGGCGCCGCCGCGGCGGCGTCCCGTCGCCCGGCTTGGCGCCGCGGTCCCGTGCGTCGGCCTTCGCCTGGCGCAGCGCCTCCCGCGCGCGGTCGATCCCGGACAGTCCGGCGGAATCCGGCTCCGCGCCCGCCTCGGCGGCCGCCTCCCCGTCCGGCCGCGGGCCCGTACGGGGCTCCGGCAGCGCCGGCTCGCCGGGGGACCGGCGGCCGCCCGTCGCGTCGAACTCATTGGACACGCGTGACCACCCCCTCGGATACATCGAACCGCGCCCCGGCCAAAGATGTGGGCACATCGTCGGCAACCGCCGCCGTGACGATGACCTGTTCCGCGGGGGAGACGAGCTCGGCGAGCCGGTCCCGGCGCCGCGTGTCGAGCTCGGCGAAGACGTCGTCGAGCAGCAGCACCGGGTCGTCCCCGTCGGCGCGGAGCAGGTCGTAGGCGGCGAGCCGCAGCGCGAGCGCGAACGACCAGGACTCGCCGTGGCTGGCGTAGCCCCTGGCGGGCAGCTCGCCGAGGCGCAGCAGCAGGTCGTCGCGGTGCGGCCCGACCAGGCTCACCCCGCGCTCCAGCTCCTGCGGGCGGGCCCGTTCCAGCGCGGCGCGGAACGCGTCGGCGAGTTGTCCACGCGCTGTGGACAACTCCTCGGCCTCGCCGGCCAGGTCGTCGGGGAACACGCTGCCCCGGTAGCCCAGCACCGCGGGCCCGCTCTGCCCCGCGACCGCCTCGTACGCCTTGGTGACCAGCGGGGAGAGCACCTCGACGAGCTCCAGCCGGGCCGCCAGCAGCTCGCTCCCGGCCTCCACCAGGTGCGCGTCCCACACCTCCAGGGTGGGCAGCGCGGACGGCCGGCGGCCGCCGCGGAAGCTCGCCGCGGCGGACTTGAGCAGCGCGTTGCGCTGCTTGAGCACGCGGTCGTAGTCGGTACGGACCGCGGCGAACCGCGGCGCCCGTGCCACCAGCAGGTCGTCGACGAACCGCCGGCGCTCGCCGGGATCCCCCTTGACCAACGCGAGGTCCTCCGGCGCGAACAGCACCACGCGCAGCAGGCCGAGGACGTCGCGGGGCCGGCCGGCGGGCGCCCGGTTCAGCCGGGCCCGGTTGGCCTTGCCCGGGTTGATCTCGATCTCCACCGTGGCGCGCCGGTCGCCCTTGACCACCGCGACGCGCACCACCGCGCGGTCCGCGCCGTGCCGGACGAGCGGCGCGTCGGTGGCGACCCGGTGGCTGCCGAGTGTGGCGACGTACCCCACCGCCTCCACGAGGTTCGTCTTGCCCTGGCCGTTCCTGCCGATCAGCACGGTCACGCCGGGCTCCAGCGTCACGGCGACCGTCGCGTAGGACCGGAAGTCGTCCAGGGCGAGCTGCGCTACGTGCATGGAGCCCTTTCGGCCGGGAGCGTACGGATGGCCGTACCAGTGTGCCGTGTCTCGCCGGCCTGGCGCGTTATCCCCAGGCCTGTGGACATCTTGGGAGCAGCCCGGCGACACGCGATCACCGGGGCGAACGGCGGCGAACGGAGCGGGCGCCCTCCGTCGTGGACGTACGACGGAAAGCGCCCGCTTGTGGATCGATCAGTCGGTGGCCGGGGGATCGGCAGCACTCGGCTTGGCCTTGGCGGCCTCGATGGCGTGCCCGCCGAACTGGTTGCGCAGCGCCGCGACCACCTTCATCGCGGGCGAGTCGTCCTGCCGGGAGGCGAACCGCGCGTACAGCGCCGCGGTGATCGCCGGCAGCGGCACGGCGTGGTCCACCCCGGCCTGTACGGTCCACCGGCCCTCGCCGGAGTCCTCCGCGTAGCCGCGCAGCGCCGCCAGGCCGGGATCGGACTCAAGCGCCCGGTTCAGCAGGTCGAGCAGCCAGGAGCGGATCACGGTGCCCTCGCTCCAGCTGGAGAAGACCCCGGGCACGTCGGTGACGGCGTCGCTGGCCTCGAGCAGCTCGTAGCCCTCGGCGAAGGCCTGCATCATGCCGTACTCGATGCCGTTGTGGACCATCTTGGCGAAGTGCCCGGCGCCGACCCCGCCGGCGTGCACGAAGCCGTGCGCGCCCGGGGGTTTCAGCGTCTCGAAGGCCGGCATGAGGGGCCGTACGTGCTCCTCGGAGCCGCCGGCCATCAGCGCGTAGCCGTTGTCCAGCCCCCACACGCCGCCGCTCACACCCACGTCCACGAAGCCCACGCCGGACGGGGCCAGCGCCTCGGCGTGCGCACGGTCGTCCACATAGTGTGAGTTGCCGCCGTCGATCACCGTGTCGCCCGCCTCGAGCAGGGCGCCCAGCTCGTCGACCGTGGCCTGGGTGGCGGCGCCGGCCGGCACCATCACCCACACGACCCGCGGTGGGGTGAGCCGCTTGACCAGGTCCTCCAGGCTCGAGGCGTCGCTCAGCGCCGGATCCCGGTCGTACCCGATGACGTCGTGTCCGCCCTGCCGGAGGCGCTCGGCCATGTTGCCGCCCATGCGCCCCAGGCCGACCATTGCGATCTGCATCTCACATCCTCCGCGATGAGCACTGCCCCGCAGTCACGCGTTCAGCCGTACCGGCATCAACAGATACCGGTAGTCGGCGCCGCCGTCGTCACCGGGCTTGCCCGTGATGACCGCGGGCTTGGTGGACGTGGTGAAGTGCAGCCGCGCCACGTCGGAGTCGATCGCGGCGAGCCCGTCCAGCAGGAACTGCGGGTTGAAGGCGATCTTGATGTCGTCGCCCTCCAGCGTCGCCTCCATGGACTCCACGGCCTGGGCCTCGTCGCCGGTGCCCGCCTCGAGCACCAGCTCGCCCTGGCTGAACGCCAGCCGTACGGGCGTGTTGCGCTCGGCGACGAGGGCGACGCGCTTGACCGCCTCCGCGAAGGGCCCGGTCTGCACCTCCGCGAGGGAGTTGGTCTCGTTCGGGAACAGCGCGCGGAACTTGGGGAACTCACCGTCCAGCAGCCGGGTGGTGGTACGGCGGCCGCCGCCCTCGAACCCGATCATGCCCTCGCCGCCGGTCTCCGAGGAGAGCGCGATCGCCACCTCGGCGCCGGAGGTCAGCGACTTCGCGGTGTCCGCGAGGGTCTTCGCCGGGACCAGTGCGATCGCCGAGATGTCCGGCTGCTGGGGCTTCCAGGTGAGCTCCCGTACCGCCAGCCGGTAGCGGTCCGTGGAGGCCAGGGTCACCTTCTCGCCCTCGATCTCCACCCGCACGCCGGTCAGCACCGGCAGCGTGTCGTCCCGCCCGGCGGCCACGGCCACCTGGCCGACCGCGGAGGCGAAGACGTCGCTGCCGACGGCGCCGGACAGCTGGGGCATGTCGGGGAGCGAGGGATAGTCCTCCGCGGGCAGCGTCAGCAGGGTGAACTTGGCGCCCCCGCAGGCCACCGTGACCTTCGACCCGTCGGTGGAGATCTCCACCGGCTGTGAGTCGAGGCTCCGGGTGATCTCCGCGAGCAGCCGGCCGGAGACCAGCACGCTGCCCGGCTCCTCGACGTCCACGTCCACGGAGCCTTGGGCCGACACCTCGTAGTCGAAGCTGGACAGCCGCAGCCGCTCATCGACGTCCAGCAGCATGCCGGCCAGCACCGGCACGGGTGGGCGGACGGGCAACGTGCGTGCCGTCCACGCCACCGCCTCCGCGAGTACGTCTCGGTCGACCCGGAACTTCACTGGGACCCGCCTCCTGTGTTGCTGACTGATGGAGGGGCCGGGAGCGCGGGACAGGTTTCCCCACAGGGCCCCACTTTTAGTTGTTTCTTTTTCAGTAGAGAAATAGAGAGAGCAGTAGTCATAGGGAGGGTGGACAGTGTGGACGAGGGCTGTTCGTGCAGGTCAACGGCCGAATTCCCGTCCACCGGGGCTGTGTGTGAAAGAGGGGGAATCGGTGGACGCCTGGGGAGGAACGAAACCGTCCCCATCTCTGTCCACGTGTTGTCCCCCGGTTCTGCACACCTTTCCCACACGGCGCCGGAGCGGCGCCGGACGGTCGTCCACCGCCCTCCCACAAGTTGTCCGCACGTTGTCCCCCGGTTATCCCCTGCCGGTCCACAGAGTTTTCCCCAAGCGGGGTCCCCGTGTCCGGAACACACACCGGAGAACGGTGATCCGCATCCCCGGCTTCATCCCTTCCGCGCCTGCTGCTTGATCCGGTTGGTCAGCTCGGTCACCTGGTTGTAGATCGAGCGCCGCTCCGCCATCAGCGACCGGATCTTCCGGTCCGCGTGCATCACGGTGGTGTGGTCGCGGCCGCCGAACTGCTGGCCGATCTTCGGCAGCGACAGGTCCGTGAGCTCCCGGCACAGATACATGGCGATCTGCCGGGCGGTGACCAGCACCCGCGAGCGCGAGGTGCCGCACAGGTCGTCGTTGGTGAGACCGAAGTACGACGCCGTCTGCGCCATGATCGTCGCCGCGGTGATCTCCGGGCCGCTGTCGTCGGGGATCAGGTCCTTCAGTACGTCCGCGGCGAGCTGCTGGTCCACCGACTGGCGGTTCAGGCTGGCGAACGCGGTCACCCGGATCAGCGCGCCCTCGAGCTCCCGGATGTTGGTGGAGATCTTGCTCGCGATGTACTCCAGCACCTCGGGCGGCGCGGCGAGCCCCTCCTGCGCGGCCTTCTTGCGCAGGATCGCGATCCGGGTCTCCAGCTCCGGTGGCTGGACGTCGGTGATCAGCCCCCACTCGAACCTGTTGCGCAGCCGGTCCTCCAGCGTGACCAGCTGCTTCGGGGCACGGTCGCTGGAGATCACGATCTGCTTGTTCGCGTTGTGCAGCGTGTTGAAGGTGTGGAAGAACTCCTCCTGCGTCTGCTCCTTGTTCTCCAGGAACTGGATGTCGTCCACCAGGAGGATGTCGATGTCCCGGTAGCGCTGCCGGAACCCGTCGGCCTTGCCGTCCCGGATGGAGTTGATGAAGTCGTTGGTGAACTCCTCCGAGCTCACGTAGCGGACCCGGGCGCCCTCGTACAGGCTCTGTGCGTAGTGGCCGATCGCGTGCAGCAGGTGGGTCTTGCCCAGCCCGGAGTCGCCATAGATGAAGAGCGGGTTGTACGCCTTCGCCGGCGCCTCGGCGACCGCCACCGCCGCCGCGTTGGCGAACCGGTTGCTGGAGCCGATCACGAAGGTGTCGAAGGTGTACTTCGGGTTCAGCCGGGCGATGTCCGCGGCGCGGCCGCCGGTGTCGGAGTCGGCGGGGTGGGGCTTCCCCGGTCCGCCCGCGGGCTGGCCGTGTCGTCCTCCGCCGGGGCCGGGCCCGCCCACTCCACCAGGGCCACCGGCGCCGAGCCCGTCCGGCGCGGCGGGGCCGCCCCAGCCACCCGGACCGGCCGGAGCGGCCGGACCTGCGAAGGGTGGTGCGGCCGAAGCGGCATCCCGGTCCCGATCGAGGTCCCTGTCCCTGTTTCGGCCGGTGTCCCGGTCACGGTCGTGGTCCCGGAGGAGGTCCTGGGTCTCATGCGAGGGGCCGCCGAAGGAGTCCTCGGCGCGCCGGTGCCCGCGCCCGTCGGTGTCCTCCTCGAAGTGGTGTCCGGGCGCGGCGCCGGCCTGGGGATGCTGCGCCGCCTCGTACTGCCCGGGCACGGAGTCGGGCGCCGCGTCGTAGCGGCCCGGCGGGTACGGCCGGCCCGCGTCATAGCGGCCCTTGTCGAAACCGTGCGGATCGTACGGCTGCTGGTGCGGGTCGTAGTGCCCAGTCGGCTCGTACGGCGGGGCCGGGTCGTAGCCGGGCCGGCCCGGCTGCTCGTAACCACCCTGACGCTGACCCTCGTAGCCGGGCGTGTCGTACCCGCCCGGGGAGCCGGGCCCGCCGGGCATTAACCCGCCGGGTCGGGGCGGGTAGTCGTGCTTCTCATATCCGTGGGGATCACGGGTGTCCCGGGGGTCGCGCTGATCCCGCGGGTCGTAGCCCCGCGGGGCGTGATCGTAGGGGTCCGTCTCGTAGCCGCGCGGCTCGTACGGCCCCGGCTTGTCGTACTGCGGATCGCGGGGCTGCTCGTAGCCCGGGTAACCGGTGGGTGGCGGGAAGCCGGTGCCGCCGCCGCCGTGCCGGTGCCGCGGCTCGTACGGCCCCCGCTCCTCGGGGCCGGGATCGGGCCGGTCGTGGCGCGGGTCCTCCAGTCGCGGGTCGGGCATCCGGGGGTCGCCCTGCGGCAGATCGACCGGGCCCGGGGGATAAGCGGTGTGCGCCGCCGCCGCCGGCTCGACGGCCGTGGGGTCCACCGTCACCGCGACCCGGATCTCGCGGCCGAGCTCACGCGAGAGCGCGTGGCTGATCAGCGGCCGCAGCCGGGTCTCCAGGATCTCCTTGGCGAAGTCGTTCGGCGCGGCGAGCAGTGCGGTGTCCTCCACCAGACCCAGCGGGCGGGTCAGGGGGAGCCAAGCGCGTTGTTGTGGCGGCAGCGAACTGTCCACGAGCCCGTTGAGGGCACGCGCCCAGACCGCGGCCAGATCCACGGCTCCGTCAGCCACGGCCACCTGCCATTGCGCACCCCTCACTGAAAGCGATCACGACCGGCCCCCGGTGTCGGCCATCGATCACGGTGGCGGAGCCTGTGCATGAGAACCTTCACCGTTGTGGACAAGCACGCGTGGACGCGCGCCTGCTTATGCCGCCCCTGCCGGGCGTTCCGCACCGCGCACCCACACGTCACTCACATGGTTTCCACATGGTTTTCCACAGGCGGTGAATGAATTCCCGCACGGTGTCGCGCTGTTGCGGTAGTCCGGTCGCTCGAAGGTATCGGCGGGAGCCACCGGTGTTCAACCTGTTGTCCACAGCGTAGGCAGGACCGTGGATGAGCGCCGTAGAGTGTCCACAGCCGGGCCTTCGGTTTGACCATCCACGCTGGTGGCCCGTAACGTACGACGGTCGAGACTCCTCGGCGTGGTGCCGCATGCCCTTCTCCGCCGCGATCTGCCGGCGGGCCGGCCGGGCGTGGCGACCGCGCGTCTCGGTCACCGAACACCCCGAACTCGTCGCGTCTGGAGCCGACCAGTGAGCAAGCGTACGTTTCAGCCGAACAACCGCCGCCGCGCGAAGACCCACGGTTTCCGGCTGCGCATGCGCACCCGCGCGGGCCGTGCGATCCTCGCCGCCCGCCGCCGGAAGGGCCGGGCCCGCCTCGCGGCCTGAGCCCGTCGCCCGGACGGCGATCGCGTCCGCGTCCGCGTGGACGCGATCGATCGCCTAGACCGACCGAGACCGACAGGAGCGCGCCCGTGCTGCCGCCCGGATACCGGATCAGGCGGCGCGAGGAGTTCACGGCGGTGGTGCGCCGCGGCCGCAGGGCCGGACGCCGGTGCCTCGTCGCCCACCTTCTCCGGCGGCCCGCCGATCCCTCCGCCGAGGCCCTCCCCGAGGAGGCCTCCGCGGAGAGCCCGGCCGGGCCGCCGCGTGCTGGATTCATCGTCGCCCGCACGGTGGGCGGGGCCGTGGTGCGCAACCGCGTCCGGCGCCGGCTGCGGCACTTGGTCCTGGAGCGCCTGCATACCCTCCCGGAAGGTAGCCTTCTGGTGGTGCGCGCCAATCCGCCGGCCGCACAAGCGACGTACGACGAGCTCGCCGCCGAGCTCGACAGCGCGCTCGCCAAGCTGCTGCGGCAGCGGGAGAGCGGCGCGCGGGATCACGACGCACGGCGGCAGGCAGGGGTCCGACGACCGAGATGAACACGCGACCGACTCTCGCGGCACGACTGCTGATGCTGCCGATCCGCGGCTACCGGCGATGGTTGAGCCCATTCCTGGGCGCCCACTGCCGGTTCGAGCCGACCTGTAGCGTCTACGCTCTGGGGGCGCTGCGCGAACACGGCGCCGCGCGCGGTCTGTGGCTCGCGGCGCGTAGGCTCGGGCGCTGCCATCCGTTCAACCCCGGTGGGTTCGACCCGGTGCCGCCGCGTCATGGCGACAGGGCGGCCGAGGGCACCGGCACGACTCTGGGGAACGCGGTGTGAGCATGCCTCGTTCTGAACAGCGTGATATGACGCCGCGCCGTGGCGAGATTACAAGGGAGCTGACCGGTGCTTGACCCGCTTTATGAGGCAGTCGCCTGGGTCTTGATCAAGATTCACGCGGGCCTGAGCACATTCCTCGACCCGGACGGCGGGGCGGCCTGGGGCCTGTCGATCGTGCTGCTCACGGTCTGCGTGCGGCTGTTGATCTTCCCGCTCTTCGTGAAGCAGATCAACTCCTCGCGCAAGATGCAGGAGCTGCAGCCCAAGGTTCAGGAGCTGCGGAAGAAGTTCAAGAACGACAAGCAGAAGCTCAACCAGGAGACCGTCAAGCTGTACCAGGAGAGCGGGGCCAACCCGCTCGGCGGCTGTCTCCCCCTGCTCGTGCAGTTCCCGATCTTCATCTCGCTGTTCAACGTGCTGCGCACCGTCGCCATGGGGCAGGCCAAGTACGGCTTCACCCAGGAGCTGGTGGACAGCGCCCGGTACGCGAAGATCTTCCACGCCCCGCTCGCCGCGCAGTTCCTGACCGGGTTCGGTCCCATGTCCGCCGACACCGGGGACCTGAGCTCGCTCGGGGCCGACCCGGTCATGGCCCGCGTGGTCATCGGCATCGCGGTCGTGGTCAGCTCGATCACGACCTTCCTGACCGTCCGGCAGAGTGTCACCCGCAGCATCAGGCAGATGCCGGACAACCCGATGGCCTCGCAGCAGAAGATCCTGATGTACCTGTCGCCGGCCTTCGCGCTGTTCGGCCTGACGTTGCCGATCGGTGTGCTGATCTACTGGGTCACCACGAACATCTGGTCACTGGTCCAGCAGCACATGGTCTACCGCCGGTATCCGCTGCCCGGTGCCGACGACGCCAACGGCGACAACGGCGGCGGTGGTGGCAAGGGCGGTGGCCCCACGGGCCCGCCCGGGGGAGGACTCTTCCGTAAGAAGCGCGAAGAGCCTGCTCCCGAGCCCGTCGAAGAGCCTAAGATCGTGCGTCGACAGCCGGTTAAGCAGACCCGCAGCAAACGCAGCGGGAAGCGGTAGCGCGGATGAATCCGAGCCAGGCCGGGGCAACCGATAAGGAGAACGTGGCCGTGACCGACGGCAACATCAACGGCGCCCGTGTCGAGGACGCCGACGTCGAGCGGGACGTCGAGCGCGACGACGTCGGCGGCACCGACGGCGTCGAGGCGCGGTCGGCCGAGCGCGTCGACGACATCGACGCCGGCGACGACGCCCGGGATGCCGACGCGGACGCGGGAGACGCGGATGCCGGCGACGCGGACGACGACTCCGAGAGCGACTCCGAGGGCGACGCGGAGGGCGACGCGGAGGGCGACGCGGAGGGCGACGCGGAGGGCGACGCGGAGGGCGACGCGGAGGGCGACGCGGAGGGCGACGCGGAGGATGACGAGCCCGACGTCGAGCAGCTCGAGGCGGAGGGCGACATCGCCGCCGACTACATCGAGGGCCTCCTCGACATCGGGGACTTCGACGGCGACATCGACATGGACGTCGAGGGGGACCGCGCCATGGTCTCGGTGGTCTCCGACACCGACACCGCGCTGGACGAGCTGGTGGGCAACAAGGGCGAGGTGCTCGAGGCCCTGCAGGAGCTGACCCGGCTCGCCGTGCACCGGCAGACCGGCCGGCGCAGCCGGCTCATGCTGGACGTCGGCGGCTACCGTGAGCGCCGCCGTACGCAGCTGAGCAAGCTCGGTACGGAGGCGGCGGAGGAGGTGCGGCGCACCGGCTCGGCCAAGCCGCTGTCGCCGATGACCCCGTTCGAGCGCAAGGTCGTGCACGACGCGGTGGCGGGTGCGGGTCTGCGCAGCGAGTCGGAGGGTGAGGAGCCCAACCGCTACGTGGTGGTCTATCCGGCCGGCTGACCCGGCTGACCCGTCAGGCCAGGAAGGCCTCGCCCGGCTGGGCGGGGCCTTCGCGCTGTCCGGCCGCTGCGGTGGTGGCCGCGGTCAGATGGAGGGGTCCTCGTACGTGTGGCGCTCCTCCACGACCGCCTGGCGGGCCCGTCGGCGTGGCCTCCAGTAGAAGAACGTGATCAGCATGCTGACGGCTCCAACGAGCATGAGAATCCAGCCGATCACGTCCAGGTTGATCCCGGCCAGTTCCACATTGGTAGCGAACGCCAGGATCGCACCGAGCGCGAGAAGTACGAGGCTGCTGCCGATACCCATCGCCTACCGCTCCTTCTCTATTTGTTCTCCGTCGCCGACTACCCAGGGCGCCGTACACCAATCGGTCGACATCCGCTGCCACGCCGGGCATCGCGCCAGTACGGCCCGGGAAGTGTGCGACGATCTGAAAGTCGTGATCCCGTGTGCGTCCGGACCGTGGACGCCCACCCTCGCTCGCCCCGCCGGAGAGAGGCCGCGTGTCTGACCGTTCCATCCCCGTCCCGCCTCCACCCTCCGCCGCGGCCGGCCTCTTCGGCGAGCGACTCCCGGTGGCCGAGCACTACGCGGCCCTCCTCGCCACGGCGGGCGTGGTGCGGGGAATCATCGGCCCCCGCGAGGTCGATCGACTCTGGGACCGGCACCTGTTGAACTGCGCCGTGGTCGGCGAGCTGATCGAGGATGGCGCGTCGGTGGTCGACGTGGGGTCCGGTGCCGGTCTGCCCGGGGTTGTGCTCGGCATCATGCGGCCGGATCTGTCGGTGACGCTGCTGGAACCGCTGTTGCGGCGTACCGTCTTCCTCGAGGAGTGCGTGGCCGAGCTCGGGCTGAAGGGCGTCACCGTGCGACGCGGCCGTGCCGAGGATGTCGCCGGCGAGCTCGCCGCCGACGTGGTGACGGCCCGGGCGGTCGCCCCGTTGGACCGGCTGGCGCGGTGGGGGCTTCCGTTGTTGCGTCCGGGTGGGGAACTTCTGGCGCTCAAGGGAGAGCGCGCTGAAGAGGAGCTTTCCGCCGCTCGGGACGAGCTTTCCTGGCTGGGGGCAAGCAACGCAGAAGTGGTGCGCGTCGGACACGGTAAGGTCGAGCCCGCTACGACCGTTGTGCGCGTGGTCGCGGGTTCGCACCCGACCGAGCACGAGGGTCGTCGGCCATCGCAGGCGAAGAGGCGGCGCAGACGGAAGAGGTGACGGTTGTGCCTCATGCGACGGACGGGCTGGGCTGGCCTGAGCGCGAGGCGCCAGGCGCCCCCGGGGTCCCCTTTGGAGGTGCCGGCGAATCCGCCTCGTCCTCTGGCTTGGGGTGGCCCGGTGCCGCCGGAGGAGGACCGGCGGCTTCACCGGATGCGGACGAGGATCTGCTGAGCGACCGCAGGGTCGCGGGCGAGCGGAGTGATCAGGGGGGCGGCGATGTGCAGGGGGATGCACCGTTGGTGCGCAGGGCGCTGAGCGACGTTTCACGTGAAACCACGGTGGTGGCGGCGCCACGGCGGGAGCGGGGCGACACGCCCATCGCGCGGGCGGCCGAGGTCGCCCTGGAGGTGCGCGGCGTCGGCTCGAAGAAGTCGTGGCCGCGGCCGGAGCGGTGCCGTGTCGTCACGATCGCGAACCAGAAGGGCGGGGTCGGCAAGACCACCTCCGCGGTGAACCTCGCGGCGGGCCTCGCGATGCACGGCTCACGGGTGCTCGTGGTCGACCTGGACCCCCAGGGCAACGCGTCCACGGCGCTCGGGATAGAGCACCGGCAGAGCGTCACTTCCGTCTACAACGCGCTCGTCGAGGACGTGCCGCTGCGTGACGTCGCCACTTCGGTGGAAGGGTTCGAGGGGCTGCACTGCGTGCCGGCGACCATCGAGCTGGCCGGCGCGGAGATCGAGCTCGTCTCGCTGGTCGCCCGGGAGTCCCGGCTGAAGCGGGCGCTCGACGCCTACGACCAGACCGAGCTCGACTACATCCTCATCGACTGCCCGCCCTCGCTGGGGCTGCTGACCGTCAATGCGTTGGTCGCGGCGGACGAGGTGCTGATCCCGATCCAGTGTGAGTACTACGCGCTCGAGGGCCTGGGGCAGCTGCTGAAGAACGTGGAGCTGGTCCAGTCGCACCTCAACCCCGGGCTGCGGATCTCCACCATCATGCTGACGATGTACGACGGCCGTACGCGGCTGGCCTCTCAGGTGGCCGACGAGGTCCGGTCGCACTTCGACACCCTGGTGCTGGACACCGTCATCCCGCGGAGCGTCCGCGTGTCGGAGGCGCCGAGCTACGGCCAGTCGGTCATGACCTACGATCCGGGATCGACGGGAGCGCTGGCCTACATGGAGGCGGCGCGCGAGATGGCCTACCGGGGTGCGGCGCAGTGACACGCGACACGCGCAGGGGCATGGCCCCGTGGACAGTACGGCAGCGGTGAGGGGAGCACGGTGAGTCAGCAGCGGCGAGGCCTCGGCAAGGGGCTCGGTGCCTTGATCCCGACCGCGCCTCCGGGGGCGAGCACCACCACGGCCCCAGGCACGGGCCCGGGCGCCGGTCCGGCGGCGGCAGGGGCGGCATCCGGTGGGCCGGTTCCGGTGGACGGGGCGTACTTGGAGGAGGTCGCGGTCAGCGCGATCACCCCGAACCCCCGGCAGCCCCGGCATCACTTCGACGACGAGGCGCTCGCCGAGCTCTCCGCCTCGATCGGTGAGGTCGGCCTGCTGCAGCCGGTCGTCGTACGGAACCTGGGCCCGGGTCGCTATGAACTGATCATGGGGGAGCGGCGCTGGCGCGCGTCGCAGAACGCGGGGCTGCGCAAGATCCCGGCCATCGTCCGGGAGACCAACGACGATGAGATGCTCCGTGACGCGCTCATGGAGAACCTCCATCGGCAGCAGCTCAACCCGCTGGAAGAGGCCGCCGCCTATCAGCAGCTGCTCGACGACTTCGGCGCCACCCACGACGAGCTGGCGAAGCGCATCGGCCGGTCACGTCCGCACATCACCAACACCCTCCGGCTGCTCAACCTGCCGGCGCGAGTGCAGAGCCGGGTCGCCGCCGGCGTGCTGAGCGCCGGGCACGCCCGCGCGCTGCTCGCACTGGACGACCCTGAGGCGCAGGACCACCTCGCGGGGCGCATCGTGGCGGAGGGGCTCTCCGTCCGGGCGGTGGAGGAGATCATCACGATGGGCGGCGCGGGCGCGCCGCCCAAGGAGAAGCGCAAGGCCGGTCGCGCCCCGGTGGCCCCCGGGATCAAGGACCTGGCGGACCGGCTCTCCGATCACTTCGACACGCGCGTGAAGGTCGAGCTCGGCCGGCGCAAGGGCAAGATCACGGTGGAGTTCGCCTCGCTCGACGACCTCGAGCGGATCATCAAGTCCATGGCGCCGGACACCGCGCGCGAGCTCCGCTCCCGAGGCGAGGGCGCGGAGCCCGGAGCCGCCTAGCGTCTTCAGTACGGCACTGACACGAAGGCGGGCGCGGCCGGGATCGACCGGTCGGCGCCCGCCTCGTTGTTTCACGTGAAACAGAGCCGATCCGCCCACGCGACCACGCCATGTTTCACGTGAAACGTGTGGCCGCCACGGAGAGGAGATCGCGCCCGACGCCCCCCAGATCCTCCCCGGCGGCGGCGAGCGCGAGCGGCAGGGTGCTCGTGTCGGTCAGTCCAGGCGCCACGTTCACCTCGAGGAAGTGCGGCACGCCGTCGGCGTCGACGATGAGGTCCGTACGGGACATGTCGCGCAGCCCGAGCGTGGCGTGGGCGACGGCCGCCGCCTCCTCCGCCGCCCGTAGCGCGCCCGGATCGAGCCGGGCCGGCGCGAAGAACTCGGTCCGCCCCGGCGTGTAGCGGGCGGCGTAGTCGTACACCCCGCCGTCGGGATCGATCTCCACGGGGGGCAGCGTCTGGAGGCCGGCGCCGCGGTCGATCACGCCGACGGTCACCTCGGTGCCGGAGACGTAGCGCTCAATGAGCGCGGTGTCGCCGTAGCCGAAGCAGCCGACGACGGCGGGGGGCAGCTCCTCCGCCGTCCGCACCATGGAGGCGCCGAGCGCCGAGCCGCCGCGGGACGGCTTGATGAAGAGCGGGAGCCCGAGCCGCTCCACGATGCGGTCCATCACCGCCGGAGCGCCGAGGTCGTAGAAGACGGACTTGGGGAGCGTGACGGACGCCGGCGTGGACAGCCCCGCACGGGACACCACGGTCTTGGCGACGGGCTTGTCGAACGCGAGTCGGCAGGCGCCGGGATCGGACCCGACGTACGGCACCCCGGCGAGCTCCAGGACGTCACGCAGCGAGCCGTCCTCACCCATGGAGCCGTGCAGCGTGGGGAACACGACATCGGGTGGGTCGGCACGGAGGTACGGCAGCAGCCGGGCGTCCACGTCGCGCAGCTCCACCTCGAGCTCGCCCACGCGGAGCGCGTCGGCGAGCCGCCGGCCGGAGCGCTGCGACACCTCGCGTTCGTGCGAGAGGCCACCGGCGAGGACGAGCACGCGATCGATCGACGTCACGAGCCCGTAGCCTAGGGCCTACGAGAAGCCGGGTCCCGGTACGTCGGACCGGCTGCCAGGGGTGGGTCGGCCCGGGCCGAACGTGGCGCGCAGCTCCAGCTCCTGCTCGATGGCCACGGACAGCCGGCGCACGCCCTCACGGATCTGGTCCGGCTCCGGGAAGCAGTACGAGAGCCGGATGTTGGCGGCCCCCGAGCCGTCGGCGAAGAAGCCGGTGCCGGGCACGTACGCCACGCGCTCGCTCACCGCGCGCGGCAGCATCGCCTTGCTGTCGAGCCCCTCGGGCAGGGTGAGCCACACGAAGAACCCGCCGCCCGGACGCGTCCACCGGCACCCGGCGGGCATGTGCGCGTCGAGCGCCTCGAGCATCGCGTCGCGGCGGTCCCGGTACATCACCCGGAACTCCTTGAGCTGCTCGCGCCACGGCTGCGTCTCGAGGTACCGCCCGACGGCGAGCTGGGTGAGGCTCGAGTGACAGAGGATGGCCGACTCGGCGGCCAACACGAGCTTGTCCCGGACGCCGGCGGGGGCGAGCGCCCAGCCGACCCGGAAGCCGGGGGCCAGCGTCTTGGAGAACGAGCCGAGGTAGATCACCCGGTCGGGCGCGTCGGCGTGCAGGGCGCGCATGGGCTCGGAGTCGAAGCCGATCAGCCCGTACGGGTTGTCCTCCAGCACCAGCAGGTCGGCCTCGGCGCAGATGTCGAGCAGCTCGGCGCGGCGCGCGGGCGGGAGGGTGACACCGCCCGGGTTCTGGAAGGTGGGCACGGTGTAGAGGAACTTCACCCGGCGGCCGTCCGCGCTGAGCCGTGCCAGGGTCGCGCGCAGCGCCTCGGGGACCAGCCCCTCGTCGTCCATCGGAACGTGCACGACCTCGGCCTGGTGCGCCGCGAACGTGCTGAGCGCGGTCGCGTACGACGGGGCCTCGGCGAGGACGACGTCGCCGGGGTCGACGAACAGCCGGGTGACGAGGTCGAGCGCCTGCTGCGACCCGACGGTGACGACGATGTCGTCGGCGCGCGCGGTGACCTGCTCGAGCGCCATCACCTCGCAGATCCGCTCGCGCAGCCGCTCGTCGCCCTGCGCCGAGCCGTACTGCAGGGCGGAGGGGCCGCGGGTGGCGACGAGCTCGGCCATCATGGCGCCGAGGGACTCCAGGGGCAGGGCCGACACGTACGGCATGCCGCCGGCCAGCGATACGACCTCGGGACGGGAGGCGAACGCGAACATGGCGCGCGTCTCGGAGGCCACCATCCCGCGTGCCCGGGCGGCGTACCTGTCCACGTGCGGGTCGATCCTGGAGCCTTCGGTCACGACTCCTCCTCGTTGCGTGGGTGCGACCGGTCTGCCGAGGGTATGCGAACGTCACGGGGTCCCGCAGGGAGACCCTGGGAAGCGTGGCGAAGCCCGCACCACGGCCGGATCGCCGGACGGCCGGCGCGCGCCTCCCGGCGGCGAAGTGTGAGATTCTTTTCAAGCCCGCACTGGACGGCATCTCGAGACCGACAAGGGCGTGGAGGACAGGTGTCGCGTCGCCTCGTCAGCATCACCTTGGACAACCTTGACGACCTGCCGCGCCGCTGCCGGCGCTGCGTCTTCTGGGAGTTGGATCCGGTCAGCGGTGACAGGGCCGCCGACCCCGGCCTGGAGAAGGAGGCGTGGATCTCCTCCACGCTGCTCGACTGGGGGAGCTGCGGCAAGATCGCGTACGTGGACGGGGTGCCCGCCGGGTTCGTGATGTACGCGCCCCCGCTCTACGTCCCGCGCTCGGTCGCCTTCCCCACCAGCCCGGTCAGCGCGGACGCGGTGCTGATGATGACGGCGCACGTGCTGCCGGAGTTCGCGGGCGGCGGCCTGGGCCGGATGCTGGTCCAGGGCGTGGCCAAGGACCTCACCCGGCGCACGGTCAAGGCCATCGAGGCGTACGGCGACCTGAAGTGGGACGGGCCGTCCTGCACCCTGCCCGCGGAGTACCTGCTCGCGGTCGGCTTCAAGACCGTTCGGCCGCACCACCGCTTCCCGCGGCTGCGGCTGGAGCTGAAGAACGCGATCTCCTGGCGGGAGGACGTCGAGGTCGCCCTGGAGCGGCTGCTCGGCTCGATGTCACCCGAGCGTGCGCTCCGCCCGATCTGAGCCGTCTCGCGGGCGCTCAGCGCCGCGCAGGCGCATCCGCCGGCCGCCGGGGCGAACAGACGGGCCGAGCAGACGGGCCGAACAAAGAGAAGAGGCCGCGCTCGCGTGGCGGACCACGCGGGCACGGCCCCGACGTACGGGCGCCCGATCGCTACGGGCGGCTCAGATGAAGTCCTCGAGGTCCCGCAGCAGCATCGACTTCGGCTTCGCCCCGATGATCTGCTTGACGACCTCGCCACCGGAGTAGACGTTGATCGTCGGGATCTGCATGACGCCGTACTGACCCGGCACCTTGGGGTTCTCGTCGACGTTCATCTTCACCACGGTGATCTTGTCGGCGTACTCTCCGGCGATCTCGTCCAGGATCGGGGAGACCTGCCGGCAGGGCCCGCACCACTCGGCCCAGAAGTCGACCACGACGGGCTTGTCGCTCTTCAGCACGTCGGCGTCGAAACTGGCATCGGTGACGGTCTTGGTGTTTCCCACTCCGAACAACTCCCCTTTACATCCGGCGGGATGGATCCGATCGATTGAACTCGGCCACTGACGAACACGGCCACGAGGTCTTGTTACGCGTCGGCCTCGTCGGCGAGGTGACGCTCGGCGTCGAGCGCGGCGGCACAGCCGGTGCCGGCGGCCGTGATGGCCTGCCGGTACGTGTGGTCCACGACGTCACCGCAGGCGAACACGCCGGGAATGGCGGTGCGCGTGCTCGGCGCGTCGACCGTGAGGTAACCCTCGTCGTCGAGCTCAAGGACGTCGCCGAACAGCTCGGTCCGGGGGTCGTGGCCGATGGCGATGAACAGACCCGTCACGTCGAGGTCGTTCTCCTCGCCGGTCTTGAGGTTGCGGACCCGTACGCCGGTGAGCTTGGTGTCGCCGAGCGCCTCGACGACCTCACTGTCCCAGACGAAGCGGATCTTGTCGTTGGCGAACGCGCGGTCCTGCATAATCTTGCTGGCGCGCAGCTCGTCGCGGCGGTGCACGACGGTCACCGAGCGGGCGAAACGGGTCAGGAAGGTGGCCTCCTCCATCGCGGAGTCGCCGCCGCCCACGACCGCGATGTCCTGCCCGCGGAAGAAGAAGCCGTCACAGGTGGCGCACCAGGAGACGCCGTGGCCGGCGAGCTTGTCCTCGCCGGGCACGCCGAGCTTGCGGTGCTGGGACCCGGTCGCGATGATCACGGTCTTCGCGTAGTGCACGGTCTCACCGGTCTTGACGACCTTGGGGGTGGCGGTGAGGTCCACCTCGGTGACGTCGTCGGACACCAGCTCGGCGCCGAAGCGCTCCGCCTGCTTGCGCATCTGGTCCATCAGGTCCGGCCCGAGGATGCCGTCGGCGAAACCCGGGAAGTTCTCCACGTCGGTGGTGTTCATCAGGGCGCCGCCGGAGGTCACGGAGCCCTCGAAGACCAGTGGCCGCAGCTCGGCACGCGCGGCGTAGACCGCTGCCGTGTAGCCGGCCGGCCCCGACCCGATGATGATCACGTTGCGGACGTCGCTCACGCTTGTCGGCCCCTTCACACTTGGCTCTCACCGCCACCCTCCCGAGCGGCCCGCGGCCCCGGAGAGCGGGGGGCGGTCGGCCGGGGAGATGGCGTCAGTGGCGTCAACCGATCCTAGAGCCACCTGATTCCCCGCTGCCCGGGCCTCCAGGATGACCTGCGCGACCCCGCGCCGGACGGGCGTGACCGGTCGGTGAGAAGTCAGTCGCGCGGCACCGTCACGCGGCGCGCGACGGCGTCGTCGCCGGGCGCGCAGTCGCCCGGCACGACGAGCACCTCGGCGGTGCCGGCCGTGGCGCCGGAGAGCACGACGAGGGTCGCGGGCGAGCCCTCGTACCGCGCCTCGTCGGCGAGTAGCACCCGGCGGCCGGAGCGCTCGGCGATGTCCGCCAGGCAGCCGGCCAGCTCGGGGGCCGGGGCGCCGCCCTCGGTGCCGATCTGCGGCTCCGGGCTCGGCGCGGCCGACGGCACCCGATGCACCAGCGCGGCCGCCTGCGCCCGCAGGCCGGCGGAGGTGTAGTCGGTGCCCGTACGCAACGTCGGCGCGGCGTCCCGCGTGGTCAGCTTCTCCGACTCGCCGGCGCCTCCGTCGTCCCTGGCCAGGGGGGCGCTCGCGGCGGACCCGTGCTGCCGCTGCTGAAGCATGTCGCGGACGACGGCGAAGCCGCCGCCCACCAGCACCACGGCGGCGGCCGCCGCGGCGAGCGCCCGTGACCAGCGCAGCCGCCGGGCCGAGGCGAGCGACGTGACCTCGGTGGCCGCAGCGGCCTCCGGACCCGTACGGCCCCGGACGGCGGCCTCCTGGGCGAGGCGGGTGTCGATGCCCTCGGCGACGTGCGTCGGCAGGGCGGGCGCGGGCGTCGCGGCGAGCGTGCGGCTCACCCCGGCGAGGGCCGCCGCCACCTCTTGACACTCCGCACAGTCATGGAGGTGCGCGGTGACCTCGGCGGTCGTCTCGGCATCGAGCAGCCCTTCGGCGAGCTCGGCGATAACCTCGGCCTCGACGTGATCGTTCATGGTCGACCGGCACCTCCTTCCCGACCTTGGACGTTACCCGCGGTGCCCTGGTTCCGGAGATGGCCCAGATGGGGCAGCAGCCGGGCCCGGCCACGGGCGCAGCGGCTCTTCACAGTGCCGACCGCGACCTCGAGGATCCGCGCGACCTCGTCGACGGGGTAGCCCATCATGTCCACGAGCACGAGCGCCGCCCGCTGCTCCACCGGCAGCGTGGCGAGCGCGGCCGCCACGTCCATCGCGGCGTCGCTGGCGCCGGTGGGGTCGATGCCGCCGTGCGGGTCCTGGCCGCGCGCGACCACGTCCAGGGTGGCGTCGTCGCCCATCGGCACGGCCGGGCGGACGGCCCGCCGGCGCATCCGGTCCAGGCAGGCGTTGACCACGATGCGGTGCAGCCAGGTGGTGACGGCGGCGTCGCCGCGGAACCGGTCCGCGGCGCGGAAGGCGGAGACGAACGCGTCCTGCAGGGCGTCGGCCGCCTCGTCGGCGTCGCCCATGGTGCGCAGCGCCACCGCCCACATGCGCTCCCGGTGCCGCCGGACGAGCTCGCCGAACGCGGTGTCGTCACCCTTGGCATGCCGGGCGAGCAGTTCCTTGTCCGGAATCTCGGAGGTCTCGGTGACGGTGTCCACGAGGGCGCTCACGAACTGCCGCGGAATTTGGCGTCGAACAGCTCGGCCTGGTACTCGCCGCCGCCGGCCTTCGGCGGGAGCTCGGTGAACCAGACGAGGACGTACCGGCCCTCCTGAGGGTTGTCGATGGGGAGCTTCACCTGCGGTTGCGCCACACCGGACCGCTTGGCGACCGGCTGCATGGCGTCGGCCTCCGGGGAGTCACCGACCATGACCTGCAGTGACGTGCCGGGCTGGGAGCCGAGCAGGAGGTCGGCCTCGCGGACGGTCACCGGCTTGCCCATGTCGAAGATCAGGCCGACGCCGTCCTTGAGGTTCCCGAACCGCGGGTCCCCCCGGTACGACTGCGTACGCCAGGCGGTGGTGCGGCTGTCGTCGACCGCGAGCCCGCCGTCCTCGTTGTTCTCCGCGCCGTCGCCCGGCGGTGGGTCGTGCGCCTCCGGCGCCCCGACCGGGGTCAGCGCGGCGAGGCCGGAGCCCGCCGTGGGCGATGCGGAGGCGGACGGCGAGCCGCCCATGGTCGGCCCCACGGCGCGGCCGATGGCCCAGCCGCCGAGCCCGATCGCGGCCATGACGAGCACCACCACCAGGGCGATCAGGGCGCGCCCGAGCAACGGCCGGGACCGACGCGGGGGCTCCTGGTACGGCTGCTGCGCCGGCGGCGGTGCCATGTGCTGCGGCGCGGTGGAGGTGCGGCGCCTCACCGACGGGGCGGCGGCGGGAGCGATGGGCAGCGGGATGGACCGGGGGACCTCGGTGAGGGCTTCGGCGATCGCCGCCGGTGAGCTCAGCGGTGGCTGGCCCCGGCGCTCCTCCTGGAAGAGCGCCCGGCAGATGAGCGTGTCGAGCGTGGTGGGCACGCCGGCGCGCACCTGCCGCGGCGCGCACGGCCGCCCTTCGAAGAGCGGCGCGGGCGGCAGCGGGGTCTCGCGCTCGCCGGGCCAGTGCCCGGTCAGCGCGGCGTACAGCAGGGCGGCGATGCCCTGGGCGTCGCTCGCCGCCGGGTTCTCCACGGTGACCCCGTGCAGCGCGGCGTCCACCCCGAGCCCGGTGAGCTTCACGGCCCCGCCGGAGGTCCAGCGCAGGTCGTTGGGGGAGAGGCAGAGGTGCGCGAGGCCGGCCGCGTGCGCCACGGTGAGCGACTCGGCGACCTCGGAGATGAGCCCGGCGGCCCGCTCCGGCTCCAGCGGGCCGTGGGCGAGCAGGTCGGTGAGCGACTCGCCCACCACCCACTCCTCCACGACGTACGCCTGGCCGGCGGTGTCGTCGGCGTCGAAGACCTGGCTGATGCGGGAGTCGGTGAGCCGGCTCGCGGCCCGCGCGGCCGTCACCACCTGGTGGATGCGGGGGAAGCCCTCGTCGAAGGTACGGACCGCGACGGGACGGGCGAGCGTCTCGTCGGTGGCCTTCCACAGCGTGCAACCACCCGCCTCGCGGACACGATCTTCGAGGCGGTATCGACCGGCGAGGCGGGTTCCTGGTTCGATCATGAACGTGCTCATGGTTGCGGCGTGGTGCCCTGATCGTGGATGCGCACGACCGGCCGCGGGTGTCGCGGCGGACGTACGTGAGTTCGATCGGTTCGGCCCCGACCCTCCTTTCGGGCCCCCCAAAGGACGGGCGGCTTGCGAACGATGGTCCCGCACCATGCTAGGACGCGTGGTGTGTCCGTAAGGGTTACCTGCGCCCCTCTCGCGTAATCATCTGGTACCTCCGCGTCGTCCCGGCAGCTTGGCACGTACCGTATCGAGGAGGCTTGTGACCTCTGTCACACGCAGCGCGCGGGCGAAGATCACGAAGAGCAGCATGCCGATCCCGCCGCCCACCGCGAGGGAGAGCAGCGCCTGCAGCCGTCCGGTGCCGAACAGCGTGGTGAAGGCCAGCGACATCGCGAACGCGAAGATCAGCCCCGGAACCGACGCCAGGTACAGCCGGGCGATCGTGGAGGTGATCGCCCGGCCGCCGAGCCCGCCGGTACGGCGGCTCATCACCAGCCAGGCGATCACCGAGCCGACCACGTACTGCAGGCCGAACCCGGCCGCCAGCCCGGTGACCGCGTGCCCGGCGGGCAGCAGGGTGTAGGCCAGCACGCCGACCCCGGCGTTGACCGCCACGTTGGCGAACGCCACCAGCGCCGGCGTCCGGGTGTCGTGCATCGCGTAGAACACCCGCAGCAGCAGCTGGAAGACCGTGAACGGCACAAGGCCGAGCGCGAACACCGCCAGGACCTCGCCGATATAGGCGGCGTCCGCGGTGGAGGTGTTGAAGTAGCTGAACAGCAACACGGTGATGGACGGGGCGAGCGCGGCCATCAGCAGCGAGGCCGGCACGATCAGCGCCGAGGACAGCCGCAGGCCCTGGCCGAAGTCGCCGCGCAGCAGGTCGTTGCGGCCGTCGGAGGCGTGCTCGCTCATCCGCGGCAGCAGCGCGGTGATCACGGACACCGCGATGATCGCGTACGGCAGCTGGAACAGCTGATACGCGTTGTTGTACGGGGTGAACCCGGCGCCGTACCCGAGCCCCTCGGCGACCGCGTCGCTCCCCGCCCGGTTGGCGAGGTTCGCGGTGACCGCGTACCCGGCCTGGAAGACGAAGAGGTAGACGACGCTCCACGTCGCCAGCTTGCCGATCTCGGCGAGGTTCATGGACCGGAAGTCGAACCGCGGCCGCCACCGGAAGCCCGCCCGGTGCACGGCCACCAGCAGCGCCAGCACCTGGGCCATCATCCCGCCGACGGTGCCCACGCCGAGCAGCACGATCTCGCCCGGGGTGACGCTCTCCGCGGTGGCGTCGCCGCCGGTGACCGCCAGGAAGGCGACCCCGACGGCGAGGATGACGAGGTTGTTGAGCACCGGCGACCACATCGGCGCGGCGAACCTGCCGCGCGTGTTGAGCATCGCGCTGAACAGGCCGGAGATGCCGATGAAGAAGATCTGCGCGAGCAGGTACCTGGCGAAGATCGTGGTGAGCTCGTGCTTGACCGGGTCGTGCACGTAGATCGCCAGCAGCGGGCCGGCCACCGCGATCGCGGCCAGCGTGATGACCAGCAGAGCGAGCGTCACGAGCGTGAACAGCCGCTGCTCGTACCCCACCCCGCCGTCCCGGTCGGCCTTGCGCCTGCGCACCAGGATGGGCACCACGATGCTCTGCAGGATGCCGCCGAGCAGCAGGTCGTAGACGATGAACGGAATGACGTTGGCGGTGTTGTAGGCGTCGCCGAGAATGCCGGTGCCCAGCGCGAACGTCAGGACGGCGGTGCGGCCGAAGCCGGTGACCCGGGACGCGATCGTGCCGAGCGCCATCACCGCGCTGGAGCGCAGCAGGCCACCGCCCCCTCCTGACGTCACGGGCTCACGTTCCGCCGTCGGGATCGCCACGCGGGGGCTCCTTCTCGTCTCCGGTCACGTCTTCGGTCAGGTGCGGCGCGGGCACGGGTACCGCGGCCTGTGGCTCGCCCTCGGGGGCCGTACCGCCGGGGGCGCGGCCCGCCTGGTCGGCGTCGTCGGGCGCGTCCTGTACGGGGAAGGGCCCCGGCTCGTCCGCGCCCTCGTCGGTCTCCTCCGGCGGGGTGGAGCGGCGCCGCAGCGCGCGCAGCGCCACCAGGAGGACGAAGGCCAGCCCGCCCGCGCCGGCGATCCAGACCCCGACGGAGCCCAGCGCGGTGGCGCTCACCGGCATGACCACCTCGTCGGAGAGCTTCTCCCCGTCCGGGGTGTCGAGCCGCAGCTTTATCGCGCCGAGCCCGTTGGCCCTGGCGCGCAGCGGCACCTTCACGGTCTCCCGCCGCCCCGGCCCGATCTCCAGGTCCTTCTTGTACGACCCCACGGACAGCCGCTCCGCGTTCCCGGACCGGATCCGCAGCCGGACCCGTACGGTCTGGTCCTGCAGCTCGTTGGCCACGGTGATCGGCACGGTGCCGCTCTCCCCGGCGAGCGTGACCTCGTCCCGGCTCAGGATGTCGATCTTCCGCGTGGCGGAGGTCACCGAGTCGGACACCACCTCGCGCAGCCGCCGCGCCCGCACCCCGTCGTGCCGCCACGCCGAGGACTCCATCCGCAGCACCGCCGGATGGTACGGGTGCTGACCGATCAGGATGCCGGTGAAGCGGGCCGCCGCGGACCGGACCGACCGCACCTTCTTCAGGTACGCCGGGCCGAGCTCCTCGTTCTCCGCGTGCTCGGGGTAGTTCAGCGAGCCACGCGGCACCGCCTGCCCGGCGGGCTTGACGTCGGTGAGCCGCACCGGCTTCAGCCAGGGCACCGAGGCGCTGTCGCCGAGCAGCGCGTCCGCGAGCTCCGCGCCCGGGTTCCACCGTCGCGGCGGGGTGACCACCACGGTCCGGGCCTCGTACGGGCGCTCCGAGGTGATCATCGCCGTCTCCGCGAGGAACCGCTGCCGGGCCTGGAACCGGCCGGCCGCCGTGTCGGTGTCCGCCGCGTCGAGGACGTTCTGCAGCGTGCTGTCCGCGATCAGCGCGTTCACGTCGCCGCCCACGGTGGGCAGCTTGGCGACCGCGTCCGGGGTGAAGGTGGTGGACTGGGCGACCGGCAGGTTGAGGTCGCTGACGACGAAGTCCCGCGCGCCGAGGTCGGCGAGTATCTCCGTCGCGTCCGGAATGAGCATGCCGTCCGGGGTCCACGCGAGGCCGGAGTCGACCGGCCTGCCGAGGATCTTGGTGGCGTTCCGGTTGCCCTCGCCGACCGCGAACTTCACGTCCTCCTCGAGGCCGCGCCGGATCAGCGCCACCACGTCGGTGTCCGCGTACGGCAGCGCCAGCACCGGGTCCTTGCCCACGGTGGAGCGCAGCGAGTCCAGCCACTTCTTGGCGTCGGCGGAGGCGGGCGCGGCGCGGGTCTTGGGCTGGGCGCCGCGGCCGAGCGCGGTCTTGGGCGCGGAGAGCACCCGGTGAGGGGCCGCCATGGCCTGCGCGTCGCTCAGCAGCGCCGGGTCGATAGCCCAGGTCAGCGGCACCTTCCCCGCAGTGTTGCCGCTCGCCGCCCGGCCGTTGCCGTTCGGCGAGTTGGCCGCGGCGGCCTCCAGCAGCCCGCTCAGCCGGCCGCCGGGCGCCACGGACTTGCCGAGATCATCCTCCATGAAGGTGTTCTCGTCGGCGCGGTGCGGCCGGTCCACGATGGGCCACAGCCACGCGATGTTGGTGGCGGCCGGGGGCTTGGCGGCCGCGTACGGGAGGTACGTGCGGCTCTGCCCGACGGTGGACCCCGCCGCGGTCACGGCCTCGACCTCCAGCGGATGCACCGAGACGGCCCGGCCCTGGCCGAGGTCGAGCGTGTTCGCCTTGACGCTCAGCCGCCACTTCACGCTCTCCCCGGCGGGGATGCCGCGGCCCAGCGGGCTGCTGATCGCGATGGCCGCGGGCTCCGCGCCGCGGCCCTCGGTGAACTGCCGGATGTGGCTGCGGCTGCTGAACGGCGCGGACGAGTAGCGGAGCCGTACGGTCAGGCTGGAGATGGCCGAGCGCGTCTCGTTGACCAGCCGGCCGGAGAGCTTGATGGTGGAGTTCGGGCCGGGGGAGGACGGGGTGAGCGACTCCACCGAAACGGAGACCGGGGTCTGCTGCCGCTCCTTCCTAGCGGCGGCCCCAGCGGCCGGCTCGGCGGCCGGCTCGGCGGCGGGTTCGGTGGCCGGCTTCGCGGCGGCCGGGCCGGGGGCGCTCGCGGCCGCGGGGGCGGCGAGGCCGAGGAGACATGTCGCCGCGGCGGCCAGCCCGGCACCGGCGCGGACCAGGCGCGTCACGCCGGTACCGCCGGATGTTGCAGGACCATCTCCATGGGGCGTCGCTCCGCCGAGTGCGCGAGGGTCGATGCGGCCGGGCCGAGCCCGGGCTCGGGCGCCGACGATACCGGTTCCCCGCGTCCCCGCGTGGGCGGCCGCCGACTCCGGGAGCCGCGGCGGCACGGCCGGAGCCGGCGCCGGATCGCCCGCCGGACGGTCGCCGGCGGCTCGGTTCGGTTGGACGGCACGCCCCCAGCGTATTGCCGGGCCCCCGTGCGGCGGACGATCTCGGCCCGTTCCGGGCAAGAGCCTCGCCTCAGCGGCCGGGGGACGCCCCCGCCGCGGTGACGTCCTCCGCCGGAGGGCGTGCCGATGGGGCGTCGCCGGCCTCGCTCAGCGCCACCAGGGAGATCGGTGCCGCGCGGCAGGCCGCGATGAGATCGCCGAGGGCGATCGCCAGCCCGGTGCGCTTCTCCCCGGTCGGCGTGTACACGATTTCCGTGGGCGCCACCCGGGCCAGGATCCGCCGGTCGATGAAGACGCCGATCGTGGCGGGCAGCAGGATCGGGCAGATCAGGCCGGCCGCGAAGTCGGTGAGCGCGTTGACCCGGTGCGCGGCGGCGGGGCGCAGATGCCGGGCCCCGGTCGCGGCGCGCAGCGCGCCCACCGGAGCGTGGTCCCCCGGACGGGTGAGCACGGCCGTGGCACGGCCGCCGGGATCCGTCAGAAAGAGCTGGGTGGCGACACAGCGCTCCCGCGGGACACCGAGGCCGCCCGGCAGGTCGTCCGCGGTGAGGGCGGTCGTCCGCAGTCGTACGATCTCGTGGCCGGTCTCCCGTTCCAGGAGCCGGCGGTGGACAGCGAGTGCGTCCTTCATGACAGATGCCTTTCGTCCCCCGTCCTTGGAACGTAGGTCGCCGGGCGTGCGCTGTGAAGGATGCGGCGCAAGAACATCGCGAGAACCTGCGACAATCGAAGTCGTCACGCCGCCGTCAAGGACCTCATGTCGATCTCCGTGCCTGAACACCCCAGCCTTCCCGCGCCGCAGCGCGCCGCCATCGCCGCGATGGCCCCCGTCGCCGACGACCTCGGTGCCCTGTTCGCCGCCCACGGGCACGAGCTCGCCCTGGTCGGCGGCCCGATCCGGGACGTCTTCCTCGGGCGCGTCTCCGGCGACCTCGACCTCACCACCGACGCGCCGCCGCAGCGGGTGCTGGAGCTCGTCCAGGGCTGGGCCGACGCGGTGTGGACCGTGGGCATCGACTTCGGCACGGTGGGGTTGCGCAAGGGCGGCATTCAGCTGGAGATCACCACCTACCGCAGCGAGGCCTACGATCCCAAGTCGCGTAAGCCGGAGGTCAGCTACGGCAAGTCCCTGGTGGACGACCTTGGCCGCCGCGACTTCACGGTCAACGCGATGGCCGTACGGGTCCCGGACCACACGTTCGTGGATCCGTTCGGCGGCGTCGCCGATCTGGAGCGCAAGGTGCTCCGCACCCCGGGCCGCCCGGAGGACTCCTTCGCCGACGACCCGCTGCGCATGCTGCGTGCCGCGCGGTTCGTCTCCCAGCTCGGCTTCTCCCCGGCGCCCGAGGTCGTCGCCGCGATGAAGGACATGGCGGGGCGCATCGGCATCGTCTCGGCCGAGCGCGTCCGGGACGAGCTGTCCAAGCTGATGCTCGGCACGTACCCGCGGCTCGGCGTCATGCTGCTCGTGGAGACCGGCCTCGCCGACCAGGTGCTGCCGGAGATCCCCCGGCTGCGGCTGGAGGTCGACGAGCACCACCGGCACAAGGACGTCTACGAGCACTCGCTGATCGTGCTCGACCAGGCCCTCCAGCTGGAGCGGGAGCGGGGCATGGAGCCGGACCTGAAGCTCCGGCTGGCGGCGCTGCTGCACGACATCGGCAAGCCCAAGACGCGCTCGTTCGAGGCGGGCGGGCGGGTCTCCTTCCACCACCACGAGGTGGTGGGGGCCTCCATGACCCGCAGCCGGCTCACCGCGCTGCGCTACCCGAAGGACGTGGTGGCCGACGTGTCCCGCCTCGTCGAGCTGCACCTGCGGTTCCACGGGTACGGCAAGGGCGAGTGGCGCGACTCCGCCGTACGGCGCTACGTCCGGGACGCGGGGCCGCTGCTGGAGCGGCTGCACGTGCTCACCCGGGCGGACTGCACCACCCGCAACCGGCGGAAGGCCACGGCGCTCGCCCGCTCCTACGACCACCTCGAGGAGCGCATCGGGCAGCTCGCCGAGGAGGAGGAGCTGGCCAAGATCCGGCCCGACCTGGACGGCAACGAGATCCAGCGCGTCCTCGGCATCGGCCCCGGCCCGCTCGTCGGCAAGGCGTGGAAGCACCTGCTGGAGGTGCGGCTGGAGCACGGCCCGCTCGGCCC
The DNA here is from genome assembly GCA_009380095.1 of Streptosporangiales bacterium. GTDB lineage: Bacteria > Actinomycetota > Actinomycetes > Streptosporangiales > Streptosporangiaceae > WHSL01. The sequence continues at coordinate 25,598 of WHSL01000001.1, read as the reverse complement.
CGAGGCGGCCGAGGAGGAGCTGCGCCGCTGGGCCGCCGAGCAGGGCATCGAGCCGGCCTGACCCCCGCCGTTCAGCGCGGCCCGGTGGTCCCGCGGGACCGTACCGCGTCGGCCGCCATGGCGTGCCCGACGGCCAGCAGGGCGTAGCCGAGCACCAGGCCGAGCAGCACCGGCACGGACCGCCCGCCCGGCGGCAGCACCGCCGCGCCCACCGCCGCCGCGGCCACGAAACCGGCGTTGAAGAGCATGTCGTAGACGGAGAAGACGCGGCCCCGGAAGGCGTCGTCCACGTTCCGCTGCACGATCGTGTCCACGCAGATCTTCACGCCCTGGGAGACCACGCCGAGCGCGAACCCGGCCCCGGGGAACAGCGCCTCGCGGAACGGCAGCCCGCAGCCGAGCAGCACCACCGCGGCGAACGCCAGCTGCAGCGTGATCCAGGACGTGGTGGAGATGCGCTCGGTCACGATCGGGGTGAGGATGGCCGCCGCGAAGTACCCGGCGCCGGAGGCGGCGATCACGATGGCGAAGCCGCCGAACCCGGCGCTCGCGTCGGCGTGGAAGGTGTTGCGGTAGAGCAGCGCGGTCATCAGCGTGGCGATGCCGTACAGGAAGCGGTGCCCGGTGATGGCCCCGAGCGCCAGCGCGGCCGCTGGCCGGGCGCGCAGGTGCGCGAGCCCGGCGGCGAGGCCGCGGGCCACGTTGCGCATCGCCTCCCGGACCTCGGGCGGCTCGGTGTCCAGGCCGGGGCCGAGGCGGTCCCGGCGCACCCCGGCGATCACCGCGGCCGCGGTGAGCCAGCACAGCCCCGCGCCGAGCAGCAGCGCGCCGGTGCCGTACGCGCCCTCGCCGACGAGCAGCCGCAGCCCCGCCCCAACCCCGGCGCCGAGGAACGTGAGGATCGTGCCCGCGGTGGTGGTGGCCGCGTTCCCGGTGACGAGCCGGTCGCGCTCCACGACGTGCGGCAACGCGGCGGACAGGGCGGCGAGCAGGAACCGGTTGACGCTGAGTACGGCAAGCGCACTCAGATAGATCGCCCAGGTGGGACCGCCCGCGACGAGCAGCACGGTGATCGCGACGAGCACGGCCTTGGCGATCGCCGAGCAGAGCAGCACCTGCCGCCGGGACCAGCGGTCGATGAACACTCCGGCGAACGGGCCGAGCACCGAGTACGGCAGCAGCAGCACCGCGAAGGCCGCCGCGGCCTCCGCGGGAACGGTCTGCCGCTCGGGGGAGAAGAACACGTAACCGGCCAGCGCGGCCTGGAACACCCCGTCGGCGAACTGGGAGATCAGCCGGGTGGACAGCAGCCGCCGGAAGTCCCGCCCGGCGGACATGGCGCGCAGGTCGCCGATCAGTGACACGCGCCAACGCTATCCGCCCGCCGGTCAGCTCAACCGCACCCGCGGGTCCAGGAACGAGTACGCGATGTCCACCACGATGCTCGCCAGCACCACGAAGAACGCGGCCAGCAGTACGACGCCCATCACCACCGGGCGGTCCAGGTTGACGATGGCCTGCAGCGCGGCCTGGCCGACGCCGCCGAGGCCGAACACCGACTCGGTGACCACGACGCCGCCGAGCATGTAGCCGACGTCGACGCCGAGCTGGGTGACCACCGGGGTGAGCGCGGCGCGCAGGCCGTGCACCACCACGACCCGCCGGTTGCCGTCGCCCTTGGCCCGGGCGGTGCGGATGTAGTCCTCGCCGAGCACCTCGAGCAGGGAGCCGCGGGTCAGCCGGGTGTAGATCGCGGCCTGCACGGTGCACAGCGTGATCCACGGAAGGATCATGTGCCGCAGCCAGTCCGCCGGATCCTCCTCCAGCGGCGTGTACTGCCCGCCGGGGAAGAAGGTGATGCCGAGCACGGTGGACAGCAGGTAGTTGAAGACGAAGAGCAGCATCAGGCCGACCACGAAGGTCGGCATCGAGATGCCGGCCACCACGAACCCGGCGGTGACCCGGTCGAGCAGCGACCGCGCGTGCGTCGCGGACAGGATGCCCACGCCGACGCCGATCACCAGCCAGAGCAGGGCGCCGCCGATCACCAGCGAGGCGGTCGGCCCGATCCGTTCCGCGATCAGCGCGGTCACCGGCTGGTTGTTGTAGTACGAGTACCCGAGGTCGCCGCGGAACAGGTTCTTCAGGAACGTCCAGTACTGCACCGCGAGCGGCTCGTCCAGCCCGAGCCGCTCCCGGATCAGCGCGATCGTCTCGGGCGTGGCCTGGCGCCCCGCGATGGACCGCGCCGGGTCGCCGGGCACCACGAAGAACAGCAGGAACGTGCCGAGCGACACGAGCCAGAGCACGAAAACGCCGAAGACCACGCGGCGGATCAGGAAGCGGATCACGGCTTACCCTTCCGTCGGGTCGCGAACAGCCGCTCCGAGCGCGGGTCGAGCGCGTCCCGTACGCCGTCGCCGAGCAGGTTGAACGCGAGCGTGGTGAGCAGCAGCGCGCCCGCCGGGAAGATCAGATACCACCAGGCCACCCGGAAGAAGCTCTGCGACTCCGCGAGCATGGCGCCCCAGCTGGGGATGCGGACGTCCACGCCGAGCCCGAGCCAGGACAGCGTGGCCTCGAACACGATCGCGGTCGGGACCAGGAGCGTGGCCAGCACGATGACCGGGGCCACCAGGTTGGGCAGCACGTCCACGAACATGATCCGCATCGGTGAGGCGCCGAGCGAGCGGGCCGCCTCGATGTACTCCTTCTCCTTGATCGCGAGGGTCTGGCCGCGCACGATCCGCGCGATGGAGGCCCACGAGAAGAACGCGATCACCAGCGTGGTCATCACCAGGCTCGGGCCGATCACCGACACCAGCGCCATCGCGAAGATGAGGTACGGGAACGACAGCACCACGTCGATGGCGCGCGCCAGGATCGTGTCCACGATCCCGCCGAAGTACCCGGCGACGAGCCCGATGACCACGCCGGCGAACGTGGCGAGCAGGGTGGCCACCACGCCGACGAGCAGGGAGATGCGCGCTCCGTAGACCGTACGGACGAAGAGGTCGCGGCCCAGGCTGTCGGTGCCGAGCCAGAACTCCGCCCCCGGGCCGACCGGGATGCCCTGGTCGGTGAGGCCGGTCTCGCGGTACTGGTCCGTGGGGGAGTGCCCGGTCAGCGCGGCGAACAGCGGCGCCGCGAGCGCGGCCGCCACCATCAGCAGGATTACGATCAGCGACGCGATCGCGACCCGGTCCCGGACCAGCCGGGACCACGCCAGCCGCCACGGGCTGCGGCCCTCGATGCTCTCCGGCTCGAGGCCGGCGGGCATCGGCTCGGCGGCGAGGTCGGTGACGCTCACGCCGTCCCCCCTTCCCCGCCGGACTCTGCTGTGGGCTCTCCAGTGGACGGCGGCGGCGGCTCGGCGCCGAGGCCGGTCTGCCCGAGCCGTTCCCCGGGCCGGACCGGGAAGTGGCAGGCCGTGACGTGGTCCGCGGGCTCTCCGGGTTTGACCTCCAGCGGCGGCTCGGTGGTCGTGCAGATGTGCTGCGCCTTGGGGCAGCGCGGGTGGAACCGGCAGGCCGGCGGCGGCGCGATCGGCGACGGCACGTCCCCGGTGAGGATGATCCGCTCCCGGCGCGCGGCCTCGTCCGGATCGGCCACCGACCCGGCGGATAGCAGCGCCGCGGAGTACGGGTGCTGCGGCCGGGTGTACAGCCGCTCGCCCTCGGCCATCTCCACGATCTTCCCCAGGTACATCACCCCGACCCGGGTGCTCACATGCCGCACGACGGACAGGTCGTGCGCGATGAAGACATAGGTGATACCGAGTTCGGCCTGGAGGTCGGCGAGCAGGTTGACGATCTGCGCCTGGATGGAGACGTCCAGCGCGGAGACCGGCTCGTCGCAGACCACCAGCTTGGGCCGGAGCGCCAGCGCGCGGGCGATGCCGATGCGCTGCCGCTGACCGCCGGAGAACTCCGAGGGGAAGCGGTTGTAGTGCTCCGGCCGCAGCCCGACGAGCTCCATCAGCTCCTGCACCCGCCGCTTCCGCTCGGCGCCCGCGGCGAGCCGGTGAATGTCGAACGGGTCGCCGATGATCGAGCCCACCCGGCGCCGCGGGTTCAGCGAGCCGTACGGGTCCTGGAAGATCATCTGGATCTGCCGGCGGAACGGCCGCATGCCGCTCCGCGACAGCCCGCTGATCGGCTCGTCCTCGAACGACACCTGGCCGGCGGTGACCGGCAGCAGCCCGGCGATGCAGCGCGCCAGCGTGGACTTGCCGCAGCCGCTCTCGCCCACGATGCCGAGCGTCTCCCCCTGGCGGATCTCCAGGTCGACGCCGTCGACGGCGCGCACCCGCCCGACCTCGTGCTGGAAGAAGACGCCTTTCTTCACGGGGAAGTGCTTCTCGACGCCCTCGACGCGGACCAGTACGTCGCCGTCCGTACTCATTCCCGGCTCTCCTGCGCTGCTCGCGTCCGTGCCTCGTCCACCTCGGGGCCGACGCCGAGCAGGCCCCCGGGCAGCCAGCAGGCGGAGCGGTGTTCCGGGTCGGCGTCGTCCCGTACGGGATCCAGCGGCGGCTCGTCCGTCGTGCACCGCGGCATCACGAACCGGCACCGCGGGTGGAACGGGCAGGCCGGCGGCGGATGGATCAGGCTCGGCGGGGCACCGGGGATCTGCCGCAGCCGCCCGGGCACGGCGGCGTTCGGCACGGAGCCGAGCAGCCCGACCGTGTAGGGGTGGTGCGACCGGTAGTACGTGGACCGCAGCGCGGCGCGTTCGACCTGCCGGCCCGCATACATCACGAAGACGTCGTCGGCGACGTCCGCGATCACCCCGAGGTCGTGAGTGATCACGATGAGCGCGGTCTCGAACTCCCGCTGCAGCCGCACCAGCAGGTCCAGAATCTGCGCGGACACGGTGGCGTCCAGCGCGGTGGTGGGCTCGTCCGCGATGATCAGCCTCGGCCGCAGGGCCACCCCCATGGCGATCATCACGCGCTGCCGCATGCCGCCGGAGAACTGGTGCGGATAGTCGTCCACCCGCCGGTCCGGCTGCGGGATGCCCACCAGGCCGAGCAGCTCGATCGAGCGCTTGCGCGCCGCCGCCTTGGACACCTCCGGCTCGTGCACCCGGATCAGCTCACCGATCTGCCAGCCCACCCGGTACAGCGGGTGCAGGCTGGAGAGCGGGTCCTGGAAGATCATGGAGATCTCCGCGCCGCGCAGCCGGCGCAGCCGCTCGTCGTCCATGGCGAGCAGGTCCGCGCCGTCGAAGAGCGCCCGGCCGGAGATGTCCGCGCCGGCGGTGAGGCCCATCAGCGTCTGCGTGCTGACGCTCTTGCCGGAGCCGGACTCACCGACGATCCCCAGCGTCCGGCCCCGGTCGACGGTGAACGACACCCCCCGTACGGCCTGCACGATCCCGTCCGAGGTCGGGAAGGACACCCGCAGGCCGGTGACCTCGAGAAGGCTCATCGGTGTTCCTCTTCCCCCGAGAGGTGGACGACGACCCTGGTCTCAGCGCGTCACCCGCCGTCCAGCCAGACGTGCGTCGGGTCGAAGTAGGCGTTCAGGTGCGGCAGGAAGATCGCGTTCTTCACCCGCGAGGAGTGGTAGAGCGGCGTCTTCTGGTCCTGGAACGGGACGATCGCCGCGTCCTCCATGATCTGCCGGTCCGCCTGCGCCCACAGGCCCGCCGCCTCGTCCTCGGACTTCGCGGTGAGCGCCTGGTCCATCAGGTCGTCGACCCGGTCGCTCTGGTAGCAGCCGTAGTTGACGCCGGCCGGGGGGCAGGAGCCGCTGTCGAAGAGCGGCTGGAGCACCGTACGGCCGTTGTTGCCGAACCAGTCCGGGATCCATCCGGGCGCCGTGATGTCCCACTTGCCCTCGGTGGCGTTGCGCGCGTCCGCCAGGTACGTGCCGTAGTAGTCGCCCTGCCGGACCGGGCTGAGCGTGACCTGGATGCCGCACTCCTTGAGGTCCTGGGCGTAGGACTGGGCGATCCGCGGGTGGTTGCCGGAGTTGCGGTAGGCGGCGTTGAGCTTCAGCCCGTTCGGGTAGCCGGCCTCGCGCAGCAGCTGCCGGCACCGGTTCACGTCGCCCTGGTTCCCCTTGGTCGGGTACAGGTTGATCGGCTTGTAGCCGACGTTGCCGGGCGGGATGGCGTTGTGCAGGGGCGTGTTCAGCGACGAGCCGCCGTACACCTTGCCGAGCGCGACCTTGTCGATGGCGAGGTTGATGGCCTGCCGCACCTTGAGCTTGCTCATCGCCTTGCCCGCGTTCGGGCTGCGGTAGTTGAAGACCAGGTACGGGTTGGAGATGCCGCCGCCGTAGACGCCGAGGTTCGGGTCGTTCGCCGACTGCAGCTGCGGGATGCTCGAGGTCGGCACCGGCAGGTCCCAGGACAGGTCCGCGCTGCCCGACTCCAGCTGCTGCTGCACCGCGGCGTCGGAGTCCTGCCCCTGCGTGACCTGGATCTGGTCCACCCACGCGTTGCGGACGGGGTCGGTGTTCTGCCGCCAAGCGGTGTTGCGGCCGAGCACGATCTCCTTGCCCGCCGTGTACTTGGTGATCTTGTACGGCCCGCTGGACACCGTGTTCTGCTTGAACTCCGCGCTGTCCGGCACGTACCTGTCGTACTCCACCGGCGAGGGGGTGGTGAACGTGGTGGCCAGGATGTTGACGAAGTCGGTCGCCGGGTTGCGCAGCTTGAACACCAGCGTCTTGTCGTCCTTGGCCTGGACGCCCTCGATGTCGTTGTCGTTCTGGAACGCGGCGAGGTTCTTCGCCGTCGGCTCCTTGGCGTTGGCGTTCTTCTCGTCGAACGCCTTCACGTACCTGTCGAAGTACTCCTGCCAGCCCTCGAGCGTGGACGCGAAGTAGCCGGGCGCGCCGACCGGCTGCACCGGGTTGGCCATCCGCTTGAACGTGCGCACGAAGTCCTCGGCGACGATCTCGCGCGGCTGCTGCGTTCCCCACATCACGCCGTCGCGCAGCTTGATCGTGTACGTCTTGCCGTCCGCGCTGATCCCGCCGTTCTGCCGGGTCGGGAGTTCGGTCGCGATGTCCGGCGTGGGCTGGATGGCCTTGTTGCGGTCGGTGGAGGCGGGATAGGTGAACAGCTGCCGCGTCCAGGCGCGCTCCAGGAAGCCGGTGGCGGTGTAGTACGCGCTCACCGGGTCCATGTGGTCGATGTCCCCGGCGCCCACCAGCTTGAGCGTGCCGCCACGCCGCGGCGGGCCCTCGTCGCCGTCGCCGCCTCCGCCGCCGCCACCGCAGGCGGCGAGCCCTGCGACGAGCACCGCCGCCGTGGTGATCGCCACGGCCGTGCGGACCGTACGGCTCCGTTCGCTGGGCGTCATTGGGTGGCCCCCCTCCATCCGGTCATATGCGACCGCGCTCCCCTTTGACCCGGTCATTGTCACTCGCGACACGCCCGCGCGGTGGGACGTTGGTCCTGCCCCGGAGGCGGGCGTGTTAAAGCGCGGGAAGACGCGCGGCCCGGCCCCCAGGGTAGGGGCCGGGCCGCGCGCGGCGTCCGGGTGGGCTCAGCTCTCCACCTCGCCGCGGATGAACAGCTCCACCTTCTCCCTGCAGACGTCGTCGGCGTACTGCTCCGGCGGCGACTTCATGAAGTACGACGACGCGGACAGGATCGGGCCGCCGATGCCGCGGTCCTTGGCGATCTTCGCGGCGCGGATGGCGTCGATGATGATCCCGGCGGAGTTGGGGGAGTCCCAGACCTCCAGCTTGTACTCCAGGTTCAGCGGGACCTCGCCGAAGGCGCGGCCTTCCAGCCGTACGTAGGCCCACTTCCTGTCGTCCAGCCACGGCACGTGATCGGAAGGGCCAATGTGTACGGCACCCGCATTCATCTCGTGCGGGATCTGCGAGGTGACCGACCGCGTCTTGGACACCTTCTTGGACTCCAGCCGCTGGCGCTCCAGCATGTTCTTGAAGTCCATGTTGCCGCCGAAGTTGAGCTGGTACGTGCGGTCCAGCACCACCCCGCGGTCCTCGAACAGCTTCGCCATCACCCGGTGCGTGATCGTGGCGCCCACCTGCGACTTGATGTCGTCGCCCACGATCGGCACGCCGGCCTCGGTGAACTTGGCGGCCCACTCCGGGTCGGAGGCGATGAACACCGGCAGCGCGTTGACGAACGCGACCCCGGCGTCGATCGCGCACTGCGCGTAGAACCGGTCCGCCTCCTCCGAGCCGACCGGCAGATAGGAGACGAGCACGTCGGCCCCGCTGTCGCGGAGCGCCCGCACCACGTCGGCCGGCCGCTCGTCGGACTCCTGGATCGTGTCCCGGTAGTACATGCCGAGGCCGTCGAGCGTGTGCCCGCGCGCCACGGTGACACCGGTCGGCGGCACGTCACAGATCTTGATCGTGTTGTTCTCGCTCGCCACGATCGCCTCGGACAGGTCCTGCCCGACCTTCTTGGCGTCCACGTCGAAGGCGGCGACGAACTCGATGTCACGTACGTGGTACGGGCCGAAGCGCACATGCATCAACCCGGGTACCCGCGCGCCGGGATCCGCGTCCTTGTAGAACTCGACTCCTTGCACCAGGGAGGCCGCGCAATTCCCCACACCTACGATGGCCACGCGTACCGAACCCATCCGGCCTACTCCTTTACTCCTATGCGGCACTCCGGGGGGCTCAGCCACCCGGTTCCGACCTGATCTCTGGTGGTTGTCCCTCGGGGCCGTCGTCGGCCTGGGCGCGCTCCTTGCCGATCAGCTCATTGAGCCAGCGCACCTCGCGTTCCACCGACTCCAGGCCGTGGCGGTGCAGCTCGAGCGTGTAGCCGTCGAGCCGTTCCCTGGTCCGGGTGAGGGCCGCGCGGAAGTGCTCCAGCCGCTCCTCCAGCCGGCTGCGCCGCCCCTCCAGGATCCGCAGCCGGACGTCCGCCCTCGTCTGGCCGAAGAAGGCGAACCTGATGCCGAACCCGTCGTCCTCCCAGGCGGCGGGACCGGCCTCGGCCAGCAGCTCCTGCAGCCGCTCCTTCCCGGCCGCGGTGATCCGATAGACGATCTTGGATCGGCGTCCGGCGAGCGGGCGGGCCGCCCGAGGCTCACCCTGGCCCGCGGCCGCCGCGGCGTCCGTGTCCTCGGCGATCAGGCCACGGCGCAGCAGGTCCTTGAGGCAGGGATAGAGCGAGCCGTAGGAGAACGCGCGGAACGTACCGAGCACGGTGTTGAGCCGTTTGCGCAGCTCGTACCCGTGCATGGGGGCGTCGTGCAGCAGTCCGAGCACGGCGAGCTCCAGCACTGCCGGCCTGCCGCCCATGCGCGATCACCCCGCCTGCTGCCGGTCCTCGTCCGCCGGACTATGCCGGAGCGATGTATCGCCCCGATACATCGAAAAGATACGTCGAACCGAGATATCAGGACAAGACCCACGGGAGTGTGAGGATCACCATCGGGACGACAGGGGGTCTACCGGAGCAAGGGGGTGTTCGTCGTACTCTGACCCGCATGCGGTCGCAGCGTTCGATCGTCGACTACGCGTTGCGCCGGCGAGCCGTCCTCGCGGACGTGGCCGCCGGCCGCACCGCCGTGGACGACGTGTGCGACCCCCACCCGGACCTCCTGCGCGCCGCCCGATATCACGGGGAATCGGCCTCGGCGTCCTGTCCCATCTGTCAGCATGGGCACCTGACGCATGTGAAGTACGTGTACGGTGACGAACTCGGGAGGTATGTCGGCCGGGTCAAGCAGACCGACGAACTAGCCGAGATGGCCCGGCAATACAGCGAGTTCCGTGTGTACGTCGTCGAGGTGTGCCGAGCCTGCGGCTGGAACCATCTGACGATGTCCTACCTTTTAGGGACGGGCGGGCCGTGCGATCACCGTCAAAGGCGGACAGGCCGCACCTAGGATCCCCCCTCGGGCGGGGATCCCACCCCCGCTACTCGTCTGTAGTCCAGGCCACCAACTGAGCTGAGGACGCGTGAGTACCAGTGACCATCGCGGACCCGGGCGTCGGTCCGCCATGAGCGATTCCCCCGGTCGCCACGGCGTTCCCCGTACCGGGAGCCGTCGCACCGCCGGTGCGCGAGCCGGCGGCTCGCGCCGGGCCGCACGCCGGGAGCCGATCGACGACGATCTGGAGCCCGGCCGGTTCAAGCGGTTCATCCGCAAGGCCTGGAAGCCCGCCGTGGTCGTGTGCGGCCTCGGCCTCGTCGGCATGATCGCGCTCTTCGGCATCGCGTACGCGCAGACGCCCGACCCGAGCAGGCTCGAGGCCAACGCCAGCGTCAAGGCCCAGTCGACCTACATCTACTACCGCGACGCGAAGAAGCCGCTCGGCCGCCTCGGCGAGACCAACCGCCAGGTGGTGAAGCTCTCCGAGGTGCCGGCGCACGTGCAGAACGCCGTGCTCGCCGCGGAGCAGCGGGACTTCCGTACGGAGCCGGGCATCTCCATCCCCGGCCTGGCGCGGGTGGCGGTCAAGGCGCTCACCGGCGGGCCGATCGAGGGCGCGTCCACGATCACCCAGCAGATGGCGCGGAACTACTACACCTCCGTCGGCACCGAGCGGAACATCGACCGCAAGCTCCGCGAGATCATGGTCGCGATCAAGGTCGACAACGAGCTCTCCAAGGACAAGATCCTCGAGCAGTACCTCAACACGATCTACTTCGGGCGCCAGGCGTACGGCATCCAGGCCGCCTCGATGGCGTACTTCAACAAGCCCGTCAGCCGGCTGACCCCGTCGGAGGGCGCGGTCATCGCCGCGCTCATCCAGCAGCCCGGCGCGTGGGAGCGGGATCCGAGCGGTGCGCAGGACCGCTGGAACTACGTGATCGACGGCATGAAGACGAAGGGCTGGCTCAGCGGCTCCGAGCTGCAGCAGGTCAAGTTCCCGACGGAGAGCCTGCAGAAGTACCGGGTCAACACCACGAACTACCGGAACCAGAACGGCTACATGCTCGAGGCCGTGCAGCGGGAGCTGAAGCAGCGCGGCTACAGCGATGACGACATCAACCGGGGCGGCCTGAAGGTGACCACCACCTTCAACCCCCGGCTCATGGTCGCCGCGTACAAGGCCGTGAAGTACACCCGGCCGGCGGGGACGCCGAACAGCATCCAGTCCGGCCTCGCCGCGGTCCAGCCCGGGACCGGTGAGGTGCTCGCCTTCTACGGCGGCCGCGGCTATCAGTTCCGGCAGTACGACAACGCCTTCCAGGCACGGCCGCAGGCCGGATCGGCGTTCAAGCCGTACGTGCTCGCCACCGCGCTGAGCAACGGCGTCGGCCTGCGCAGCATGGTCGACGGCCGCTCCCCGAAGACGTTCGCCGGCGGCTACAAGGTGAGCAACGACGGCCACCAGTCGTACGGGATCATCAACCTGGTGACCGCCACCCAGAAGTCGGTCAACACCGCCTTCGTCCAACTCGGCCTGGAGGTCGGGCTCGACAAAGTGGTGCAGACCGCGGAGAGCGTGGGGATCGCCAAGAGCGCGCTGGAGGGCCACCGCAACCGGGCGGGTCTCTCCCTCGGCATCGCCTCGGTCACCCCGGTGGAGCAGGCCGGCGGGTTCGCCACCTTCGCCTCCGGCGGCAACTTCGCCCAGCCGCACGTGATCAAGTCCATCACCAACGCCTCGGGCGAGAAGGTCGAGGATCCGAAGCCGGCGTTCGGCGAGCGGACCCGGCCGAAGCGGGTCTTCGAGAAGGCCGTCGTGGACGACGTCACCTTCGCCCTGCAGCGGGTCGTCAAGTACGGCACCGCGACGAAGGCACAGCTGAACATGGCCCGCCCGGCCGCCGGCAAGACCGGTACGACCGACGAGGGCCGGGCGCTGTGGTTCGTGGGCTACACCCCGCAGCTCGCGGCGTCGGTGACGATGTTCCGCAACGACAACAAGCCGATCACCGGCATCCCCGGCTACAGCCAGGTCTACGGTGGCCAGATTCCCGCGGCCACGTGGAAGGCCTTCATGGACCAGGCGCTGAAGAACCAGCCCATCAAGGCGTTCCCGCCCCCGGCCAACGTGGGCAACCGGAAGATGTTCGCCACGCCGAGCCCGACGCCCACCCCCACGCCGGCGAAGACGCCCAAGCCGCACATCACGCCGGGCCCGCGGCCCACGGACAACTGCGACCCCTGGGACCCGCTGTGTGAGGGGCCCGGGCCGAGCGGGACGCCCACCGATCCGTCGAAGACGTGTGACCCCGCCGACCTCTTCTGCCGCCCCGGCGGCGGGAACGGCAGCGAGGAAGGCACACAACCCGAGGAACAGGACGGGACCTAGCGTGTCCGCCATGTGGACCGCCCGTCGCCTCTAGGCTGGGCGGCACCATGACGAGCACCTCCGTTGACGTGGACGAGGACGAGACCGGAGCCGGTGGCCATGGTGGCACCGGCTTCGGCCGCGTCCGGCTCTACGCGCCCGCGCTGATCGCCGCCACGCTCATCGGCGCGGTCACGGCGTACCTGGTCAAGGTCCCGTGCCGGACAGGCGCCTGGAACCATTTCGACCAGCAGTTCGCCAAGCTCTGCTACTCCGACATCTATCCGCTGTACTTCCAGCGGCAGCTGGCCGACCCCGGGCTGCCGTACCTGGACCACCGGATGGAGTACCCGGTGGTGATCGGCGCGTTCATGAAGGCCGTCGCCTTCCTGGTGCAGCCGGTCTCCGACCCCATCGGCCGCGGGCTCGCGTTCTTCGACCTCACGGTGCCGCTGCTCGCGGCCTGCGGGGTGGTGGCCGTACTGGCCACGGCGTACCTGTCCGGCCGGGGGCACGAGCGGGAGGCGCTGATCGTCGCGTTCTCCCCGGCGGCGATCCTGGGCGCGTACATCAACTGGGACCTGCTGGCGGTGGCCCTGACCGCGCTCGCCATGGCCTGCTGGGCCTCCCGGCGGCCCACCTGGGCGGGCGTGCTGTTCGGCCTGGCCATCGCCACCAAGTTCTATCCGCTGGTGCTGCTCGGGCCGCTCTTCCTGCTCTGCCTGCGCTCCGGCCGGATCCGCGCGTTCGCGGTCACCACCTGCGCCGCGGTGCTGACCTGGCTGGTGGTGAACCTGCCGGTGGCGCTGGCCGCGCCGGCCGGATGGGCGGAGTTCTACACCTTCAGCCAGGAGCGCCCCGCCGACTGGGGCTCCATCTGGTTCTTCCTGCAGATGAAGGGCCTGCTCACCGCCTCCGCGGGCGACCAGTCCGGGCTCAACATGCTGGGTACGGTGACGATGGCGGTGGCCTGTGTGCTGATCGCCGTGATCGCGCTGACCGCGCCGCGGCGGCCCCGGCTGCCGCAGCTGATGTTCCTGGTGCTCGCCGCTTTCCTACTGACCAACAAGGTGTGGTCGCCGCAGTACGTGCTCTGGCTGGTGCCGTTCGTCGCGCTGCTGCGGGTGCCGCGCTGGGCGATGGGGCTGTGGCAGCTCGCCGAGGTCGGCTACTTCGTAGCGATCTGGTGGTATCTGCTGCGCGGCATCGCCGACCAGACGCCGGAGATGCTCACCCAGAGCCTGCACGGCATCGGCGAGAACGTGTACTTCGCGGCCCTGCTCGGCCGGTTCGGCGCGGTGCTGCTGCTGTGCGCGCTGGTGGTGTGGCAGATCTACCGGCCGGAGCGCGACCCCGTCCGCGCCGAGGGTGCCGACGACCCGGCCGGCGGAGAGCTGGACGGCGCGCCCGACCGGTTCGCCCTCCGGTTGCGGAGGCACGTCCGGGTGTGATGCGTTCCTCGGGGATCCCACTGCGCGCGGCCGACCGTTCGGCGCTCGGCCTCTGGCTCGCCACCCGCGTATCCGTCGTGCTCATCGGCGTCGTCGGCGCGTGGTACGCGACGCCCGCCGGGCAGGCCCACCCGCTCGGCCTGGGCCGCTGGTTCCACTGGGACGCCGCGCTGCTCGCCGAGATCGCCGAGTTCGGCTACAACGGCAACCCCCGCGAGCCGGCCGACCCCGGGCTGCCCGCGTTCTTCCCGGGCTTCCCGCTGCTGCTGCGCGCCGTGGCGGTGCCGCTGGGCGGCGACTACGTGCTGGGCGGGCTGCTGATCTCGCTGGTGGCCGGCGGGGTGGCGGCGGTGGCGCTGGCCCGGCTGGGGGAGCTGGAGGGGGCGCGCGTGGGGCCGTACGCGGTCGCGGCGCTGCTCTTCTCGCCGATGGCGGTCTTCCTGTTCGCCGGCTACTCCGAGGCGCTCTTCCTGGCGTTCGCGCTGCCCGCCTGGCTGCTTGCCCGGCGTGGCCGGTGGGGGTACGCCGCGCTGGCCGCGGCCGGCGCGTCCTGCGTACGGATCACCGGGCTGTTCCTCGCGCTCGCGCTCATCGTGGAGTTCCTGATGGCGTGGCGGGCGCGTCAGCCGGGCGCGGAGCCGAGGGCGCTGCTCGTGCTGGCGGTGCCGTTCGTGCCGCTGCTGGCGTACTCGATCTACCAGTTCGGCCGTACCGGCGACCTGCTGGCGTGGAACACCGCGCAGCAGCTCGGCTGGGGGCGGCACCTGGTATGGCCATGGGAGTCCGCCGCCACCACCTGGGAGGCCGCGTTCGAGACCGGCGACCAGTTCGCCGGGGCGTTCCGTACGGAGCTGATCGCCGGCGCCGTCGGCGTGGTGCTCACCCTGTGGCTGGCCATCAGCGGCCGGTGGAGCGAGTTCGTCTACGTGGGGCTGCAGGTGGGCGCGCTGGTCACCTCGTCGTACTACCTGTCCATCCCGCGCTCGACGGTGCTCTGGTTCCCGCTCTGGCTGCTCGTCGGCCGGATGGCGGCTCGCCACCGCTGGGGCGCGATCTGGTATTTCGCGCTCTCCATCCCGCTAATGGCGATCTTCGCCCTCGGCTTCACCCGCGGCCAGTGGACCGGCTGAACCGCCGAAGCGTCAGTGCCGCGCTCTAAGCTCTGAGGTATGCGTATCGGAGCCCACGTCGGCCAGGAGGACCCGCTCGCCGAGGCGCGGGCCCGCTCGGCCGACCTCGTGCAGTTCTTCCTCGGCGACCCGCAGAGCTGGAAGGGGCCGGTCGTCCCCGAGGGGGCCGCGGAGCTCGCGGCCGCCGGCGTGGAGTTCTTCGTGCACGCGCCCTACCCGATGAACCTCGCCTCGACGAACAACCGCATCCGCATCCCGAGCCGCAAGCTGCTGCAGCAGCACGTCACGGCGGCGGCCGAGATCGGGGCCAAGGGGCTGATCGTGCACGGCGGCCACGTGCTCGCCGCCGACGACCCCGCCGTCGGCTTCGAGAACTGGCGGAAGGCCTTCGAGCGCATCGAGCGCCCGATCCCGGTGCTGATCGAGAACACCGCGGGCGGGGACAACGCGATGGCCCGGCGGATGGACCGCGTCGCCCGGCTGTGGGAGGCGCTGGACGGGTTCGAGGTCGGCTTCTGCCTGGACACCTGCCACGCGCACGCGGGCGGCGAGGAGCTGCTCGACATCGTCGACCGGGTCAAGGCCGTCACCGGCCGCATCGACCTGGTGCACTGCAATGACAGCCGGGACGACTTCGACTCCGGCCGCGACCGGCACGCCAACCTGGGCACCGGCGAGATCGACCCGGAGCTCATCCTCGGCGTGGTGCGCGCGGCCGGCGCTCCGGTGGTGGTGGAGACGCCGGGCGGCATCGAGGGCCAGGGCAAGGACATCGCCTGGCTCCGGGAGAACCTCGCCGGCTGACCTCGGCCGGCGTCGGCCGGCGTCGGCTTACCTGGCAGTTCCGCGGTCCCGCGGCCTACGGCACGAAGCCGCCGTGCGCGACGCTCATCCCCATGCCGACGAACGCCGCGGTGAGGCCGATCACGGTGAAGAAGCGCTGGGCCGTGGTCGCGGAGATCATCTGGGAGTAGAGCCCCATACCGACGCCGGCCAGGCCCGCCCACGCGCCGATCACGTGGGTGACCGTGATCAGTCCGGTCACGATGGCAACCATGCCCACGGCGAAGGTGGCCAGCGCGAGGGCGTTCTCCAGGGGGTGTGAACGCCCGTCGGCCTTGAGCGAGAACCGCGAGGCACCGTTGCGCCTGTCGACGACGTCCGGCATCGGGTCATCCCTCCTCGGGGGTGCCGGCGCCGGCGCGCTGGCACCGGCGGCCTCCGGAGGCTCCGCGGAGCCTCTGTTCGTGAACGAGGATTCCCCGATCGCGCCGATCCCGAACAGGGCACTCCCCGATTGTTGGTAACCTGGCGGGACTGTCTTGGGCAGACGCAAGCCCTCCTGTCACGGAGAGACCGTGACCGCCAGAGTCCAGAGGAGGTTCGATCACGCATGCGTCGTTACGAGTTGATGATCATCCTCGATCCCAACCTCGAGGAGCGCACGGTCGCTCCGTCGCTCGACCAGTTCCTGGGTGTCGTCCGCAATGCCGGTGGCGCCGTGGAGAAGGTCGACGTGTGGGGCAAGCGCCGTCTCTCCTATGAGATCGCGAAGAAGTCCGAGGGCATCTACGCCGTCGTCGACCTGAGTGCGGAGCCGAGCACGGTCAAGGAGCTCGACCGTCAGCTCAACCTCAGCGAGGCGATCCTGCGGACGAAGGTCCTGCGCCCCGAGGCGCACTGATACAAGGCGGGCGCCCTCGGAGGACGCCACCGTCTGACGCCGTCCGGCTGTCGTACCCGCGCGGTACAAAGGGCGTCGTCAGGTACCCACCGACCACGAGCCCGGAGCGATTCCGATGGCAGGCGACACTCAGATCACCCTCGTCGGCAACCTCGTCGACGATCCCGAGCTGCGATTCACTCCCAGCGGCCAGGCGGTCGCGAAGTTCCGCGTGGCGTCCACCCCGCGGTTCCTCGACCGGCAGAGCGGTGAATGGAAGGACGGCGAAGCCCTCTTCCTGACCTGCAACGTCTGGCGGCAGGCGGCGGAGAACGTCGCCGAGACCCTGCAGCGTGGCATGCGCGTCATCGTGCAGGGTCGGCTGCGCCAGCGGTCGTACGAGACCAAGGACGGCGAACGCCGCACGGTCTACGAGATCGAGGTCGACGAGGTCGGCCCGTCGCTGCGCAGCGCGACCGCCAAGGTCAACAAGACCCAGCGGGCCGGCGGTGGCGGCGGCGGGGGCTTCGGCGGTGGCGGTCAGGGCGGTGGCGCCCCGGCCGACGACCCGTGGGCCAGCGCCGCCCCGAGCTCCGGTGGGGGCTTCGGCGGTGGCGGTGGCGGTGGTGGTGGCGGCGGTTTCGGCGGCGCCTCCGATGACCCGCCCTTCTAAATCCATCCATGACGGCCCTCCCCGCGTAAGCGGGGCTCTCCCCAAGGAGCACCACGATGGCCAAGCCAATGATGCGCAAGCCGAAGAAGAAGGTTTGCCTGTTCTGCCAGGAGAAGATCTCCTACGTCGACTACAAGGACACGGCGTTGCTGCGCAAGTTCATCTCCGACCGGGGCAAGATCCGCGCCCGGCGGGTGACCGGCAACTGCACGCAGCACCAGCGCGACGTCGCGACGGCGATCAAGAACGCCCGCGAGATGGCGCTGCTGCCCTACACCAGCACCGCCCGCTGAGTGGGCT
Source organism: Streptosporangiales bacterium (assembly GCA_009380095.1). Lineage (GTDB taxonomy): Bacteria > Actinomycetota > Actinomycetes > Streptosporangiales > Streptosporangiaceae > WHSL01. Next base: position 8,178 of record WHSL01000001.1, on the reverse strand, counting down.
AGGAGGTCGATTCCTGTGAAGCTCATCCTCACCCAGGAGGTCACCGGCCTCGGGTCGCCAGGTGACGTCGTGGAGGTCAAGGACGGCTACGGCCGTAACTACCTCGTCCCCCGCGGCTACGCCATCCGCTGGACGCGCGGCGCCCAGAAGGAGGTCGACTCGATCAAGCGGGCCCGCTCGTCCCGGGAGATCCGCTCGCTCGACGAGGCGGAGGAGGTGGCCAAGCAGCTTGGCTCCCTCAAGGTCCGCCTCGCCACGCGCGTGGGCACCTCCGGCCGCCTGTTCGGCGCGGTGACGTCCGGCGACATCGCCCAGGCCGTCCTCGACGCCGGCGGTCCGGAGCTCGACAAGCGCCGGATCGAGGTGGCGAACCCGATCAAGACGGTCGGCAAGCACGACGTCACGGTCCGCCTGCACCCCGAGGTCAGCGGCACCGTGGAGCTCGAGGTCGTCGGCGCCTGACGCCGCACGCGAGAGACGGGTCTCTCCTGGGACCCGTCTCTTCGCATGTCCGGGCGCGGGCTCCGTCTCTGACACGGATGTTCACCGAATCATTACCGGGTGCGTTCGGAACGTCGCCTTCCGTCATGCGTGCTCTGTGTGCACGATTGTGAATTGTGTACATTCCTGAGAACTCCGGCCGCCGGCGGGTGTTAGAGACGGGTGTGGTGCTGGCCGGCGCCGGTCTGATGAACGCGCTGGCGCTGCCCGTGGGCCGCGCCGAGGCCGCGTCGGCGCCGCACATCTACACCCGCTCCGACTGGGGCGCGCGTCCGCCGCGGCGCGCGGCGACCGTACTGAGCACCCCGCCCGACCGGATCGTGGTGCACCACACGGTCTCGTCCAACTCGCGCGACTACTCGGCGCGGCACGCGGCCGCGCTGTCCCGCTCCATCCAGCGCTTCCACATGGACACCAACGGCTGGGACGACACCGGCCAGCAGTTCACGATCGGCCGTGGCGGCCACATCATGGAGGGCCGGAACCGCTCGCTGGCGGCCGTCCTGGAGCGCCGGCACGTGGTCGGCGCGCACACCGCCAACGAGAACGGCCACACGGTCGGGATCGAGAACGAGGGCACGTACATCTCCGCCGCGCCCACCGGCGCGCTCTACCGTTCGCTGATCGAGCTGTGCGCCTGGCTGTGCGCCGTGTACGGCCTCGACCCGCAGCACGCCATCGTGGGCCACCGCGACTACAACGCCACCGCCTGCCCCGGCGACGTGCTCTACGCCATGCTGCCGCAGCTCAGGAACGATGTGGCCCGGATCGGCGACCTGCGGCGACTCCGCGTACGGGACGTAGGGGACGGACCGGACCGGGAGTCCCGCGTACCGCAGGTCGCGCGGCCGGAGCGGCCCTCGGGCGGCGTCGTGCGCCCGTACGACCACGGCCCCGCGGTGGGCCCGGAGGATCCGACTCTCTGAGGGCCGTATCAGCCGTTTCCGGACAATCCCGGCGGAACCCACAATTGGGTAATTGTTGCCATAGCGGCCGCCGATGTCCCTCCCTAGTCTCGTGAAGCCACTGATCTGAGTCCGGGGAGTGATGGACGTGTCGAACGGGATGCCGGTAAACCGCAGGACATTGTTTCGCGGAGCCGCGTTGCTGGCCGGCGGGGTCGCCGCGGCCGGCGTCGTCGATCTCACCAGGTCGAGCATCGCGTCGAGGGCCCGCGCCGCCGCGGCCCCGCAGGTGTTCGACCGCGCGGCCTGGGGCGCCCGCCCGCCGGTGCAGCCCGCCCAGGTGCTGGCCAACGGCCCGGACCACATCGTCGTCCACCACACCGCCTCCGCCAACACCGGCGACCTGAGCCAGGCGGCGGCGTTCGGGCTGTCCCGCGCGATCCAGAACTTCCACATGGACTCCAACGGCTGGGACGACACCGGCCAGCAGCTGACGATCAGCCGCGGCGGCTTCGTGATGGAAGGCCGGAACCGCTCGCTGCAGGCCATCGGCGCCCGGCAGCACGTGATGGGCGCCCACGTCTCGGGCGAGAACGACCACACGATCGGGATCGAGAACGAGGGCACGTACATGACCACAGGGCCCACCGGGCAGCTGTGGAACTCGCTGGTCGCCACCTGCGCCTGGCTGTGCACGGTGTACGGCCTGGACCCGCAGGCCGCGATCGTCGGGCACCGCGACTACAACGCCACCGCCTGCCCCGGGGACGTCCTCTACGCCCGGCTCCCCGAGCTGCGCAACGCGGTGGCCGCGGTGCTCGCCGGGCAGGCGCGGCCCGTGGGGTCCAGCCGCCGCCCGCGGTCCTCCGGCCTCGCCGGCCCGCGCCACACGTACGACCACGGCCCCGCGCTCGCCGCGAACGAGGGGCACCGCTGACCTTCCGCCGCCCGTACGGTCACCGGCGCACCGCGCCGGTGACCAGCCAGGCGTCGCCGCGCGCCCGCAGCCACAGGGTGAGGTCGCGCGCCGCCATCCACACGCCGATCGCCAGCCAGAGCGTGATCAGGCCGCCGAAGTGGGCGGGCAGCAGGATGGCGACCGGCAGGAAGGCGAGCATGCTGAGCACCCCCGCCACCGCCAGGTAGCGCTGGTCACCGGCGCCGATGAGCACGCCGTCGAGCACGAAGACCCGCCCCGCCAGCGGCTGCAACAGCGCGACGATCAGCAGGCAGGAGAACACCAGGTCCCGGACCGCGGGGTCGGCGGTGAACAGGCCGGGGATCCACGGCCGGGTCAGCAGGATGAGCACGCCGAAGACGACGCCTGCCCACACACCCCACCGCACCATCCGCCGGGTGGCGGCGCGGGCGCCGGCCACGTCCTCCGCGCCGAGGTGGCGGCCGGTGATCGCCTGGGCCGCGATGGCCAGCGCGTCCAGCGCGAACGCCAGCAGCGTCCACACCTGGAACGCCACCTGGTACGCGGCGATGGAGGCGTCGCCGAGCCGGGCGGCGACCGCGGTGCCCACGAGCAGCACCACGCGCAGCGAGGCCGTCCGGATGAACAGCGCGAACCCGGCGGTGGCCGAGGCGCGCAGGCCGGCCCGGTCCGGGCGGAGCGTGGCGCCGTACCGGCGTGCGCCGCGGGCCACTACCGCCACGTATACGAGCGCCCCCGCGGTCTGCGCGAGCACGGTGCCCCAGGCGGAGCCCGCGATGCCGAGGTCGAGGCCGAACACCAGCCAGATGTTCAGCACGATGTTCACCAGGTTGGCCGCGACCGCGACGATCAGCGGCGTACGCGTGTCCTGCAGCCCGCGCAACACACCGGTGCCGGCAAGTATGAGGAGCATCCCGGGGGCGCCGAACAGGCTGATCCGCAGGTAGGTGATCGCGTACGGGGCCACCACCGGGGACGGGCCGAACGCGTCCACGATCGCCGGGGTGAGCGGCCAGCCCACGAGGATGACGATCAGCCCGATGCCCAGCGCCAGCCATAGCCCGTCGATACCCTGCTGGATCGCCTCCCGGTGCTGGCCGGCGCCGATCCGGCGGGAGACCGCTGCGGTCGTCCCGTACGCGAGGAAGATGCTGAGGCTGACGAGCGTGGTGAGCACCTGACCGGCGACGCCCAGCCCGCCCAGCGGGGCGGTGCCCAGCCGGCCCACGATGGCGGTGTCGGCGAGGAGGAACAGCGGTTCGGCGACGAGTGCGCCGAAGGCGGGGATGGCGAGGCGGAGGATCTTCCGATCGTGGGAGCGGTCGGCCGGTCGTGACATGGCGAGATCACGGTACCGGCCACCATGTAATAGCTACAAGGGGCGCCTGCTTCTTACATCAGCCTGTGGATAACTCTGGGGACAAGAGATTTCCCACTTTTCTTCCGCGCACATGGGGTGGACAGAGAAAGGCCAGGTCGGCGGCGGCGTGTCGGGAGGCCTCGAACGTCGTCCACAGGTGTCGCCCACACGTTGCCCCCAAGTGATGCACAACATCTCCCCAGACTCGTGCACAGGTGGTGTTGGCGCCCCGTCTGGATCACCTGAAAAATGTCAGACGCCTCGCGTAGACCTAGGGACGTGAGGCGCTGATGCGGAGTCGCGCGCGAGCGATTGGGGGTGGGCGGTGAGCATCGCCGAGGTGCCGTCTCAGGCGGCCGAGTTCGAACGCACCCCTCCGCACGACGTGATGGCGGAGCAGTGCGTGCTCGGCGGCATGCTGCTGTCCAAGGACGCCATCTCCGAGGTCGTGGAGGTGCTCCGCTCCTCCGACTTCTACCGCCCCGCGCACCAGGTCATCTACGACGTGGCCATCGACCTCTACGCCAAGGGCGAGCCTGCCGACGCGGTGACCGTGGCCGCCGAGCTGACCAAGCGCAACGAGATCAACCGCGTCGGCGGCGCGCCGTACCTGCACACCCTCATCTCCTCGGTGCCCACCGCGGCCAACGCGGGCTACTACGCGCGCATCGTTGAGGAGCGCGCGATCCTGCGCCGGCTCGTCGAGGTCGGCACCCGCATCGCCCAACTCGGCTACACCCCGGACGGCGAGGTCGACGAGCTCGTCGACCAGGCCCAGGCCGAGGTCTACGCGGTGACCGAGAAGCGCACCGCCGACGACTACGTGCTGCTCAGCGACATCATGCACGGCACGTTCGACGAGCTCGAGGCGATCGCCAGCCACGACGGTGCGATGACCGGTGTGCCCACCGGCTTCTCCGACCTGGACGGGCTGACCAACGGCCTGCACCCCGGGCAGATGGTGATCATCGCCGCCCGGCCCGCGGTCGGCAAGTCCACGCTGGCCCTCGACTTCGCCCGCGCCGCCTCCATCAAGAATGGCCTCACCTCGGTCATCTTCAGCCTGGAGATGGGGCGCAACGAGATCACCATGCGGCTGCTCTCGGCGGAGGCGCGGGTCCCCCTGCACACCATGCGCTCGGGCACGATGACCGACGACGACTGGACGCGGCTGGCCCGCCGGATGGGAGAGGTCGCCGAGGCGCCGCTGTTCATCGACGACTCGCCGAACATGTCGATGATGGAGATCCGCGCGAAGTGCCGCCGTCTCAAGCAGCAGCACGACCTGAAGCTGATCATCGTCGACTACCTGCAACTGATGAGCTCCCCGCGCCGGTTGGAGAGCCGGCAGCAGGAGGTCTCGGAGATGTCCCGGGCGCTCAAGCTGCTGGCCAAGGAGCTCGACGTGCCGGTCGTCGCGCTCTCCCAGCTGAACCGCGGCCCCGAGCAGCGTACGGACAAGAAGCCCCAGATCAGCGACCTGCGCGAGTCCGGCTCCCTGGAACAGGACGCGGACATGGTGATCCTCCTCTACCGGGAGGACGTGTTCGAGAAGGAGTCCCCCCGCGCCGGCGAGGCCGACCTCATCGTGGCCAAACACCGCAACGGCCCCACCGCCACCGTCACCGTCGCCTTCCAAGGCCACTACAGCCGCTTCGTCGACATGGCCCCCAACTGACCGAGGTCACTCGACGGGGGGGACGAGCACGACGAGCGTGAACCGTACGGGGGCGTCGCCGAGCGCGCGGTAGGAGTGCTCGCGGTCGCCGGGGAAGGCGGCGGCACCGCCCTCCGGCACCTCGTGGCGCGCGTCGCCGACGGTGAGCTCGAGCGCGCCCTGCCGGACGCGGAGCAGCTCCTGGATGCCGGAGGCGTGCGGCTCGCTGCGCCGCTCCTCGCCGGGCGTCAGCTCCCACTCCCACATCTCCACCGCGTACGGCGGCTCCGTGCTGGCCAGCAGCGTGCCGGTGCCCCCGCGGTTGCCGTGCCAGAGCGTGACGAACCGGTCCGGCCGGGTGATCCGTACGTGCGGCTCCGGGCCGACCTGGACGAGCCGCGTGGTGGGCAGCCCGAACGCGTCGGCCACCCGGATCAGCGTGGTGAGGCTGGGGTTGCTGCGCCCCTGCTCCAGCGCCACCAGCACGCCCTTGCTCACCCCTGAGCGGGCCGCGAGCTCGTCGAGGCTCCAGCCGCGCTGGGTGCGCTGGCCGCGCACGGTCCGCGCCACGGCCGCGGTCACCGCTGTGGCATCGGTCATGCCGGTCAGCGTACCGGCCCGGCGGTCGGTTCACTGCACCGCCGAGTACGCTGAACCGACCGTGGAGGTGTGATGCCCGACCCGACCCCCCAGGCCAGGACCCGATGACCGTCATCGCCTTCGCCCTCGTGGCGGCGGCCCTCTACGGCACGGCCGACTTCCTCGGCGGCGCCGCCTCGCGCCGGACCACGGCGTTCGCGGTGGTGCTGGTCAGCACCCCGGCCGGCCTGGCCACGATGCTGCTCGCCGCGCTGCTGGTGCCCGGCCGGCCGAGCGCCGTGGCGCTGGCCGTGGGCGCGCTCGCGGGCGTGATCGGCGGGCTGGGGATGGTGACGTTCTACGCGGCCCTGGCCATCGGGCCGATGAGCGTCGTCGCACCGGTCTCCGCGCTCACCTCCACGCTGCTGCCGGTGATCGTCGCGCTCGCCATGGGGGAGCGGCTCTCCACCCCGGTGCTGATCGGCGCCGGGCTGTGCATCGCGGCGATCGCGATGGTCGGCGTGGAGCGGGAGCGTCCCGGCGAGCGCCCGCGGCCCGGCCGGGCCGCCCTGCTGTCGTTCCTGGCCGGGGCGGGCTTCGGCCTGTTCATGGTGCTGATCGTGCTGGTCCCGGGGGACAGCGGCATGTGGTCGCTGGCCGCGGCCCGGGCCGGCGGCCTCGCCGTGTCGATCCTGGTGGCGCTGGTGGCCGGTGCCCGCATCGCGCGCGGCCGCGGCACCGTCGCGCTCGCCGTGGCGGCCGGCGTGCTGGACAGCCTGGCGAACGCCGCGTACCTGCTGGCCAGCCGGGCCGGCATGCTCAGCGTGGCGGCCGTGATCACGTCGCTGTACCCCGCGGTCACGGTCGTGCTGGCCCGGCTGATCTACTCCGAGCGGCTGCGCGGGGTGCAGCTCGTGGGGCTGGCGCTGGCGGTCGGCGGCGTGGTCCTGGTGACGAGCTGACCGCTCAGCCCGTACGGCGCAACGCGGTCACCAGCGCCCCGCCCTCGGGCGAGGGCGGCAACCCCGCGCAGGCCAGGGCCCGCTGGTAGGCGCGGGCCATGCCCGGGCCGTCGCCCGCCCGGTCCAGCAGGTCGCCGAGCTCCCGCCAGGTCTGCGCGGCGGCGCGGGAGGTGCCCACGAGGTCGAGCCGGAGCGCCGCCGTACGGCAGGAGGCCACCGCCGCGTCCTGGTCGTGCAGCAGCAGCCGGGCCTGGCCGAGCACCACGTGCGCCCGCGCCGCCTCGATGCGCGGGTGGTCGTCGAGCACCTCGAGCGCGTCGCCGACGAGCCGTACGGCCTCGGCGGGCTCGCCGAGCAGCACCTGCGCGCGGGCCAGCTCGGTGCGGCAGGCGGCCACGTCCGAGCCGGAGAGCGCCGGCTCGGCGGCGGTGAGCACCGCCACCGCGTGGTGCACATCCGGCTCCGCCGCCCGCAGCAGCAGCGCGCCGTGGCGCAGCGCGAGCCGGGCCCGGGCCGCGGCCCGCATACCGGCGAAACCGGTGCCGAGCGCGTGGTCGGCGAAGTAGAGCGCCTCGGCGACGAGCCCGCGGGCCGCCGCCGTCCGGCTGGCCGCCGCGTACATCACGGACTCGTCTTGGGCGCTCGCGTCCGCCGTACGGGCCAGGATGCGCTCGCCGATGTGCCGGGCGGCCTCGGTGTTGCCGCGTTCGCCGTACGCCGCGCCGAGCACGCAGCCCAGCTCGAGCAGCTCGGTCCCGCCGGTCAGGCCGAGTGTCTCGGCGTGCGCCAGCGCCTGCTCGCCGAGCTCCTGCGCCCGGGCCAGGTCGCCGGCCGCCTGATGGCAGTGGCTCAGCGCGATCGTGACGGGCAGCCCGGGGAAGCGCTCGGGGTGCTTCTCGGCGATCTCGCGGAGCCCTTCGAGCTCGGCGATGGCCTCGGCGTGCCGGCCCACCTGGCGGAGCGCCTCGGCGCGCCCCATCCGGACGCGGTCGTGCAGCTCGGTGCCGTGCTCGTCGCCCAGCAGCGCGGTGAACTCCACCAGCGCCTGGGCGGGATTGCCCTCGCGGAGCGCCAACTCGGCGTAGCGCGTGCGGAGCGCGGCCTTGGAGAGATCCTGCTGTTCCACGCCGTCGACGAGGAACTGCGGCGAGCAGCCGAGCTTGTCGGCGAGCATGCGCACCACGGTGGGGCCGGGCACGCGCTTGCCCGATTCGATCAGCGAGACATAACTGTCCGAGAGATCGCTTCCGGCGAGCTGGGCCTGCGACAGTCTC
>WHSL01000309.1 GCA_009380095.1 Streptosporangiales bacterium | reverse complement strand
TACCCGATGGTCGGGAGCGTGAAGTCGTAGTGCAGGAACGCGTCCGGCACCCCGGCGGCGAGCACCAGCACGCCCGCGATCTGCACCAGCGTGAGCACCCGGTACGGAACGTCGTCCGTATCGTACGCGGACGCGAACCAGGTGAAGTTCATCCACGCCCACCAGATGGCGAAGAACACCAGCACGTACCCGAGCAGGGCCGGCCCCACGTGCACCTCGGCGAGGCCGTGGTGCAGCTCCGCCGCGGCCTGCGCGACGGCGACCACGAAGCACAGGTCGAAGAGCAGCTGCCTATCGCGCGTTGCTGGACGCCGGCGCCACCGTGGCCGACGCCGGCCATGCCACGCCCGCCCCGCCGCCCGGCGAGTGGAACGCCGACGAGATCCTGGCCCACCTCACCCTCGTAAACGCCGCCACCATCACCGCCGTCACCTCCGCGGCGTCCGGCCACATCACGACGTACGACAACCGCATCTCCCAAGACGCCTACACCCTCGAGCGCGTCATCGGACTCGCCGGCGGCAACAAAGGGCTGCAGGAGCGCATCCGACTTCAGGCGGACGCCCTGTGCGCACTCAGCGGACCGACGCTCAGCGAGGCCGAGCTCGACACCCTGGTGCCCGCTCTCCTCGTCTCCAACGGCACCGTCCTGGTCGATCAGCTCGTGCCGCTGCGGGACCTGATCACCGGCCTCGCGGAGGTGGAACTGCCCGGCCACACGCGACAGCTCCTGGCCCTGCTGCCGGACAAGGCCCGGGCCGCAGCCGGAGCATGAGCTTCCGGGCGTGTGACGATCGCCCTGAATCGCTCCCGGCCACCGCACCGGACGCCGCTCCGTGGGCCCGGCCGACCTCCGGGCCCACGGCGTTCGCGGGCGGTCAGGTGAGGCCGAGCTCGCCGAGGATGGCGCGGACGTCCTTGGTCTCCTGGGTCAGGAAGGTCTCGAACTCCTGCCCGGCGAGGAAGTTGTCCTGCCAGCCGCGCTTCTGCAGGACCTGCTTCCACTCCGGCGACTTCGCCAGCTTGGTGAACATGTCCTCCAGCGCCTTCTCGTCGGAGTCGGAGATGCCGGGCGGGGCCATCACGCCCCGCCAGTTGGCGAGCTCGACGTCGACGCCGCTCTCCTTCAGCGTGGGAGCGTTGACGTCGGGCAGTCGCTGGGGTGAGGACACCGCGAGCGGCCGCAGGTCACCGCTTTCGATCTTGTCGCTGACCTCGGAGATGCCGGAGATCCCGGCCTTGACCTTGCCGGACAGCATGGTGATGAGCGCCTCGCCGCCGCCGGAGTGCGCGACGTAGTTGACCTGGCTCGGGTCGGCGCCGATGTCCTTGGCGATCATGCCGGCGAGCAGTTGCTCGGTGCCGCCGGCGGAGCCGCCCGCGATCGACACGGACTTCGTGTCCGCCTTCAGCGCGTCCGTCAGGTCCTTGACCGTCTTGTACGGCGAGGCCTTCGGCACCACGATCACCTCGTAGTCGGCGGTGAGCCGTACGAGCGGCGTGGTCTGGTCGAGCTTGACCGGGCTGTTGTTGGTCTCCACCGCCCCGACCATGATCTGACCGGTGGCCATGAGCTCGTACGGGTCGCCCTTGTGGTTCTCGGCGAAGTCGGCGAGCCCCACCGTGCCGCCCGCGCCGCCCCGGTTGTAGACCTCGACGGGCTTGCCGACCTGCTTGCGCAGCACGCCCTGCAGCTCCCGGGACGTCTGGTCCCAGCCGCCGCCGGGCGCGGCCGGCGCCATGACCCGCAGCCCCTTCGCGGGGAACGCTCCCGCGGACTTCTTGCCTTCCGGTGTGGCGCACCCGGCAAGGCCGGTGGCCAGCAGGGCCAGCGCCGCGGGAAGGGCCAGCCGGGCGATGGGCGACGCGGTGATCGGCTGCATCGGACTTCCTCCTCGGGTTCCAGGGCCCGCCCGATTTTCCCGGCAAACCCCTGGGGCAATTTGTATACATAGATATACGGTTGCGTGCAGCAAGGGAAGAGGTGGGTTCCGGTGACGGTGCGGATTCTTGCGGGCACCGTAGACGCCGGTCGCCCGGACCGCCAGGCCTCACGCACTAAGGTTTGGGAGCGATGAACGCGACGACGGATCCGCCGCAGCGCCGTGCATCCGCGCGGGAGGTGTACGAGCGTCTCCGCCAGGAGATCCAGCGCGGTGAGCTGCCACCCGGGACCGCGTTGCGCGAGATCCCGCTCGCCGAGCGGTACGGGGTGAGCCGCACGCCCGTACGGGAGGCGTTGCGCCGCCTCGAGCACGACCGGCTGCTGGAGGCCGGCGACCGCGGGCTGCGGGTGCGTACGCCGAGCCCGGAGGAGGTCGTGCAGGTCTACGACGCGCGGATCCTGCTCGAGGGGGCCGCGGCGGAACAGGCCGCGCAGAAGCGCAGCGACGTCGACCTCGCGCTGCTGGACGGGCTGCTCGCCCGGGACCGCGGGCTCACCGATCCGCCCGACCAGACCCGCGCCGAGACGAACATCGAGTTCCATGCCGCGATCTGGCGGGCCACGCACAACCCCGTACTGGTCGACCTGCTGGAACGGCTCAACACGCACCTGATCCGTACGCCCACCACGACCCTGGCCATGCCCGGACGCTGGGCCGCCGCGCTCGCCGAGCACGGCCGCGTCCTCGACGCGATCCGCGCACGGGACGGCGCGGTCGCCGGCGAGCTCGCCCGCGCCCACATGAGCGCCGCCCGCGACGTCCGCCTCCAAATGTGGCGCCAAACCGGCCACCCCGGCTGACCCCAGCGGCTGGACGCCCATGAAGCCGAGGCCACTCGGCGCGGAGTGCAAGCAACTTAGATTTTTTCTAAGTTGCTTGTAGCCTTGGTGCGTGTCCAAGGAAGGCCGGCGCGAGCGCCTCTGGCAGGTCGCCGCGATTCAACGGGGCTATTTCACCGCGAAGCAGGCCCTCGACGCCGGATACTCCTATCCGGTGCAGCACTACCACCGGGAGCAGGGGCACTGGCGGCGGATTGATCATGGCATCTATCGATTCCGCGAGTACCTTGACCTCCCTGGGGAGGACACCGACCACTTCGTGCGCTGGTCCCTCTGGAGCCGGGATCGCGCCGTCGTGTCGCACACGAGCGCGCTCGCGGCGCATGATCTCGGTATCGCCAACCCGGCGACGATTCATCTCACCGTGCCACCGCATTTCCGCAAGAACCATCACGCAGTGTCACTCCACCGTGCCAGTCTGACGCCTGACGAAATCGAACACCACGAGGGATTCCGCGTCACCACCCCGACGCGAGCCATCGCGGAGACGGCCGCCGCCCGCATGGACCAAGACATCCTCGACTCGGCCGTCAACTGGTTCCTCGGCGCCGCCCACACCGACACCGACATCGACGACGCCCTCTCCCGCACCGACGAAGCCTTCGCCACCCTGAAGGCCTGACGCCTCCCGGGGAAAGGGGTCCGGCTCCCTTTTCCCCAGAGGTGCGGTTCACTCTTCGTAGAGTTCGCTCAGGCCGATCAGGTGGACGTCATCCTTCTCGGACTCGGCGCGCAGGGCGTCGGTGAAGCCGGCGGCGCTGTAGCAGGCGAGGGCACAGTCACCGGTCTCCAGGCCGCGGGCCGCGAGGACGTCGCGCGCGCGACGCAGGCGGTCCAGGTGGCCCGCGCCCATCACGGTCCCCCATTTGACCTCGCCGAGCAGGCGAACCGCCTGCCGGGAGCCACCGTCGCCCGGCTCGATCACGCCGACGTCGATCTCCGTCTGTGAGCGCGTCGACGGGTCGTACACGAGGCCGCAGCCCACCCGGCCCGGCGATCCGCCGAGCAGCCGCCGCCCCTCGCGGAGCGTGTAGTCCCGGCAGATGACCTCGAAATGCGGCCCGGCGACCTGAGCGGCGAAGCGTTCCTTGGAACGCGCCCAGACCTCCTCCGCTCCCCCTGCCTCCAGCAGCGGCCATTCTGGGCGCATCACGGCCTCATAGAAGTTGATCAGCGGTTCGGTGATCCGGTAGTGCGCCCGCCCCGGCCGGAAGACGTCGGCCTCATGGGCGAGGAGGTGGCTGTCCTCGAGCACCTGGAGCGGGTGGGAGATGTCCACGGCCTTGCGCCCGATGTAGTTGGCTATGCCGCCCCGCGTCGTGTTCCCGGCGGCCACGGCGGCGAGGACCGAGTGGTAGAGCGCGTTGTCCCGGATCTCCATCTCCTCGGCGAGCAGGTAGCGCGACTCCCGGAACAGCGGGGTGAAGGGCGAGAGCACCGTACGGCACACCCAGTCGTCGAAGTCGCCGAGCCCCTCGGGCACATCATCGTTGAGGAACTGCCTCCGGTAGGCGGGCGTCCCGCCGACGACCGCGTGCAGCCGAGTGGCGAGCGCGGGGTCGCCGTCCACGTTCCAGAACCGGGCCGCCTCGCGGTACGGGAACGGCCGCACGATGAGCTCCAGCTGCGCCCGGCCCCGCAGCGGCGCGTGCCCGGCCAGCAGCCCGCCCATGACCGACATGGCGGAGCCGCAGAGCAGGAGCCGCATCCTGCTGGGTTCCTGCTGGTACCGGTCGATCTCCCGCTGCACGATGGACGGGAGCTCGGGCGCCATCTTCGTCAGGTACGGAAACTCGTCGATCACCACGACCAGCGGCCGGTCCCGCCCGTCCGCCCTGGCCAGCCCGAACAGGGTGGTGATCGCGTCGTCCCAGGTCTCGAACGCGTACGGTGCCGCCGCGCCGGCGTGCGCGGCCAGGGCCGCCCCGAAGGAGCGGAGGGACTCACCGCGCGTGGCAGCGGTGGCGCCGAAGTAGAACCCGCCGAGCTCCGCCACGAGCGCTCGGAGCAGGTACGTCTTCCCCATCCTGCGCCGCCCGCTCACCACGCCGAGCATCGCGTGCTCCGCCGAGGCGGTCGTACGCGTGGCAAAGTCGCCGAGCGCACGCCACTCGGCCTCACGGCCGAAGACGTGCGCGGGCTTCGCCAGCGGAGATCGCCGCCGCACCATTCCACCCACAATACTTAGGACTACAGTCCTTAGAAGTGTACTCCTAAGTCTGCGGGAAGGCCGTCCGTCAGCTCTGGTAGGGCGGGATGGGGATCTCCTCGGCGAGGAAGCGGTGGAGGACGTTGGTGGTGATGCGGGCGGTGTCGT
>WHSL01000313.1 GCA_009380095.1 Streptosporangiales bacterium | reverse complement strand
CGACGAGGCGGCGGCCCGGGAGGTGCTGGCCGGCCCGCTGGTCCCTTAACGACTCATCCGCCCATTCCGCCCGAGGACGCGCCCGCTTACCCTCTTCGGGTGACTTCGTGGAGATTCGTAGGCACGGATTGGCCCGAGTTGTCCGAACGATGGAACGCCAACTGGCCCGGGGGGCCGCCGGTGGCGCACGAGCTCAAGAGCACCTTCCATGACCGCTGGGTGCGGTTTCACAGCCTGTACGACTCCAAGCGCCACCCGGAGAACGAGGCCGAGTACCAGACGCTGTTGCACCGGCACGACTTAACGATGCGGGAGATGTTCCCCGAGGCGGACGTCTACGTGATCACCACGGTCTTCACCGGCTCGGCGGACGAGCCCCGTACGCTCCAGGACCCCACGCCGCTGAAGCTGAACCCCGAGGCCCGGCGCTGGGCCGTACTGACCGAGGACCTGCCGGGCGGAGACGACTTCCGGGTGTACGCCCACCTGTACGCGGCGCGCCGCCGGCTCAACGCGGGCGCCTTCGACCTGCTGCTGCGCGCCGTCGCCGACGAGAAACCGATCGACGTGCTCGTCGCCGACGTGGAATTCCGCCGCGTCTACCATCCGTACGACGGCGGCGCCGACTGCCTGCTGGAGTCCCCCGAGGCCCGCGACAAGCTCAAGGCCGCCCACCCCCACTGGCTCTCCCCGCACTCCCACGGCCTCTGACCCCCGGATTGACCCGCCACCACGGCACGAACCAGGAGAGAATCGGTTCCGCGTCGTCCGCCCCGTCCCCCGGAGGAACGCGTGACACAGACCTCGTCCGAGCGGCGCCCGAACACCCGGGTCCGCTCGGTGCTCCTGGCCGTGGCCTGCACGGTCATGACCGCCCTCTCCGCCCTGGCCGTCGTGGGCGGTGAGCCGCTCGGCTACGCCGGGCTGCTGCTGTTCGGCGGTGGCGGGCTCTTCCTGCTGTACGCGTCCCGGTCCGACGCCCGGCGCCGCACCCGCGCCGCGACGGACCCGGCGCTCCGGCACGGCACGGTGGCCGGCGCCGAGCGCCACACCGGAGCCCCGGCCGGGGTGGTCTGCCCGGCCGGACGCGGCGCGATCCTGCCCGTCCTCGCCGGGTGCGCGGCGTTCGCCGCCGCGGGCGGGCTGCTGCTGTACGGGGCCGTCGCCGAGGGCCGCGCCGGCCTCGCCCTCCCCGGGGTCCTGGCGCTCGCCGTCTTCGGAGGCTTCGGAGCGCTCACGGTGCCCCGCGTGTTCGGACCGCCCACGGGCATCCTGCTGCTGCCCGAGGGGATCTTCTGCCGGATGCCCGCGGGGACCGCCTGGCTGCCCTGGGACACCATCGAGGGGATCGCCCTCGGAGCGAACAGGAACCAGCGCTGGCTCGCGTTCACGCTCCGCCGCGGCGCCGAGGGGGCCGTACTGACCGGCCCCGCACGGTGGTTCCGGGTGCCGAACCGCCTGTTCGGGATGGACGTGGGCTACCCGGGCCAGGGCCTGGCGCAGCCGCCGGAGGACGTACTGGCCCTGCTGGTGCGGCTGCACGGGGACCCGGGGCTGCGGGCGCAGCTGCGCGACCCGTCCATCGTCGACTCGCTGCGGCGGCCCGACGCCTCGGCGTGGCGGCGGTGGTGACCGGCCCGTACCTGGAGGTGACCTGGACGGACCCGGTCACCGGCCGGCACGGATACCTGGTGATCGACACGCTGCTGCGCGGCGTCAGCGGCGGCGGGCTGCGCATGCGCCCCGGCGTCACGCTCGACGAGGTCCGCGACCTGGCCCGGATCATGACGCACAAGTGCGCGGTCACCTACACCGAGGGCGACCTGGCGATCCCGTTCGGCGGGGCGAAGGGCGGCATCGACGCCGACCCGCGCGATCCGGGTGCCCGGGACGTGCTGAAGCGCTTTCTGACCGCGGTCCGGCCGCTGATCGAGCGGTGTGTCGCGGTCGGTGAGGACCTGGGGCTCAGCCAGCGGCTCCTGGATTCGGTGCTGGGCGAGATCGGCGTGCCGAGCTCCGGCGAGGCGGCGATGCCGCTCGTACCGGGCGGCGCGGAGACCGGACGGCGGCGGCTCGCGGAGGCGGGGGCGGCGACGGCCGGCGGACTGAGCCTGCCCGAGGTCGTCGGCGGGTACGGGGTGGCGCAGGTCGCGCTGGAGGCGCTGCGGCTGCGGGGGCTGCCGGTGCCGGGCGCGCGGGCCGTACTGCAGGGTTTCGGCTCCATCGGCGGATCCGCCGCGCGCTACCTCGCCGCGGCGGGCGTCCGGGTGGTCGGCGTGGCCGACGTGGACGGGCATCACCGTGCTGCCCGACCTCGTGGCGAACGCGGCGGCCCTGGCCGGCCGCTACGGCGATACGTCCGCGCTCCGTCTTACGCCGTGAGCGCCGTGAGCGCCGGGTCCAGTGCCAGCGCGGCCACGGCGAGCGGCAGGAAGAAGCCGATGGCCAGGTAGAACTGGGGCGAGTAGTCGGCTACGCGGAGGTGCGTGAACGCGGCGCAGACGTAGTAGAGGATCAGTCCGGCGGCCGCGGCGGGGCCGATCAGCGGCACGCCGAGCAGGCCGAGCAGCAGGCCCGCCGCGCCGGCCGCCTTGAGCGTGCCGATCGGGAAGGCGAGCCACGACTCAGGGATGCCGGTGCGCTCCATGGCCGGGCCGAGCGTCGCCATCACCGGCCGGAACCTGGTCATGGCGGCGAACCCGGAGAACGCGTTGGCCGCGACGGCGACCAGCGTGACGAGGACGTACGCGATGGTCATGACGGCCCCCATTCGTTTCGACTATCGTCTAATACGAGAACCATATTAGATGATTTGGAGACCATGCAATATGAGGTCCGTAGAATCTTCCGGGCGGGCGCGGCGGCGGCTCGTGACCTTGGTCAAGGAGGCCCTGCGGGACCTGAACATCCAGCTGTCCCTGCTGAACCGGCAGGTCGGCGCGCGCGTCGAGCTCAGGGATGTGGACTTCGACTGCCTCGAGGTGCTGAACCGGCACGGGCCGCTCAGTCCGACCGCGCTCGCCCGCCGCGCCGGGCTGCATCCGGCCACGATGACCGGTGTGCTGGACCGGCTGCAGCGCGGCGGGTGGGTGGCGCGGGAGCGCTCGCCGGAGTCCGGCGACCGGCGCGCGGTCACCGTACGGGTGCTGCGGGAGCGCAACGCCGAGCTGTTCCGCCTGCTCTCGGGGATGAACACGGCCATGGACGGGATCTGCGCGGACTACACCGACGAGCAGCTCGCCGTGGTCGCCGACTTCCTGAACCGCACCGCCCAGGCCGGCACCCAGGCCACCACCGACCTCGCCACCGGCCGCTCCCCCGGCACCCCCGGCTGACCGCCCCGCCCCCGCGAATCCGTGGTCCCCGGATTCTGTCGGGCCCTCCTGCGAGACTCCTGACATGAGGCCGACCCTGTACGAGTTCGCCGGGGGCGAGGAGGCGTTACTCGCCCTGGCCCGGGCACACCACGCGCGGTGTCTCGCGGACCCCGAGCTGAACCATCCGTTCACCCGTCCGGACCAGCACCCGCACCACGTCGAGCGGCTCGCGGCGTACTGGGCGGAGGCGCTGGGCGGGCCGCCGCGCTTCTCCGAGGGCTGCGGCGACCACTCGTCGGTGCTGCGGATGCACGCGGGCGAAGGCGATCTCGGTGAGATGGGCGAGCGGTTCGCCGCCTGCTTCGCCCGCGCCGCCGACGACGCCGGGCTGCCCGCGGATCCGGACGGTTCGCTGGTCCGCTCCACGCTGATGCGCGCGACCCAGCACGTGGTGTCCGCGGCGGACTTCGCGCTGGTCCGGCCGGTGCTGACGGACCTGCTGCGGCGCGTGCAGCGCAACACGTTCGGACGCCGTACCGACGGCGCCGACCTGGCGGAACTCGTCGCGGACGCGGAGCGGCTGCTTGCCGGCGGCCGCGTACTGACCCGCCCGGAGCTGGGCCGGCTGCTCGCCGAACGCCGCCCCGGCGCCGACCCGGCCGCCCTCGGCTGGACGGTCCAGTACCTGCTGCCGGTGATCCACCCGGCGCCGAGCGGCACCTGGGACGTGTACGGCGCGACGCCCTTCGCACGCCCCGACGGCACCTCGCCGGATGGGACCACGGCCGCCGCAGGCAGGCACACGCGGCCGGCCTCCCCGGGCGAGAGGGCGGCCGAGATGATCCGCCGCTACCTGGCCGCCTTCGGGCCGGTCCCCGGATGATGACCGACGCGATCCGCCGCCAGGTCTGCGTGGGCGCCGGTGTCGCCGCGACCGTCCTGGTCGACGGCACCGTCGCCGCCACCTGGTCGGTGACGCGCGCGGACGGCACGGCGACGCTGACCGTCCGGCCGCTGCGCCCGCTGACCGGCGCCGGCCGCGACGCCGTCGAGGCGGAGGGCGCGGCGCTGCTCGCGTTCGCCCACCCCGACGCCGACCCGCGTATCACCGAGCAGCGACCCGGATGCGATCCTCCATGAGGAGGCACTGATCACCCGGCTCCCCGCCTCAGAGAGGGAGATCATGAACTTCGCCGACCTCGACCCCGCGCTCCGCCCGCTGCTGGACCGCTACCTGACCCCCGAGGACCGCAAGCTCATCGAGCCCGTCCTCACCGACCTCGGCGCGACGGCCGCCGGTGAGCTCGACCGCCTCGCCGCGCTGGCCGAGCGCAACCCGCCGTCCCTGCGGCAGTACGCGCCGAACGGGGAACGCGTCGACGAGGTCGAGTTCCACCCCGCGTACGACCGCATGCTCGACATCGGCCTCGGCCGCTTCGGGCTCGCCGCGCTGTCCAACCGCGGCGGCGTGCTCGGCTGGGCCGACCGGGCTCCGCACATGGTCAAACACGTGCTGTCGTACCTGTTCACGCAGGCGGAGTTCGGCATCGGCTGCCCGATCAACATGACGGACTCGGCCGCCCGGGTGCTGCGGATGTTCGACCCGGACCGGTACGCGGCCGAGATCGCCGCGCTGACCTCGACGGACGGGCCGCCGTACACGACCGGCGCGATGT
>WHSL01000281.1 GCA_009380095.1 Streptosporangiales bacterium | reverse complement strand
TCAGGCCGGAGAACGTGGGCGGTACCCGGTTCGCCGAGATGGCGGGGTATCGCGGTGAGGGCCGATCCCGCGCCGACCCCGATCTCGTCGTCTACCGGCACGAGCTCGACCGGTAGGCGGGCCCGTCCCGCGCCATGGGCCCGTCCCGCGCCATGGGCCCGTCCCGCGCCATGGGCCCGTCCCGCGCCATGGGCCCGTCTCCCGCCGGGCGCCTGGCCCGAACGGCGGCGGACCCCGTCCTCAGAGGCTGTGGGCGATGGGGTGGCGAGGCTCGTAGAGCGGAAGGTCCGCACCGCTGGGGAGACGGATCGCCGCGAGTTTTCCCCAGCCCTGCTCGGAGGGCTCCCGGCTGATCTCCACACCCAACGCGCTCAGCTCGGCGAGCTGCGCGTCCAGGTCGTCGCACATCAGGTAGAACTCGTGCACCGGCGGCCCGTCCGTGGGATGCACCGCGACCTCGGCCGGCGGCAGCTTGAAGATCAGCCAGCCGCCGCCCGCGTCGACCCCGGGGAAGCCCAGGACGTCCCGGATGAAGGCCCGGTCCGCGTCGGCGTCCGAGCTGTACAGGATGACGTGCGCGCCGTTGATCATCTGGATCCCCGTTCCACGATCGGCCTGCCGGCCCGCCATCCTTCCAGCCCGGCCCGGTCCCCCGCTCGGAAACGACACGCCGTGCGGACGGGGCTCAGCCGGCGGGGCGCTCGAAGGTGATGAGGATCCCCTCCACGCCACCGGGACCGATGCGGCCCTTTACCTCGGCGGCCGTGAGGGCCTTCAGCTGCCACCCGTCATCGGCGTACTCGTTGAGAAGCTTCTCCAGCCGCTCGCCGGACATCTTGCCGCCGATCATCTTTTCCCGGAGTTCTACGACCTTGTACTCATAACGCTGCGCCATGCCGCAACCTTATGGCGATCACGAACCCCCGGGCGTGGCCGGAGTCGGCAGCCGTACCCGGGAACATCAGCGCTGAGCCAGCCGGAGCACCCGGTACGCGTGCCCGGCCGCCGCGGGGAGGGCCGGCGGCGGGGTGCCCTCGCCGAACGGCCGCCCGCCGAGCGCCTCCCGCCCGTGCGGGGTGTTCCAGCCGGACAGGTCGGGCCCCTCGGGCACGATGCCGAGCGGATTGATGTTGGTGTGCACCATGTAGTAGTGCCGCTTGATGTGGTCGAAGTCGACCGTGTCGCCGAACCCGGGCGTCTGGTACAGGTCCCGCACGTACGCCCACAGCACCGGCATCTCGGTGAGCTTGTTCCGGTTGCACTTGAAGTGACCGTGGTAGACGGCGTCGAACCGCACGAGGGTGGTGAACAGCCGGATGTCCGCCTCCGTGATGGTGTCGCCCACCAGGTAGCGCTGGGACTCCAGGCGTTCCGAGAGCAGGTCGAGCCGGGCGAAGAGCCGCTCGTACGCCTCCGCGTACGCCTCCTGCGTCTGCGCGAAACCCGCCTGGTAGACGGCGTTGTTGACGTCCCGGTAGACCTGCTCGCCGACCTCCTCGATCTCGTCCCGCAGGGCTTCCGGATACAGGTCGGGCGCGTCCTCGCGCTGGTACGCGGTCCACTCCGTCTCCAGGTCGACGGTGATCCGCGGGTACTCGTTGGTGACGAGCCGCCCGGTCGGGATGTCCACGATCGCGGGCACGCTGACGCCGTGGTCGCGCTTCGGCCCGGCCCCCGCCGCGCGCGCCTTCTCGTACGCCTCCGCCAGATAGCGGATGCCGAGCACCGGGTCGCGGCCGCCCTCGTCGAGGGTGAACCGCCAGCTCTTGTCGTCCTGGATCGGGTCGGCGACCGCGACGGACAGCGCGTCCTCCAGGCCGAGGAGCCGCCGTACGACCAGCGTCCGGCTCGCCCACGGGCAGGCCAGCGAGACGACGAGCCGGTACCGTCCGGGCTCCACCGGCCACCCACCGGAGCCGTCCGTGGTGATCCGCTCATCGAAGAAGCTGGACGACCGGACGAACGCGCCCTCCTCGTCCGTATTGATCGACACCATCGGACCCTCCTCCGTTCGTCGCGTCAGGTGCAGCGGGCCCCGTCCTTGGGGGGTGTGCCCTCGAGGAGGTAGGCGTCAACGGCGGCGTCCGTACAGGGGCTGCCGGAGCGGTAGCCGGTGTGGCCGTCGCCGTCCCGGGTGAGCAGGACGCCGGAGTCGAGCTGCTCGGCGAGCCCTTCGGACCAGGCGTACGGGGTCGCCGGGTCGCGCGTGGTGCCCACCACGAGGATGGGCGCGGCGCCCTTGGCGCGCAGCGGGCGGGCGTCCTCGATGCCCGGCTGCGCCCAGGACCCGCAGACCAGGCTGCCCCACATCACGGACTCGCCGAACGTAGGGGCCTCGGTGCGTTCCGCCGCCTCCGCGTACTCGTCGACGTCGTGGGGCCAGCGCCGGTCCAGGCAGTTCACGGCCAGGTTGGCCTCGGTCTGGTTGGTGAACGAGCCGTCCTGCTCGCGGCCCATCAGGAAGTCGCCCAGCTGCAGCAGCGTGGTGCCGTCGCCCTGCTGCGCACGCTGCAGCGCCTGCCGCAGGTAGGACCAGGTGCCCTTGTCGTACAGCGCGGACAGCACGCCGAGCGACGTGCGGGCCTCGTTGACCTCGCGTCCGTCGCCGAGCGCGTTGCTCAGCGGGCGCTGGTCGGTCGAGGCGATCAGCCGCTGGATGTCCCGTACGGCCCGCTCGACGTTGCCGTTCCCGCCGACCGGGCAGTCGGGCTGCTTGACGCAGTCGGCGGCGAACGACTCCAGCGCCACCTCGAACCCCTTGGACTGCTGCTCGTTCACGTCCAGCGGGGAGACCGCGGGGTCGAGGGCGCCGTCGAGCACCAGCGCGCGGACCCCGCCGGGGAACTGCTCGGCGTAGTAGGCGCCGAGGAACGTGCCGTACGACTTGCCCAGGTACGTCAGCTTCTCGTCGCCCAGGGCCGCCCGCATGACGTCCATGTCCTTGGCGGCATCGGCGGTGCCGACGTGCGGCAGCATCTTCGCCGCGCGCTTCGCGCAGCCCTCGGCGAACTCCTCGCCGCCCGCGCGCAGCGCCCGGACCTCGGCGGACGTGTCGGGCGTGCCGTCGAGGCCGAGGTAGTGATCGATCCGCGCGGAGGCGAGGCATCGGACGGGCGCGCTCTCGCCCACGCCGCGCGGGTCGAAGCCGACGATGTCGAACCGTTGCCGCACCCCGGCGGTGATCACCTGGCGGGCGGCGCGCGCGTAGTCGATGCCGGAACCGCCCGGCCCGCCGGGGTTGATCACCAGGGAGCCGATGCGGGAGTCGGAGTCCTCTGCGGGCAGCCGGATCAGCGCGATCTTGATGCGCTCGCCGTCGGGCTTGTCGTAGTCGAGGGGCACCTCGAGCTTGGCGCACTCGAAGGAGTCGCCGCTCTCGCCGCCGGTGGAGCAGTCGGACCAGTCGAGCGACTGGCCGTAGAAGTCGGCGAGCCGGGGCGGTGCGCCCTGGGTGGCGGGCGGGCCCTCGTCGGCCTTGGAGCCCAGGGAGCAGCCGGCGAGCGCGACCGCCGCGGCGGCCACCACCGCGAGCGCGCGAAGCGACATCATGCGGTGCCCCCGCCTCCCGCCGTGTCCTCGGGTGCGGGCCGGTGGGCGGTCTCGTACTGCTGGCGCGGCGAGCAGACGCTCGCCCGGTCGCAGACGCACCGGCGTCCTCCGTCGTTGAGCCGTACGACGACCGAGTCGGACGGCACGTTGTGCCCCACCACCGTGCCGTCTCCTTCCGGTGTGACCACCTTCGCCCCCTTGCGGGGAGCCGTGGCCTGGAACTCCTGATACAGGGGGTGCTCGTACTTCAGACAGCACATCAGCCTGCCGCAGGCGCCGGCGATGCGCAGCGGATTCACCGGAAGATCCTGATCCTTGGCCATCCGTACGGAGACCGGCTCGAAGTCGCGGAGGAACGTCGCGCAGCACAGGTCCCGGCCGCACGGGCCGATGCCGCCCTGCAGCCGGGCCTCGTCGCGCGCTCCGACCTGGCGCAGCTCCACCCGGGCCTGCAGGCCGCGGGCGAGATCCCGGACCAGCGCCCGGAAGTCCACGCGGTGCGGGGCGGAGAAGTAGATCACGAAGGTGGTGTCGGCGTCGAGGTAGTCGATGCCGATGACCTTCATGGGGAGCTCGTGGCGGCGGATGAGCCGCTTGGTGGTGAGCCTCGCCTCGGCGCGGCGGCGCCGGTTGCGCTCATCCCGCTCGAGGTGCTCGTCCTCGGCGGGGCCCGCGCACTCGGGGAGGCCGCCGATGTCCTCGCTCACCCACTGCGGGGCCCAGACGCACTCGGCCACCTCGGGGCCGGAGTCCGTGGGGACCAGCACTCTGTCGCCGACCTTGGGCGTGTGCGGCCCCGGGTCCAGGTAGTACAGCCTGCCGTACCGCTCGAAGCTGACCGCCATCACCATGCCCACGGGGCCCACCCTACGTCCGGCACGGCGCCTCGGTCGCCCCGCCCGCCGCGGGGCCCGAGGACCCGGGGGTCTGGGGGCGCCCCCCGGGTCAGCACGGCGCGGCGGCCGTGGGAGAAAGCGAAGCTTCCGAACAGAGTGGACCCCCGCCGCGCCCCTCAGCCCGTACGGAGCGCCATCATCATCGCTTCGACGGCGAGTTGGGGGTTGGCGTTGGCCTGCAGCCGCTCCCGGCATTGCATGATCGCCTCGATGCGCCGCAGCGTGGCGTCGGGGGTGCTGGATCCGGCGAGGTGCCGCAGCTCCGGCTCGCGGTCGCCCGCGGACAGCGCGACCTGCGCGCCCACCTGCAAGGCGAGCACGTCGCGGTAGTAGGCGGTGAGGTCCATCAGGGCGAGGTCGAGCGAGTCGCGCTTGATCCTGGTGGCCCGCGACTTCTGCCGGTCCTCCAGCTCCTTCATGGCGCCCGCGGAGCCGCGCAGGGCCTTGGCGACGCCCCTGCCGGTGGAGCCCTCGCCGAAGGCCTGCCGCAGCGCGGACCGCTCCGAGTCGTTCAGCTCGTCGGTGGTGGCGGTCGCCTCGCCCTCCGCGGCGGCGACGAGCTTGGCCGCGGCGTCGACGCACTGCGCGATGCCGGTGAGCCGGGACGGCAGGCCGAGCACCTCGTCGCGGTGCCGGCTCGTCTCGGCGTCGGTGGCGAGCCGGCGGGCGCGGCCGATGTGGCCCTGGGAGGCGGCGGCCACCCGGTGCGCCAGCTCGGGCTCGATGCCGTCGCGACGGATCAGTACGTCGGCGACCGCGGCGGGCGAGGGCGCGCCGAGCGTGACGAGCCGGCAGCGGGAGCGGATCGTCACCACCAGATCGTCCGGCGAGGGGGCGCAGAGCAGCCAGACCGTCCGTGGCGGCGGCTCCTCGATGGCCTTGAGCAGCGCGTTCGCCGCCTGCTCGGTGGCTCGGTCGGCGTCCTCGAAGAGGACGATCTGGAAGCGGCCGCCGGTCGGGACCGAGGCGGCGCGCAGCACCAGGGCGCGCGTCTCCTTCACCCCGTAGGACAGCCCGGAGGGGCGCACCAGCTCCACGTCGGCGTGGTTGCCGGTGAGCGCCTGGTGGCAGGCGTCGCAGTGGCCGCAGCCGCCGTCGGGGCAGAGCAGCGCGGCGGCGAACGCCCGCGCCGCCGTGGACCGGCCCGACCCGGGCGGGCCGGTGAACAGCCAGGCGTGCGTCATGCCCTTGCCGGGGCCGCCGCGCAGCAGGTCGCCCGCCGCGCGCACGGCGGAGGTGAGCTGCTCGACCACGCGGGTCTGCCCCACCAGGTCGTCGAAAACGCTCACAGCGCCCTCCCGATCACCTGCGATGCCGTGCCATGGGCCGTGCCTTGTGATGCCGTCGGGGCAAGCCTAGGCGGCCCCACCGACAGTGCCGCCCGGAACCGCCGCCTCGCCTTACGGGCCAAGGCGGTAGCGCAGCCAGACCACCCCGCCGTCGAACGCCTCCTCGGCCAGCGGTTCCAGGGGGACGTCCGAGGGCACCGCGGATCCATGCCGGCGATGTTCTCCGTGGCCGCCGGTCAGGACCGGATGGACGAGCAGGCTCACCTCGTCGACGAGCCGCTCGCTCAGCAGCGCGCCGTTCAGGGCGCCGCCGCTGTCCACGCGGACGACCTCGGCGCCGCGCCCGGCCAGGGCGGCCAGCGCCGCCTCCTGGGCCAGGATCGTGTCGGCGCCGGCCAGCGTGACGTCCTCCCGCCAGGTGCCGGCGAGCCGGTAGAACAGGGCGACGTCCGGCTGGAAGCCCAC
>WHSL01000396.1 GCA_009380095.1 Streptosporangiales bacterium | reverse complement strand
CTCCCGGCTGGCCACGACGACGAGGCCGCGATCCAACTGCACGATCAGGTCGCGCAGCCAGATGTCCGGCGCGGGACCACGCCCGGGCCGGAACCGCCCGGCGGCCAGCGCCTCGTACGCGTCCACGAACAACGCGTACCCCCGCTGTTCGCTCGCCGCGCGCAGGTCCTCCGCGAACAGGTAGGTGACCGCGTCGGCGAGCTCGGCGTTCGTCAGGTCGTCCAGCGCGCGCAGCGTGTCGTCCACCTTGATCTGGCGGCGCCGGCGGACGCTGCTCGTGGCCCGCTCCATGAGCCGGATCAGCCCGACCCCGGTTCCGAACACGGGGACGCCGGCCGCCCCGTCGAGGATCTGGCTGAGCGCCTCGCTCTCGGCGACGAAGGGCAGATCGTCGCGATCGAGCCTGAGATGGGGATGCAGGCGTTGCCACAGCACCGCGTAGGCGATGTCGAACCTGTCGAACCGTACGCCCTGCTTGCCGAGCTCGACGCGCATGACGGCGAGCGCGTCCTCCTGCTGGCGCATCGCCGGCACCTGAAGGTCCAGCGTGACCGTCCGGTGCGTCTCGGCGGACCTGTTGCGCATCTCCAGGAGCAGCCGGGACTTCCCGATGCCGCCCACGCCGACCACGTTGAGCACGTGCGGCGAACCAGGCTCGGCGTGGAGTTCCTGATCGAAGGCGTTTATGGCGGACTCGCGGTCCATGAACCGGCGATTGAACGCGGCGCCCCTGCGAAAACGTGGCTCCAGCGGCATGCCGGACGTCCCTCCTACGGTTCCCTGCCCGGGTGATGAGCTGAACGCGGTGAGTGAATCCGCTCCGAGGGAGAAGCCAATGTCACGCGTTAGGGGCTGTCAACACGGACCGCCAGAGACGGCCGAGGTGGGCCAGGAATCCCACGGGGGAGTGGCCGACGGGCGATCGCCTTTCGAGCAGAAGATCGTCTGAGGAGTTCGTGGGCGGGCGGGGGCGGGGATGATCGGTGCGGCCGGTGAGGGCCGGCCGGTCATCGGGGGAGAGGATGTCGCATGGGGCCAGTGGGGGGACTGACCGTACTCGCCAGCATGTCGATCATCGCCGGGGTCGCCGTGGCTCCGGCGCAGGCCGGGGAGGTTCGCAGGGCGCCCGTCGATCGGTACGTGGCGCTCGGCGACTCCGCGGCGTCCGGGCCGTTCATTCCGGAGCAGGATCCGACGTCGCCGGGGTGTTACCGCTCCGACCACAACTATCCGCGGCTGCTCGCGGAGCGGCTCGGCGCCGGGCTTGTGGACGTGACCTGCACGGGGGCGGAGTCAAGGCACATCACGGAGACGCCGCAGGAGACGCCGACCGGCACCGTGAAGCCGCAGATCGAGTCGGTCAAACAGGACACCGACCTCGTCACGATCACCGTCGGGGCCAACGACGTGGACCTGGTCAAGACCGTCGCCTCCTGTGTCAACGCGCTGCCCGAGCCGCACGGTACGTCGTGCGCGGCGGAGCTGGCCCCGCCCGGCATGCCCGACAAGCTGCGCACCGCGATCGACGCGGCGGCGCCGCGCTGGGGCGCGATGCTCGATCAGGTACGGGAGCGGGCCCCGGAGGCACGCGTGGTGGTGGTCGGGTACGGCACGTTCCTCCGCCGGGGCGGCTGCCATCCGTACCAGCCGTTCTGGGCCAAGGACGCCGACTACATCAGCCGCACCGTCGGATACCTGAACGACAGGTTCCGCGCCGAGGCGGAGGAGCGCGGCGTCACGTACATGGACCTGCGCCCGATGAGCGAGGGCCACGACGCCTGCGCGCAGCCGGAGGACCGCTACTACGCCGGCGTCATCCCGAGCGAGCCGGCCGCGCCCCTGCACCCGACGGGGCGCGGCATGGCGGCGTTCGCCGAGGAGATCCATGGGGTGCTGAGCGAAACGCGCAGCGACCCCAGCACGGGAAAAATCGGTTGATCTCGGAATAGGCGCTCGCGATCCTTGGGGTTGATCACCTCACGCCGCGAGTCTTTCGGGAGTCACCTCACTCATGCATGCCTCACCGCTCGCGGCGGAGGCCGTG
>WHSL01000101.1 GCA_009380095.1 Streptosporangiales bacterium | reverse complement strand
CGCCGGAGCTCCGCCTTCAGGGGCGGGAGCGCCGGGGACCTCACCGGCGTGATGGCGGCGGGGGTGGCGTGGTACACCCGGTGGCCCGCCTCGGGGCCGGGGTTCCTCCCGTCCGGCAGGTGCTGGGGCAGCAGGCGGCGCGTCGAACATGCAGGCGATGATCAGCGCGATCAGCGCGCCCGCCTGCACGTGGGCGGCCCTCGTCGTAAGCGGGTCGGGTGTGAGGCTCACGCGCTCCGGCGCGACCCGGATGAGCCGGGGGCCGTCCTCGGCGAGGATCACGTTGCCGGGCGTCAGGTCGCCGTGCACCACCTTGGCGTCGTGGACGGCGGCCGGCCCTTCCACGAGCGCCGCGCCGAGCGGCGCGATGGCCTCGGGCGGCAGCGGGCGCTCGCCGTCGACCGCGGTGCGCAGCGAGGGGCCGGGGACGTACGCGGTGACGAGCCACGGGGGATCCGCGTCCGGGTCGGCGTTCACGACCTCGGCGGTGTAGATGCCGCCGACCTTGCGGGCGTTGGCCACCTCCCGGGCGGACCGCCGCCGGAACCGCGCGTCGCCGGCCAGCCCGGGGCGGACGAGCTTCACCGCGCGCGCGTGTCCCTGGTCACGGGGTGCCGACGGGGGACTCCCGGCGGCCGAGCCCGGCGAGGTCGGCGACGAGGTCGTAGGAGCGGAGCCGGTCCTCGTGGCCGTGCACCATCGTGGTGATCATGAGCTCGTCGGCCGCGGTGGCGGCCAGCAGGTCCTCGATGCCGCGCCGTACCGTCTCCGGCGACCCCACGATCTGGGATCCGCGGCGGGAGGCGATGATCTCCCGTTCCATCGGCGTGTACGGGTACGCCGCCGCCTCCTCCGGGGTGGGGAACGGCCCGGGCCGGCCCATCCGCAGTCGCAGGAAGGACAGGCCGCCCGGGCCGGCCAGCCAGTCCGCCCGATCGTCGGTGTCGGCCGCGACGACGGCGGCGCACACCATCGCGTACGGCTCGGTCAGCTCCTCCGACGGCCGGAACGAGGACCGGTACAGCTCCAGCGCGGGCAGCGTGTTCTCCGCGCTGAAGTGGTGCGCGAACGCGAACGGCAGGCCGAGGATGCCGGCGGCCTGGGCGCTGTAGCCGCTGGAGCCGAGCAGCCACAGCGGCGGGCGGTTGCCCGGGGCGGGCGTGGCGACGATGCGCGGCGCGTCCCGGCCGGGCGTACCGAAGTAGGCCATGAGCTCGGTGAGCTGCTCGGGGAAGTCGTCGGCCGAGAGCGGTGAGGCCGAGCGGCGCAGGGCCTTGGCGGTGCCGGGATCCGTACCGGGTGCGCGGCCGATGCCGAGGTCGATGCGGCCCGGGTGCAGCGCCTCCAACATGCCGAACTGCTCCGCGACCACGAGCGGCGGATGGTTGGGCAGCATGACCCCGCCGGATCCGACCCGCATCCGCTGTGTAACGGACGCGAGGTGCGCGATCAGTACGGCGGGGGAGGAACTCGCGATGCCCGGCATGTTGTGGTGCTCCGCCACCCAGTACCGGTGGAAGCCGAGCCGCTCGACGTGCCGGGCCAGGGCGAGCGAGTTGTTCAGGGCCTCGGCGGCGGTCGACCCCTCGGCGACGGGGGCGAGATCGAGCACGGACAGCGGTACGTCGGGGGGCAGACTCATGACCCGATTCAACAACGCCCCCCGGCGAGCGCTTCCCCCCAAGATCAACAAATTGATCTTGGGGGTGTCAGCCGAGGTGGACGTCGTCGAGGGCTACTTCGTAGCGGAGGGCGATGAGGCGGGCGATGGCGGGATGGGCGCCGAGGGGTTCGGCGTACTCCATGCCCGCGTCGGCGGCGATCTTCTCCAGGGATCCGGGCACCGCCTCCGGGCCGATCAGGCAGGGCGCTATGGCCGGGCGGACCGCCCCGGCCTCGCGCAGCCGCGCCGCCACGTCCTCCACGCCGGGATC
Source organism: Streptosporangiales bacterium (assembly GCA_009380095.1). Taxonomy (GTDB): domain Bacteria; phylum Actinomycetota; class Actinomycetes; order Streptosporangiales; family Streptosporangiaceae; genus WHSL01. The sequence goes on along the minus strand of WHSL01000101.1, from coordinate 18,696 downwards.
GCCGTCGAGCGCGGCCGGCACCACCGGTACGGCGAGCCGCGAGGCCAGCAGCACCGCGGTCATGTCGGCCGCCTGCGCCGCCTCGGTACCGCCCACAGTGACGATGATCACACCGTCCGTGCTCGTGACGAGGCTGAGCATGCGCATCCGGTCCGCTCGGGCCAGGCCTTTGGCGGCGAGCTGTTCGTGCAGGGCCCCCGCGAGCAGGGGATGAGGGCCGAGCGGGTCGGTGACGGTCACGGGCGTGGCCGCCTCGGATGCGGCCGCCGCGATGTCCTGCTGCAGCCGGGGGTGCGGCCCGGTGAGCAGCGGTACGACCACGGCGGTGGTGGAGCCCTCCGCCCGGCCCGTGGCCAGCGCGGCGAGCACCTCGGACAGCCCATGGGCCGCATCCTCCGGCTCCCCGGTGGAACCACCCGGCTCCACAGCGGATTCATCCAGCTCCGCGGCGGATCCGCCCGTCTCCACGGCGGACTCATCCAGCCCCCGGGGGGAGCCATCCGGCTCCTCAGCGGAGCCGTCCGACTCCGGAGCGGAGTCGCCTGATTCCGGAATGGAACTCCCGGACTCGGAAGCGGAACTGCCGGACTCCGGAGCGGACACGGTGGCTTCCGCTCCGGTTTCGGAGGCCCCGGAGGTTTCGGGCGACGTGTCGGGGACGGTTTCGGCGGCGCGCTCCGTCACGGTGGCCAGGCGCACCTTGACGCCCGGGCACGCCGCCCGGACAGGGTTGAGCAGTCCCGCGGCCATACCGGAGCCGGCCGGGCCGGGAACGGCGATGACCAGCGCCGGAGCCTCCGGCGGCAGGTCGACGGGATCGGATCGGCGGTGACGCCCACCGGGATAGGCGGGGCGCGTCCGGACGGGGAGAGGCCGCGCAGGCCGATGGTCATCGGTCACGGGGCGGGATTCTAGTGCCGCCGGAACCCGGGCCACTAAGTCCTTACTTACTCCGGACCCGCTGCACCGCAGGTGGTTCCGTACGATGCGCCGGGAACGTCCGAGATGATCGCTCGAAAGGACCGGAACCTTCCGAATCGTCGTAGTAACATCGCCGCCACCCTCACGCTCCGCACCGTAGCGCCTACGGAGAAAACACCCGGTAAGTGCCCCCTGTCGTCTGGGACGAGGTGTGATGAGTTCCCGCAACCGGTCCACCGCCAGCCGGTCCAGCCGCCGCGTGCCCCGCGCGCGGTCCATCCGCTCGAGGATCATCTCGCTGCTCCTCGTCCCCCTGCTGTCGCTCGTGGCGCTCTGGGGCTTCGCGACCGTGGTGACCGTGGAGGCGGGGTTCGGGATCCTGAACGCGCAGCGCGTGGCGGACGAGCTCGGCCGCCCGACCAGCGACCTCGCGGTCGCGCTGCAGGACGAACGCGCCGCCGTGGTCGCCTACATCGCCGGCGGCCGCCGCGGGGACCGCGGTCACATCGCGCGGCTGCGCGAGGAGACGGACCGCCAGGCCGAGCGCTACCGGGCCGTCGCGCGCGACAAGGACATCCTGGCGATCTGCTACCAGGCCACCATCGACGAGAACCAGCGCTTCTCCACCCAGCTCGCGCGGCTGCCGAGCGTACGGTCCGGCGCGGACGCCAGCGGCAGCGACCCGGTGCAGGTGCTGGAGGACTACAGCGCCGTGATCGAGCCCAACCGGGCCTTGATCACCACCATGTCGATGCTCCCCGACGCCGAGCTCACCCGGGACGCACTGTCCGTCACCTCGGCCAACACCAGCCGCGAGCTGCTGGCGCAGGAGGACTCGCTGCTCGGCATCGCGATCGCCACCGACCGGTTCCGCCAGTCGGTGTACGAGCGGTTCGTCCATGTCGTGGGCGCGCGGCGGTTCCAGGACGAACAGGTCTCCGCCAACCTCACCCCGGAGGGCCGCGAGGAGTACCAGCGCAGGGTGCTGCAGACCCCGGACTGGGCACAGGTGCGGCGGCTGGAGGACCGGGCGATCAAGAGCGGGCGCCTCGGCGCGGTGGACGTCTCCGCCCGGGAGTGGCAGGCCAACATCCGCGCCCAGCGCACCCACGAGACGTACGGCCTGTGGCTGACCGACCAGGCGTTCGCGAAGGCGTACCCGAAGGGCGTCGCGATCGTGCTGAACGCCGTGATCGCCGGCGTTGTCGGCCTGATCGCGGTCGTCCTCTCCGTGGTGGTCTCGCTGCGCGCCGGCCGCAACATCGTCCGTGACCTGGTGGGGCTGCGGCGCTCCGCGCAGCAGGTGGCCGACGAGCGGCTGCCCGCCGCGGTGCAGCGGCTGCGCGACGGTAAGCCCGCGGGCGACCTCGGCCGGCCGCCGTCCACCCGGGTCCGTGAGATCGCCGAGGTGGGCAGCGCGTTCGAGGCCGTCCAGCGGACCGCCATCCGTGAGGCCGAACGCGAGGCCGACCTGCGCCGGGGCATCCGCGAGGTGTTCGTGAACCTGGCGCGGCGCAGCCAGACCCTGCTGCACCGGCAGCTCGGCCTGCTGGACACGATGCAGCGCCGGGCCGAGCAGCCCGAGGAGCTGGAGGACCTTTTCCGGCTCGACCACCTCGCCACCCGCATGCGCCGGCACGCGGAAGGCCTGATCATCCTCTCCGGCGCCGCGCCGGGCCGCGGCTGGCGTCGGCCGGTGCCGTTCATCGACGTGGTCCGCGGCGCGGTGGCCGAGGTGGAGGACTACGCGCGGGTGCGGGTCACCCCGATGCCGGAGGTCTCGCTGACCGGCGCGGCCGTCGCCGACATCATCCACCTGCTCGCCGAGCTGGTGGAGAACGCCACGCTGTACTCGCCGCCGCACACCGACGTCGAGGTCCGCGGCCAGATGGTCGGCAACGGCTTCGTGGTGGAGATCGAGGACCGCGGCCTGTCCATGGAGGCCGAGGAGCTCGAGGTGGCCAATCGCACGCTCGCCGACCCGCCCGAGTTCGACCTGCACGACAGCGCCCAGCTCGGGCTGTTCGTCGTCGCCCAGCTGGCGGCGAGACACGACATCAAGATCTCGCTGCGGCCGTCCCCGTACGGCGGCACGACCGCGATCGTGCTGATGCCACCGGGGCTGCTGTCGGAGGACGACGCGGCACCGTTCGAGCTGGCCCCCGGCCCGTCCGCGCCCGCGGCGGTGGGCTCCGGTCGGGAGCCGGTGGTGGCGTCCGCGGCCGGCGCCCCGCGCGCCCGGCTGCGGCTGCACTCGTCCTCGCCGGGAACCCCGGGAACCGCCGGACCTTCAGGGCCCGGGGCGCCTCCCGCACCGCCCGCGGGCCGCACGCCCGCGGGCCGCACGCCCTCGGAGCCCCCGCCGGCGGAGCCCCCGCCGTCGGTGTTCTCGCCGCCCACCCGCCGTCCCGCGCCGCCGCCTCCGCCCCCGCCGCTCCGGCGGCCGGAGCCGCCGCCCGAGGAGCCCGCGCCCCTCGCGATGGAGCCGGAGTCGCTGCTCGACGAGGACGGCCGGCCGCTCCTGCCGCAGCGGGTGAGCCCGAAGCGGGCGGAGGACACCGGGCCGGTGGACGCCTCCGCGTTCCGTACGGGTGCGTCCGGCGGGTACGACGCCGGCCCCGCCGAGAGCCCGGGCTTCGGGCGTACGCCCCCGGCCGAGCCGGCCCACTTCGACACCGCCCCGATCGACCTCGGCGAGTGGGGCGGGACCCCTCCGGAGACCATCGGCACGATCGACACCAGCGCGTTCGAGAGCGACCGGCCGCAGTTGCCGAAGCGCGTGAAGCAGGCCAACATCGCGCCGCAGCTGCGCACGCAGGCCACCGTGGATCCGCCGATGGGCACCGTCGCGTCGTCCGCGGACGACATGCGCAGCGCCGAAGAGGTGCGAGAACGGATGAGCTCCATTCAGAGGGGATGGCAGCGGGGCCGGTCGGAGTCCGCCCGCATGGACGGACCCGACCCGGCAGCGCCGCCGGCGGCTCCGTACCCCGATCATGAACCCCAGCGCCGGTCCCCCGGGACCGGCGAGGATCGCGACCGCTGAGGAAGAGGACGGTTGATGGCACAGACAGCGAACTCCTCACGTGAGCTCAACTGGCTGCTCGACGGGCTGGTCGAGCGGGTGGGCCAGGTGCGGCAGGCCGTGGTGCTGTCCAGCGACGGCCTGCTGATGGGGACCTCCGCCGGTCTCCGCCGGGAGGACGCCGAGCACCTCTCGGCGGTGGCGGCCAGCTTCCAGAGCCTCGCGCGCGGTGCGGGCCGCCAGTTCGGCGGCGGCGCCGTACGGCAGACGATCATCGAGATGGACAGCGCGTTCCTGTTCGTCACGGCCGCGGGGCCGAGCGCCTGCCTGGCCGTGCTGGCCGACGCGGACGCGGACGTCGGGCTCGTCGCCTATGAGATGGCGATGCTCGTACGGCGGGTCGGCCAGCATCTCTCCGCCAACCCGCGCTCCGCCGCGGGGCCTATCTCGGGAGGATGAGTCGGGGATGACTCCGCCGGAGGACCGCTGGCTGGACGAGGCGGCCGGGCCGCTCGTCCGTCCGTACGCGATGACCGGAGGCCGTACGCGCTCCAAGCGGACGGACCTTGACATGATCGCCATCATCGTGACCGCCGAGAACATCTCGGTGGACACGCGCCGGCTGGGACCCGAGCACCGCTTCATCGTCGACGCGTGCCGGCAGCCGCTCTCCGTGGCGGAGATCGCCTCCGATCTCGACATCCCTCTCGGTGTGGTCCGCATCCTGCTCGGGGACCTACTCGAACAGGGCCTCATCACGGTCGGCAGGCCCGCACCCGTCTCCCAGCTCCCCAGCGAGCGGGTACTCAAGGAAGTGATCAATGGCCTCCAAGCGCTCTGACCCCGTCCCATCGGCTGCGCCGGTGATGCCTCTGGCAGTGAAGATCCTGGTGGCCGGGGGGTTCGGCGTCGGTAAGACGACGCTCGTCGGAGCGGTCAGTGAGATCCGTCCCCTGCGCACCGAGGAGATGCTCACCGACCGGGGCGTCGGGGTGGACGACACCTCCGGCGTCGAGCAGAAGACCACGACCACCGTTGCGATGGACTTCGGTCGTATCACCATCCGCGACGGCCTTGTCCTGTACCTGTTCGGCACGCCCGGTCAGGACCGGTTCTGGTTCGTCTGGGACGAGCTGGCCATGGGTGCGCTGGGCGCGGTCGTGCTCGCCGACACCCGGCGGCTCGCCGACTGCTTCCCCTCCGTCGACTACTTCGAGCGCCGCGGGCTGCCGTTCATCGTGGCGGTCAACTGCTTCGACGGCGCGGCGCAGTACCGCGCCGAGGAGGTGCGGCAGGCGCTCGACCTGGACCCGGGGGTGCCCGTCGTGCTGTGCGACGTACGGGACCGCGAGTCCGGCAAGCAGGTGCTGATCGCCTTCGTCGAGCATGTGCTGAACTCGCTCGGGAGGCAGCGCGACCGGGGGCTGACCCCCGCGCGCTGAGCGTCCGTACGAGAGCCCCGGCCGCCGCGGCCGGGGCTCTCGTATGCGTGTGCACCCCCTGTACGCAGGGCTTTTCTCTGGGTGATGGGGTCCCCCTGAGGGATGGCGCACAGGGGACAAATGGCTAATATCGCTCCCCAGCGGAGAAACGGAGCCTGGGGAGGGACCGGCCTGTGGAGTTCGACGCCGAGGCCTTGCGCCAGAGCTGGGACCGCGTGGCGAAGGATCGGGCGACGGTGGCCGCGCACTTCTACGGCATGCTGTTCTCCCGGCATCCCGAGGTGCGGGCAATATTTCCGCCGATGATGGACATTCAGCGGGACCGCTTCCTCGTCGCCCTCGGCCGCATCGTGGCCGGCGCCGCCCGGCCGCAGGCGCTCGGGCGCTACCTGGCCGGCCTCGCGCGTGACCACCGCAAGCACGGCGTCCGGCCCGAGCACTACGACGCCGTCGGCGGCTGCCTGCTCGCCACGCTCCGTGAGCACCTCGGCGAGGGCTGGGACGAGCGGGTCGAGCGTGCCTGGGTCACGGCCTACCAGCACGTCTCCAGCGTGATGATCGCGGCGTCGGAGGAGGCGGACGTGCATGCGCCGCCGTACTGGACCGCGCGGGTCGTCGAGCACGAGCTGCGTACGCCGGACATCGCGGTGATCACCGTGCTGCCCGATGCGCCGTATCCGTTCCGGCCCGGGCAGCATGCGACGCTGATGACCGCGCGGTGGCCGCGGGTCTGGCGGCCGTACTCGATCGCCAACGCGCCGCGGCCCGATCAGGCGCTCACCTTCCATGTGCGGGTGGTCCCCGGTGGGTGGGTCTCCACCGCGCTCGCGCACCACACCGCGGTCGGTGACACGCTGCGGCTGGGGCCGCCGATGGGGCAGTTCGGTGCCATCGCGCCAACGCCGGGCAGCCTGGTCTGTGCGGCCGGGGGGACCGGGCTGGCGCCGATCAAGTCGATCATCGAGGAGACGATCGCGCAGCCGTCCCGGCCTACCGTCGAGCTGTTCTTCGGTGCGCGGACCGGGCAGGAATTGTACGACCTGTCGGACCTGATGCGGCTCTCCCAGCGGCACGGTGACATGCATCTGGTCACCACGGTGTCGGCGGGGGCCGGTCCGGATGGGAGCCGTACGGTGGCCGACGCGCTGGCCGGGCGCAAGCTCGGCACCGAGGACACCGTGCTGCTCTGTGGTTCCGCCGCGATGGTGCGGGCGACGCATGACCGCCTGCTGCGGATGGGCGTCCCGCGCACCTCGATCAACTTCGAGAGCGGCGATGCTCCCGCGGTCGCTTCCCGTACATGACGTTGAGGTGGGCTCCCGGCCGGCCCGGAGGGGAGAGACCGGCCGGGAGCCCCGTTCCGGTGTGGTCAGCCGAACCCGTTGGACAGGGCCGTGGTCAGTGAGGCCTGGGCGTCGTCGCCGTCCAGGGACCAGAGCATCGAGCCGCCGAGGCCCTTGGACTTGGTCTGGGGTTCCCAGGAGCCGTGGAAGTCGTAGCCCTGGACGGTGGAGAAGTCGAGGGTGCCGAACACCGGGGAGACCTCGACCCCGGCCGCGATCTTGGCGGGGGCGGCGGGGAGGAAGGCGGAGAGCTCGTAGCGCTTGCCCACGGTCGACCCGTAGGCGTCGAGCTGGGCGGCGTAGTTCCTGCAGCAGCAGGGTGAAGTTCCGCTTGTCCTCGGGGCGGATGACGTTGCCGGTGTCGCCTTCGGAGCCTGGCCACTCCCAGTCGACGTCGATGCCGTCGAAGACGCCGGCCGCGGCGCCGGGGCCGCCCGCGCCGTCGCAGGGCGCGCCGTTCAGCTTGCAGCCGGAGGGGGCGGCGTACGGGCCCGCGCCGTTGAACCCGAACGAGGCGGAGGCGCCCGCGGCCAGGCTGCCGTTCCACGTCTTGGGGGTGAACGTGTAGTGGTTGCCGCTGCGGGCCATGTCGGCGTCCCAGAACGCGCTGACGGAGGTGCCGGACGGCAGGTCGAACTCGACCCTCCAGCCGCTCAGCGCGGCGGACCCGGCGGTGACGGTGTACTTGCCCTCCCACCCGGTGCCCCAGTCGGAGCCCTTGGTGAACGTGGCCGTCGCGGCGGTCGCGGCTCCGGCGGGGGTGAGCGTGGCGAGGGTGGCGGCGGTGCCGGTGAGCAGCGCGGTCAGCGCTGCGGCGGCGTACGGAATCAGGCGTCTCAACATGCGCTCCACGGGATGTGCGGAGAGGTGCGATGCGTACGCGGGCGGGCCTGGGGTCTCCGGACCGCGTGGACCCTCATCGGGTCGTTGCCTGCGCGTGCGGCCGTACGGGATCACCGGGCCCGCCCTGTTGTGGCAGGTCCGGCGGGTCAGGCCAGCGTGATGGCGACGAGCGCCAGGTCCAGCGCCGTGATCGCGAGCGCCGCCGTCACCGCCACCACCACGGTCCGCCGCCGGTTCACCAGCGCGCCCATCAAGGGCCGCCGGCTGGTGAAGACGATCAGCGGCCAGAGCGCGAACGGGATGCCCAGGCTCAGCACGACCTGGGAGAGCACCAGCGCGTACGCGGGCTCGACCCCCGCGGCGAGCACCAGCAGCCCGGGGATCAGCGTGACCGCGCGCCGTACGGTCAGCGGGACTCGGCGGCGCAGGAAGCCGTCGCAGATCACCGAGCCCGCGTACGTCCCCACCGAGGTCCCGGCCAGCCCCGAGGCCAGCAGTCCCAGCGCGAACACGATCGCGACGACGGTGCCGAGCTCGCGCCCGATGCCCGCGTACGCCGTCTCGAACGTGGCGCCGTCCGCCGGGCTCAGCGCCGCCGCGGCCGTCACCAGCAGCGTCACGTTGACGAGGCTGGCCAGCACCATCGCCACGATCACGTCCATCCGGGTGACCCGCAGCAGCCGCAGCCGGCCGGCCAGGTCGCCGAGCCGCCCGCCGTGCCTGTCCCGTACGGCCGCGCCGTGCAGGTAGATGGCGTGCGGCATCACGGTGGCCCCGACGATCCCGGCCGCGAGCAGCAGGCTCTCGCCACCGGCGAGCCGCGGCACCAGCCCGTTCACCACCTCCGCCGGGGCCGGGTCCGCGGTGAACAGCCCGGCGAAGAAGCCCACCACGACGACCCCGAGCAGGCCCATCACCACGGACTCGAACGGCCGCTGCCCGTACCGGGACTGGATCAGCAGCACCGCGAACGCCACCGCGCCGGTGATCAGGCCCCCGGTGAGCAGCGGCACGCCGAACAGCAGCCGCAGCGCGATCGCGCCGCCGACCAGCTCGGCGAGGTCGGTGGCGGCGGCGACGAGCTCGGCCTGGAGCCACATCCCCCGGGTGACCGGCCGGGGCAGCCGGTCCCGGCACACCTCGGGCAGGGTCGCGCCGGTCGCCACCGAGAGCTTCGCGGACAGGTACTGCACGAGGATCGCCACCGCGCTCGCCCCGACGACCACCCAGAGCAGCAGGTAGCCGTACCGGGCGCCGGCCGCGAGGTTGGAGGCGACGTTGCCCGGGTCCACGTACGCGACCGCCGCCACGAAGGCCGGCCCCAGCAGGCCGGCCGTCGGCCGTACGCCCCGCCGGGGCCCGGCCGTGGAGCGCGCGTTCCGCCGGGACCCGGCCGCGCGTTCCTCGCCGGCGGGCCCGCCTCCCTCGGTCAGGCAGTCGGTCACGCCTCGATCCTGGACGAGCGAGCCGATCCCGAACAGCCCTCGATCGATCGTCCACCCCGCCCGGCCGGCGACAGGGCAGGTCACGCGTTGTTCACGTCTCGGATCCCGCACGGAGCCGTGTTCGTTTCCTCCTGATCCGCCGGGCGCCGCCAGCGTGGCCGCATGACACGCAAGCCGCTCGCCGTCCTCGTGCTGGGCGCGGCCATCCTCCACCGTCAGCGCGGCCACCGCCCGCCACCGCCCGCCGCGGCCGCCGCCACCGCCCGCCGCGGCCATCTCCACCGCCGCCGCAACCACCACCCCCCTCGCGGGCGGCTAGGGCTGCGGAGCCTCTAAGGGAGGCCGACGGCGTCGGCCATCTGCTCCACGGAGTAGGCGAAGAGCTCGTCCGCGGGGTCGAAGGTGTTCGCGAGGTGGCCGAACAGCTCGAAACCGATCAGGCCGAAGAGCTGGGTCCACACGGTCGCGATGCGGACGATCGCGTCGTACGGCAGGCCGAGCGTGCCCACGTCGGTCAGCCGCTCGGCGACCCGGCGGGCCTGGCCTACGAGCCGGTCGCCCGGCGGCCGGGCCGCCGCCGGGACGGTCAGCTCACCGGCGGCGTGCGCGGCTCCGGCGATGCGCAGCAGCACGACCGGGACGCGGGCGGCCGAGCCGATCGTCGCCTCCGGGGCCTGGTAGCCCGGCACCGGCGAGCCGTAGACCAGCGCGTACTCATGCGGGGTGCGCCTCGCCCAGTCCCGTACGGCGCCGCAGGCGGCGCGCCAGCGGGCGCGGAAGTCGCCGGGGGGCGCCGCGCCGTCGGCCGTCTCCACGTCGTGGCCGAGGGCGTCGTACGCGTCGATGATCAGCGCGGTGAGCAGCTCGTCCCGGCTCGGGAAGTACCGGTAGACGGCCGAGGAGGCCATGCCCAGCGCGCGGGCGACCGCGCGCAGCGAGAGGTCGTGCGCGCCCGAGGCCGCGAGGGCCCGGCGGGCCTCCTCCTTGATCTCCCGGGTCAGCTCGGCCCTGGCCCGCTCCCGCGCGGTACGGATCGCACTCATGCCGCCGAGTGTGCCACGAACAAGAGCGCCGACCAACAACGAGAGCACCGCTCTTGCTTTCGCCGGGCAAACCGTGCACACTGCTCTTAAGTGAGAGCACTGCTCTCGAAATGGAGAGGGGAACACCATGACCGCCACGAGCCCCCGCAACGTCACGGCGAGCGGCACCGAGCAGTACTTCAACAAGGTCGTCGGCTTCATCACCGCCCGGGGGATCAGCCTCTTCGGCTCCCGCGTCCTCGCCGTGCGCGGCCGGACCAGCGGCGAGTGGCGGACCACTCCGGTCAACCTGCTCACCCTCGAGGGAGAGCGCTACCTCGTCGCCCCGCGCGGGCACACCCAATGGGTCCGCAACATCCGCGTCGCCGGCGGCGGGGAGCTGCGGCTGGGCCGCAAGGCCGAGGCGTTCACCGTGACCGAGCTCGAAGGCGCGGAGAAACTGCCGGTGCTGCGGCGCTACCTCGACCGCTGGGGCTGGGAGGTCGCCCGCTTCTTCGACGAGGACATCAAGAACCTCAGCGACGAGCGCCTCGCCGCCCTCGCCCCCGGCCTCCCCGTCTTCCGCCTCAACTGACGGCCCCGGCAACGGCCCGCCGTGCGGCGTCAACGGCCGGCCCGCCCGCAACGGCCGGCCGCACGGCGTCGACAGCCGGCCGGGCCGCGGCACCGCGGCCGCACGGCGTCGCATGGGGCGGGCGGGTCCGCTACGTTCGGGATGCGCCGCCGACCCGACCCGGAGGATTTCCGTGGCTGAGCCGTACATCTACGTCCCCAGGCAGCTGACCGACGCCGCGATGGAGGCCGTACGGGCCCTTGGCCACCCGGTGGTCGCCGGGGCCGTGGGACCGCCGGCCCGCGACGAGCTGCTGGAGCGGGCGGCGGGCGCGGCGGCCGTGGTCTGCACGCTCACCGAGCGGATCGACACGGAGTTCCTGGACGCGGCAGGCCCGGGCCTGCGCGTGGTCGCCAACGTCGCCGTCGGCTACGACAACATCGACGTCACCGCCGCCACCGAACGCGGCGTACGCGTCACCAACACCCCCGGCGTCCTGGACGGCGCCACCGCCGACCTGGCCATGGCGCTGATCCTGGCCGCAGCCCGGCGCGTGCCGGACGGCGACCGGCTGCTGCGGGACCGTACGCCCTGGGTGTGGGGCCCGCGCATGATGCTCGGCCTCGACCTGAGCGCGGGCGCCACGCTCGGCGTCGTCGGATTCGGCCGCATCGGCCGCGCCGTGGCCCGCCGCGCGAAGGCCTTCGACATGGAGATCCTCGCCACCCCCACCCGGTCCGAGGTCTCTGCGGAGGACCGTGTCGGCGTCACCTTCCTGGACCTGCCCGAGCTGCTGGAACGCAGCGACGTGGTGACCGTGCACGTCCCGCTGAACGACACGACCCGGAACCTGATCGACGCCACCGCGCTGCGCCGGATGAAGCCCACAGCGATCCTGATCAACACCGCCCGCGGCGGCATCGTCGACGAGAAAGCGCTGGTGGAGGCGCTGCACGCGGGCACCATCGCCGGCGCCGGCCTGGACGTCTTCGTCGGCGAGCCGAACGTCGCACCGGACCTGCTGGACGCGCCGAACACCGTGCTCACCCCGCACATCGGCAGCGCCGGCACCGCGACCCGGGAACGCATGTGCGCGCTGGCGGTCCGCAACGCCGCCGCCGTCCTCGCCGGCGACAACCCGCCTACCCCGGTCAACTGATCCATGCGGGGTGAGACCACCACGGTCCGGGCACTGCTAACGTTTCGGGCCGTGCGCGGGGGAGGACGGGCCCGGTGATCGGCCCAGGACGGGGCCCCGGTGGCGCGTTCCCCGGCAGGCCGGGCTCGATGCTGCGCCGCCGGCTGCAGAGCCCGGCTCAGATGGTGACCGCCCTGTTCGCGGGGACCAGCATCCTCGCCACCGGCCTGCTGAAGCTGCCCATCGCGACCGCCTCGGGCGAGTCCACGACTTGGCTGGAAGCGTTGTTCACGGCGACCTCGGCCGTGTGCATCAACGGCCTCGTCGTGCTGGACACCGGCACCCACTGGTCGGTCTTCGGCCAGGTGGTGATCGCCATCGGGATCCAGATCGGCGGGCTCGGCATCATGACGCTGGCGACGGTGCTGGCGCTCGCGGTGTCCGGCCGGCTGGGCCTTCTCGGCAGGCTGGTGCTGCGCGAGGAGAGCAAGACGCTGTCCATGACCGACGTCCGCCGGGTGGCCCGGGATGTCGTGGTGTTCTCCCTGGTCTGCGAGTTGATCGTCGCGGTGGTGCTGACCGTACGGCTGATGGCCGGATACGGGGAGCCGTTCGGGCGGTCGGTGTACAGCGGCGTGTTCCACGCCATCTCCGCGTTCAACAACGCCGGCTTCGCGCTGTGGCCGGACAGCATGATGCGGTTCTCCGGCGACCCCTGGGTGACGATCACGGTCGCCCTGGCGGTCATCGTGGGCGGGCTCGGCTTCCCTGTCATCTTCGAGCTGCTGCGCAGCTGGCGGCGGCCGGCCCGCTGGAGCGTGCTCACCCGGCTCACGCTCTGGGTGACCGCAGCGCTGCTGGTCATCGGTACGGTCGTGCTGTTGATCGCGGAGCGGGCGAACCCGCACACGCTCGGCCCGATGGAGACGCCGGACAAGTTGCTCGCCGCGTTCTTCGCCGCGGTGATGCCCCGTACGGCAGGCTTCAATATGATCGACATCTCCGCGATGCGGTCGGAGTCCTGGATGTTCATGGACATCCTGATGTTCATCGGCGGCGGCAGCGCGGGCACCTCCGGCGGCATCAAGGTGACCACCTTCGGCCTGCTGGCGTTCGTGCTCTGGGCGGAGCTGCGCGGGGACGCGCAGGTCAAGCTCGGCCGGCGGGCCATCCCGCCGTTGGTCCAGCGGCAGGCCATCGCGATAGCCCTGTTCAGCGCAGGCGTCGTCGCGGTGTCGACCTTCCTCGTACTCTCGATGACGCACTTCACGCTGGACCGGGTGCTGTTCGAGGTGGTCTCCGCGTTCGGCACCACCGGGCTGAGCACCGGAATCACCGCCCAACTCCCACCGGCGGCGCACGTGCTCGTGGTCGTGCTCATGTTCGTCGGAAGGGTCGGGCCGCTGACCGTCGGGTCGGCGCTCGCTCTGCGGGAACGTACTCGGCACTACAAACTTCCAGAGGAGCGACCGATCGTTGGCTGAGAAGAGGCACGACCCCGTCGTCGTCATCGGGCTGGGCCGGTTCGGTACCGCGCTCGCCCTGGAGCTGTCCAGCGAGGGCACCGAGGTGCTCGCGATCGACTCGCGGCCGAAGGTCGTCCAGGCGCTGTCCGGGAGCCTGACGCACATCGCCACCGCGGACGCCACCGACGCGGAGGCACTCCGTCAGCTCGGCGTGCCGGAGTTCGAGCGGGCCGTCGTCGCCATCGGCACCGACATGGAGGCGAGCATCCTCACCGCCTCGCAGCTGGTGGACCTGGAGATCCCGCACATCTGGGCGAAGGCGGTGAGCCGGGAGCACGCCCGCATCCTGGAACGCGTCGGCGTGCACCACGTGGTGCAGCCGGAGGCCGACATGGGGGAGCGGGTCGCACACCTGATCGGCGGGCAGGTCCTCGACTACGTGATGGTGGACAAGGACTTCGTCCTGGTCACCACGCGCCCGCCCAAGGAGCTGGTGGGCCGCCCGCTGGGCGAGACCGGACTGCGCAAGAAGCACGGGGTGACCGTGGTCTGCGTGAAGGGCCCCGGCGGGAGCTTCACGTACGTCACGACGGAGACCGTGCTGCAGTACGGCGACATCATCATCGTGGCCGGCCCGGTGGAGAAGGCCGAGCGGTTCGCCGAGTGGGCCGACTGACCTCTTGAGGTCAGAAGACCGAGATGTGTACGTGGTCGTAGTGGTTGGCGGTGGTGCTGCCGCGGTCGGACATGGAGTCCCAGCCGGGGCTGCGCATGTCGTAGATGCGCTGTCGCCAGATCACGTACGAGACGCCCAGGCGGCTCGCGTTGTCGATGGCGTACTCCGCCACCTGGTCGCCGTGCGCCTGGCGCTCGGCGTCCGGATACGACCCGCCGGTGCTCTCCATGAAGTCACAGGCCCGGCCGCTGCCGTGGTCCTGCGGGTCGCCGGGGCGCAGGCAGCCGATCATCGGGAACGGCCCGAACTTGGACTCGATCTCCGTCCGCACGGTCAGCATCCGCCCGGTCAGCCCGCTGGAGCCGACCATCGGTGACTCCGGCTTGTACTTGCGGAGCAGGGCGCGCACCTTGTCCTTGCGCTTGAGGAGCTTGTCGATGTCGTCCTCGAGCTCCTCGATGGACTCCTTCGCCTCCTTGCGGGCCTTCCTCTGCTCCGCGGCGAGGGCGCGCAGCCGCTCCACCTGCGCGGCGCGCTTGGCGGAGACATGCTCCGCGAGGACCGTGCCGTCCAGCAGGTGGTTGGGGTTCTCCCCGGTCATCATGATCATCGCCGGGTCGAGCCCGCTGCTCTTGTACTGCGCGGCGGCCAGCTGCCCGACCACGCGGCGCGCCTTGCCCAGGTCGTAGTCCAGCTTCCGTGACTTGAACTGCGCCTTGCGGGCCGCGACCCGGGCGTCGCGGAGCTTCGCGAGGTCACCGCCGTACGCCTTCTCCAGCGCGGCGATCTTGGCCTGCAGCTCAGTGATCTTGTCGGTGGGCACGCGCGGAACGACGGCGGGTGTGCGGCCCGCGGGGGCCGCGGACGAGGACACCGCCGTGCCCAGCATGAGCGTGACGATGGTAGAAAGCGCCACGAACACCTGCACCGAGCGCCGACCCCGAGGGATCGCCACAAAGCGCGACAATTCGGGACTCCCTCCGCAAAAGCGCCAACAGCTATCGACCAGGCAGCACTCTAGCGCCCGCGGAGGTCTCGTCACTCCGGTTCGTCGTGGATACGTACCGTACCGGTTGCGCCATCGACCGTGATCGTCTGGCCCGTACGGATCCGCTCGGTCGCGGCGTGCACGCCGACCACGGCCGGGATGCCGTACTCGCGGGCGACCACCGCGCCGTGGCTGTTGGCGCCGCCCATTTCCATGACGAGACCGCCCGCGGTGAGGAAGAGCGGGGTCCAGCCCGGGTCGGTGGAGGGTGCGACGAGGATCTCACCCGGTTCCAGGTGGGCGCCGGTCGGGTCGAGCACCACGCGGGCGACGCCGGTCACCGTGTCCGCCGAGGCCGGGGTGCCGGTGAGCGCGCCGTCCGCGGCGTCGGCGGGCGTGCCGGTGGCCTCGGGCTCGGTGCCGTCGGAGAGCAGCACCCGCGGCACGTGCCGGCGGCGCAGCTCCCGCTCGTACGTCGCGCGCCGCTCGGCGACCGCGGCGCGCCGGTCGCCGCCCTCGTACACCTCGGTGAAGGTCAGGAAGAACACGTCCTCCGGCGCCTCCAGCTCGCCGCGCGCCGCCATCGCCGCGCCCGCCCGGGCCAGCTCCCGGCGCATCGCGGCGAGGGTGCGGACGATCATGAACTTGGGCAGCTCGCGCAGCCCGGCGAGCTCCCGGGCGCGGCCCAGCGCGAACCGCACCATCCGGCCGCGTACCCCGCCGGCCCGGGCGGCCAGCGTGTCGACGGCCGCCTCGGCCTCGCGAGCGCCGCGTTCGAACAGTGTGTCCGGGGCCAGGGCCGGATCCTCCAGCCGCAGGTAGTTGGCGAGCATGCCGAGGATGTGGGAGGGGTCCTCGGACCAGCGCGGCAGGCCCAGGTCGATCTCGGCGACGGCGCGGTCGCCGTACCTGGCGAGGAACGCGGTGAGCCCGTCGGCCAGCACCGGGGGGAGCGCGGTGCGGTCGTCGGCCACCGGGGGGAGCGCGGTGCGGGCCGTGGTGGCGGGCTCGGCGCCGGTCTCGCGGCCGTCGGTGCGGCGGATGGTGGCCTCGCCGGTCGTCGGCTCGGGGGAGGCGGCCTGGCCGGAGGCGGTGTAGTGGGCGGCGAGTTCGGGGGCGGGGGTGGAGAGCAGCAGTGACGCCGAGGGTTCGTCGGCGCGGATCCGGCCGGCGAGGTGCCACAGGTCCAGGTCCATCTCGGTGGTGACGTTGTGCGGCAGCCCGCGCAGCACCGTCGACAGCTCGCCGGGCCGGGCGCGGTCGCCGAGCAGCTTGTACGCGAGCCCCAGCATGACGAAACCCGCGGCCGCCACCGGCGCCACCCGCGGCAGGATCTTCGGGAAGACCCCGGTCAGCACTGTCTGGACGTGGTCGAGCCGGGCCCGGGTGTCGTCGGTGTCCGGCATCCGCCATGAGGCCTCCAGCTCCCGGTGCACCTCCGCGGCGCGACGGTGGCCCCACGCCGGGCTGAGGACGGTGCGGATGACCACCGGGGGGATGTGGTTGCGGAGCGCCACGCGGGCCAGGCCGCGCAGGAACGGACGCCAGGAGGGCCGCAGCTCGGTCAGCTCGGGGCGGGTCATCAGGTCCCGGAGCACGACCGCCGACCGCGCCTCCATCACGTCCAGGATGTGCGGGGCGAGCGTACGCCCGGCGCGGGTGCGCAGCGCGCCGGTGGCGTCGAAGAACAGCCGGCCACCGGCCTCGCGGAGGATCGGGGCGCCCTCCCGCGGATCCCGGATCGGGACGCCGAAGACGCCCTGCGCGCCGCCCGTGCCGATCAGCTTGAACGCGGCGATGCCGAGCGGGGTGAACGGGCGGAACACGCCCTGTGCCACGTTCACCGAGAAGTACACCCGCAGCGAGCCCGGCTCCGCGCCCGGCGCGGGCTCGGGGATCGGGTACAGCGTGGTGATCGGCCTCGCCTGCGTCAGCAAGGCCATGCCGCCGGCGTCGATCGCCCACTCGATGTCCTGCGGCGCGCCGAAGTGCTCCTCCACCCGCCGCCCCAACGCGGCCAACTCCCGCACCTGCACGTCACTCAGGCACGCGCCGCCCCCACCCGCGGCCCCCTCGCCCGCGAGCCCCTCGGCCGCGCCGCCGGCCGCGCTGCGTTCCGCGGTGGCGGCCCCGCCGTTCGCGCTGCCCTCCGCGCCGCGCTCCGCCGTGCCGGCCCCGCCGTCCGCGCTGCCGGTGGCGTCGTCGGCGGGCGCGCTACGGGGGGCGCTGCCGGTGGCGTCGTCGTCCATGACGTCGGTGCGGGTGCCGCCGCCGGGGAGGGGGCGGATGGCGAGGCGCTTGTCGCCGAGGCGGCGTTCGCTGATCGTGTCGTCCGGGTCGACGACGAAGTGGTCGGGGTTGACCTGGCCGGAGACCACGGCCTCGCCGAGCCCGGGGGCGGCGTCGATGACGGCCTGCCGGCGCCGCCCGGTGACCGGGTTCGCGGTGAACAGCACCCCGGCGGTCTCGGCCGCGACCATCTGCTGGATCACCACCGCCAGCCGGACCGCCCGGTGATCGATCCCGTTGGCCGCCCGGTACGCCACCGCGCGGTCGTTCCACAGCGAGGCCCAGCAGCGCCGGACCGCGTCCAGCACCGCCGCCTCACCGAGCACGTTGAGGTACGTGTCCTGTTGCCCCGCGAAGCTCGCGTGCGGCAGGTCCTCGGCGGTGGCCGAGGAACGGACGGCCACCGGCCGGTCCCCGTACGGCCGTACGGCCTCGGCGATCTCGTCCGGCACCGGCGCGGCGAGGATCAGCGCACGCGCGGAGCGGGCGAGCTCGGCCAGCCGTACGGTGTCGGTGGGAGCGGTCGCGTCCAGCGCGTCGAGCACCGGCTCCAGCCCCGCGCCGGCAGCGATCCGGTCGTAGGCCTCCGTGGTGAGGCAGACCCCGGACGGCACCGGGAGCCCGGCCCGGGCCAGCTCGCCGAGATTCGCCCCCTTGCCCCCGACGAGGGCCGGCGCCTCCGCGCCGGAGACCTCGGTGAAGGGGAGCACGAGCGGACGAATGCCAAGGGTCATGCCCGCCTCCAGCCGAAACGGCTCCATCGCCGGGCCTCGAGTTTAACTCACCGATCGTTGAAATTCACCCGGATTCCACGTACGCGCCGCGTTCGATTGTGAGGCCGGCGAGGGTTACGTCGCCGGGTCGTCGTCCCGGGCATGTGGTGAGGGGCGGCGGGCGGAGCCGGGAGGCATGCCCGGGTCCAGCTCGCCGTGGAGCAGGGAGCGGCGGAGCTCCGTCAGTTGGTGCCGGTGGGCGACGGAGCGAGGCTCGTCCAGGCTGGCCAGGTGCTGTCGACCGCCCGGGCCCGCGCGCCGAGTCGGTTGAGCTTGCGGGCGAGGTGCCGGGCGGCGTGCTCGGAGGCCGCGGTGCCGTACGCCACCACCTCGCGCGCCCCGGCCAGCAGCTTCACCGCCTCCTCCAGGGTCGCCGCGTCGTTCTCCGCGCGGCAGTGCTCGAGCCGTTCCCGCGCCTCGTCCACGATGCGGTCCCACGCGCCGGCCAGGTCCTGCCCGACCCGCTCCAGGCGCTCGGCCAGCCGTACCTCGGGCGCGACCTCGCTGCTGAACGCCGCGGCGATCTCCTGCTTGAGCGCGGAGAGACCGGAGTGGCCGAGCCGCTGCATGGTCCGTACGACGGTCGCGTTGCTGGTTCCGCTGGCCGAACCGAGCTCCTGCGCGCTGGCGAACAACAGCTGCTGCGGATGCGCGTCCAGCAGGTGGCGGCAGACCGCCCGCTCGGCGGGGGAGAGCCGGTCCCACTGCTCGCCGATCACGGCACGCAGCGGATCCAGCGCGTGTGAATTTT
>WHSL01000077.1 GCA_009380095.1 Streptosporangiales bacterium | reverse complement strand
GGGGGGCGCGGCGCGCTTAGTGTCCGGGGCATGAGCACAGTGGCCACGTGCCCGCACTGTGGTGCCGGTCCCGGGGAACCGCACGGCGCCGATGGCGCGCCGGTCGAGCGGACGCCCGCCGAGTTCGGCGGTGCCCACTCCGAACGCCAGCGCATCCAGGAGCTCGACAGCGAACTCCGCCGCCTCCAGGAAACCGTCGCCCGCCTCCGCGCCTCCCGCAACTGAGTCGCCCGCCTCCGCGCCTCCCGCAATCGACCAGACCGCCTCTGCGCCTCCGGCAACCGACCTGACCGAGGGGTCGGCCGCCGGGACCCGTGGGGCGGGGGTTGGGTCGGCGCGGGGTTGGTGGGGCACGGCAAGATGGGGGAGTGACCGTTCTCGAGACCTCCCCGGCCCGTACCGACCCTGACGGCCTGTTCGAGGCGTTCGCCGCCTGGGCGGAGGGGCGTGGGCTCAGCCTGTACCCGGCACAGGAGGAGGCCCTGATCGAGCTGGTCTCGGGCGCGAACGTCATCCTCGCCACCCCCACCGGCTCGGGTAAGAGCCTGGTCGCCATGGGCGGCCACTACGCGGCGCTGGCCCAGGGCCGCCGCAGCTTCTACACGGCGCCGATCAAGGCCCTGGTCTCGGAGAAGTTCTTCGACCTCTGCGACGTGTTCGGCACCGACCGGGTCGGCATGATGACCGGCGACGCGAGCGTGAACCCCACCGCTCCGATCATCTGCTGCACCGCGGAGGTGCTGGCCAACATCGCGCTGCGGGACGGCGCGGACGCCGACGCCGGCCTCGTGGTCATGGACGAGTTCCACTTCTACGCCGAGCCGGACCGCGGCTGGGCCTGGCAGATCCCCCTGCTCGAGCTGCCACACGCCCAGTTCCTGCTGATGTCGGCGACGCTGGGCGACATGACCCGGTTCGAGGATGATCTGACCCGCCGTACCGGAAGGCCCACCGCACAGGTCCGTTCCGTGGACCGCCCGGTCCCGCTGGCGTACTCCTACCGCGTCACCCCCCTGCACGAGACCATCGAGGAACTGCTGCAGAACCAGCAGGCCCCGGTCTACGTGGTGCACTTCACCCAGGCCGCCGCGATGGAGCGCGCGCAGGCCCTGATGAGCATCAACATGTGCACGAAGGCGGAGAAGGCGGCCATCGCCGACCTGATCGGCCGGTTCCGGTTCACCACGAAGTTCGGCCGGGCACTGTCCCGCCTGGTCAGGCACGGCATCGGGGTGCACCACGCGGGCATGCTCCCCAAGTACCGCAGACTCGTCGAGCGGCTCGCCCAGGCCGGCCTGCTGAAGGTCATCTGCGGCACGGACACGCTCGGCGTCGGCGTCAACGTCCCGATCCGCACGGTGCTGTTCACCGCGCTGAGCAAGTACGACGGCCAGCGCGTACGGCGCCTGCGCGCCCGCGAGTTCCACCAGATCGCCGGCCGGGCCGGCCGCGCCGGGTTCGACACGCTCGGGTACGTGGTGGTGCAGGCCCCCGAGTACGTGGTGGAGAACGAGAAGGCGCTGGCCAAGGCGGGCGACGACCCGAAGAAGCGCCGCAAGGTCGTGCGGAAGAAGCCGCCGGAGGGCTTCGTCGCCTGGGACGAGAACACCTTCGAGAAGCTGATCGCCGCCGAGCCCGAGCCGCTGACCTCGCGCTTCCGGGTCAGCAACGCGATGCTGCTCTCGGTCATCGCCCGGCCGGGCAACGCGTACGCGGCCATGAAGCGCCTGCTCACCGACAACCATGAGGACCGCGCCCGGCAGCGGCGGCACATCCGGGAGGCCATCGCGATATACCGGTCGCTGCTGGCCGGGGGAGTGGTGGAGCAGTTCGACGAGCCGGACCCGGACGGCCGCTACGCGCGGCTCACCGTCGACCTGCAGGAGGACTTCGCGCTCAACCAGCCGCTGTCCACGTTCGCGCTGGCCGCGCTGGAGCTGCTGGACCCGGCCTCACCGACGTACGCGCTGGACGTGCTCTCGGTGATCGAGTCCACCCTGGAGGATCCGCGGCAGATCCTCGCCGCCCAGCTCAACAAGGCCCGCGGCGAGGCCATCGCGGAGATGAAGGCGGACGGCTTGGAGTACGAGGAGCGCATGGAGCGCCTCGCCGACGTCACCTACCCGCGGCCGCTGGAGGACCTGCTCGAGCACGCGTACGGGGTCTACCGCCGGAGCCACCCCTGGGTGGCCGACCATCCGCTGCGCCCCAAGTCGGTCGTCCGCGACATGTACGAGCGGGCGATGACCTTCACCGAGTACGCGGGCTTCTACGAGCTGTCCCGCGCCGAGGGCATCGTGCTGCGGTACCTGGCGAGCGCGTACAAGGCGGTCGACCAGACCGTGCCGGACGACGTGAAGACCGAGGAGCTGCGCGACCTCATCGCCTGGCTGGGCGAACTGGTCCGGCAGGTCGACTCCAGCCTGCTGGACGAGTGGGAGCAGTTGGCCAACCCGAGCGACGAGCCGGAGGAGGTACGGGTCGAGGACGACCGGCCCGCCCCGGTCACGGCCAACGCCCGCGCCTTCCGCGTACTGGTCCGCAACGCCCTGTTCCGCCGGGTGGAACTGGCGGCGCTGGAGAAGTACGACGAGCTCGCCGAGCTGGACGAGGACGACGGCTGGAACGCGGACCGCTGGGCGGACGCCATGGACGCCTACTTCGAGGACCACGACGAGCTGCTCACCGGCCCCGACGCGCGCGGCCCCAAGCTGCTGCTGATCGAGGAGGAGCCGGAGCTGTGGCGGGTGCGCCAGGTCTTCGACGACCCGGCGGGCCACCACGACTGGGGCATCTCCGCCGAGGTCGACCTCGCGGCCTCGGACGAGGAGGGCCGCGCCGTGGTACACATCGCGGGTGTGAACCGGCTTTAGCCCGTTTTCAACGCCCTGTAACAGCGGGCGGGGTCCCGCGTAACAGGGAGTGCCCAGCATGGAGGGCATGAGCAAGCGACACGACTCCGGGGGCCGTTCGGGCCACCTCCCGAACGAGGTCGTCGAACTCGCCGTGATCTTCGTGGCGGCCGGCGCCGTCCACCTGCTGACCACCGCCGCGGGCCACGCCGCGTATGGCCCCACGTTACTCATGGTCATCGGCGCGACCGTGGTGATCACCATGATGATCGGCCGCCGCCTGCTTGCCCGCCGCCGCGCGGCCACCGCCCCCCCGGAACCGGACGCCGCGCCGGCCCCCGACGCGGAGAAGGCCCCGGACCGCCGCCCCGCGACGCCGGTCTGCGTGGAGTGCGGGGCCGTACAGGAGACGGTGCTGCTCCGTCTCGACCCCGTGGACCGCGCCGCCTGAGTGGCGGCTAGATTTAGAACGGCGTTCGGTAATACGCTCCTGACGTGATCGGCAGGACCACGGGCCGGCGGATGGTGACGAAGGAGCGTTATGGAGGTACGCGACCGGGTTCGCGCATTCCTCGATGAACACGACCCGTCGGCGATGAGCCGTACGGAGTTCCTCGGGGCCAGGTTCGACGCCGGGCTCGCCTGGGTGCACTTCCCCCAGGGGCTCGGCGGTCTCGGTGCCTCGCGGGAGCAGCAGGGCGTCGTGGAGCAGCTGCTCGCGGGCACACCCGGGCCCGACGGCAGGCAGGGCATCGGCCTCGGCATGGCCGCCCCCACGATCCTCGCGTTCGGCACCGAGGAGCAGAAGAAGCGGTACCTGCGCCCGCTGTGGACCGGCGAGGAGATCTGGTGCCAGCTGTTCAGTGAGCCGGGCGCCGGGTCCGACCTGGCCGGGCTCGCCACGCGGGCGGTCCGCGACGGGGACGACTGGATCGTCGACGGGCAGAAGGTGTGGACCTCGGGCGCGCACTACGCGGACTGGGCCATCCTGGTCACCCGTACCGACCCCGACGTGCCCAAGCACCAGGGCCTCACGTACTTCATCTGCGACATGCATGCAGGGGGCGTCGAAGTACGGCCTTTGCGGCAGATCACCGGCGAGGCCGAGTTCAACGAGGTGTTCCTCACCGGTGTACGGCTCGGCGACGAGCTGCGGCTGGGCAAGGTCGGCGAGGGCTGGCGGGTCGCGCAGACCACGCTGATGAACGAGCGGGTGGCGATCGGCGGCGGCCGTACGGAGCGGGGCGGCGGCATCATCGCCCCCGTACTGCAGACCTGGCGGGACCACCCCGAGCTGCGCACCCACGACCTGCACCGGCGCCTGCTGAGCCTGTGGGTGGAGGCCGAGGCGACGCGGCTCGCCGGGGCGCGGCTGCGCGAGCAGCTCACTGCCGGCGTGCCCGGCCCCGAGGGCTCGGCGATCAAGCTGGCCTTCTCCAAGCTGAACCAGGAGCTGTCGGGCCTGGAGGTGGAGCTGCGCCGGGAGGACGGCCTCACGTACGGCGACTGGACGTTCCGCCGGTCGGACGAGGTCGCCATGTTCTCCCGCGACGCCGGCTACCGCTACCTGCGCGCCAAGGGCAACTCCATCGAGGGCGGCACCTCGGAGATCCTGCGCAACATCGTCTCGGAGCGGGTGCTCGGCCTGCCCCAGGAACAGCGCGCCGACAAGGACGTTCCCTGGAAGGACCTGCCACGATGAGTCTGCTCTACTCCGACCTGCAGGAAGAGCTGCGCGGTTCCGTACGGGCCCTGCTCGCCGACCGCTGCCCGCCGAGCGCCGTACTGGCACGCGTGGAGACCGACACCCCCTACGACCTCGACCTGTGGCGCGCCCTCACCACCGAGATCGGCGTGGCCGGACTCCTCATCCCCGAGTCCCTGGGCGGCGCCGGCGCCACCCCCGGCGAAGCCGCCGTGGTCCTGGAGGAACTGGGCCGGTCCTGCGCCCCGGTCCCGTACCTGACCAGCTCGGTCCTGGCCACCACGCTGCTGCTGCGGTCCGGCACCCCGGCCGCGGAGAAGCTCCTCGCCGACCTCGCCTCGGGCGCCTCGACCGCGGCCGTGGCGGTCTCCCTGGCGACCTCCCCCTACGACGTGAAGTCGTCCGGCGTCACCGTGACCGCGGACGGCCTCACCGGCACGGTCACCGGCGTGGCGGGTGCGGAACCCGCGGACGTGGTCCTGGTCCCGGCCGACGGCAAGATCCACGCCGTCACCGACTTCACCGTGCACACCCAGGTGTCCCTCGACCAGACCCGCCCGATCGCCACCATCGAACTGGACAGCGCCCGGAGCACCCGGATCGCCCCGGACACCGAACCGCTGACCTACGCCCTCTCCCGCACAGCGGCCCTGCTCGCCTCGGAACAGGTGGGCGTGGCCGAATGGTGCTTCGACACCACCCTCGCCTACGTCAAGGAACGCAAGCAGTTCGCCCGCCCCATCGGCTCGTACCAGGCGATCAAACACCGCCTGGCCGACCTCTGGCTCGACATCGCCAAGGCCCGCGCCACGGCCCGCAATGCCGCGGAGGACGACCCCGACGAGATCACGATCGCGGTCGCCCAGGCCTGGACCAGCCCGGTGACCGTCCACGCCGCCGAAGAGTGCGTCCAACTCCACGGCGGCATCGGCATGACCTGGGAACACCCCGCCCACCTCTACCTGAAGCGGGCCAAGGCCGACTCCATCGCCCTAGGCACCCAAGGCGACCACCAAGACACCCTCGCCAAGGCCGCCAACATCCCGGCCACGCCCCACGGAACCGGACATTGACGCCGACGACCCGCCCGTTCAAACTCCGGAGATGTCGTCCCAGCTCGGGGGCCTCAAGGAGGTAACGGCCGTGCACAGCCGGACCTTGATAGCTCTCACAGCGGCCATCACCCTGGCCACCGCCCTGCTCACGGCCTCACCCGCCCAGGCAGACCCAACGAGACGCGGCGGAAACGACCCGACCCCGGGCGATCAGCCACTCCCCGGCTACACGATCGTCAACCCGCCACTGGCCCCGGCGATCGTGGACGGCAAACCGACCAAAGTGATCCAAGGCGTCCACGAACACGCGGCATTCGACATCGAGATCCCACCGGCCTGGAACGGCGAACTGGTCATGTGGGCGCACGGCTTCCGCGGCGCGACAAGGGTGCTCACCGTGGACCCACCGGGCTTCGGCCTCCGCCAGCGCCTGCTCGACCAGGGCTACGCCTGGGCCGCCTCCTCGTACTACGCGAACGACTACGACGTGAGAGCCGGCGTCCGCAGCACCCAGGACCTGGCCGAACACTTCGCCGACCTCGTGGACGAGCCGCGCAAGACCCACATCACCGGCGTCTCCATGGGCGGCCACGTCACGGTCCGCTCCATCGAGCAGTACCCGAAGTTCTACGACGCCGCCATGCCGATGTGCGGCGTTCTCGGCGACCACGAGCTGTTCGACTTCTTCCTCGACTACAACCTGATCGCCCAGGACCTGGCGGACCTGCCCGCACACCCGACCCCGCCGGACTACCAGGCCGTGATCGTGCCGCAGATCCAGCAGCGGCTCGGCCTCATCGGCCTGACCCCGGGCGGTCCGGACACCACCAACGATCTCGGCAAGCAGTTCCGCGAGATCGTGACCGAGCGCAGCGGCGGCGACCGGCCCGGCGACGATGCGGCCTTCGCGAACTGGAAGGACTTCCTGTTCACCCTGGCCGGCCCGGACGAGGGCGGCACGCTGGCGCAGGAGCCCGGGCGGGTGGCCACCAACCTGAAGACGGTCTACACCCCGGACGAGCCGGTGGACGTCAACGCCTCCGTGCAACGCGTACGGCCTTCGGACCCGGTCGCCCGGCGCACCCACCGGCTGACCGAGGTGCCCAGCGTGTCCGGTACGCCGACCGTGCCCGTCCTGTCGCTGCATGACCTCGGCGACCTGTTCGTCCCGTTCTCCATGGAACAGGCGTACCAGGAGGACGTCGCCCGGCACGGGCGTGCGAAGCTGCTCGTACAGCGGGCGATCAGGGCCGCCGGGCACTGCGAGTTCAGCCCCGCAGAGGTGGGAACGGCATGGGACGACCTGGTGCGGTGGGAGCGTACGGGCGCCCGCCCGGCCGGGGACGGCGTGTCCGACCCCAAGGTGGTGGCGGACCCCGCGTACGGCTGCCGCTTCAGCGACCGCACCGCGCAGAACACCGGGACGCGGCCGCTGTACCCCGCGTGCCCGTGACCCACGAGACCCAGGAGAAGGCAGGTCGATGACTGACACGCGGACCATCGAGACCGGAACCACCGACGTGCTGGGGGAGGTGACCGGCGGCGTCGGGCGGATCACGCTGAACCGCCCGGACCGGCGCAACGCCCTGTCGCCGGCGATGCTCACCGGCCTCGCGAGCCTGCTCACCGAGATGGAGGCGGCGGACGACGTCGGGGCCGTCCTCATCACCGGCGCCGGCAAGGCGTTCTGCGCCGGCGGCGACGTGAAGGGCTTCGCGGAGCGCGGCGGCGAGGGCGGCGGCACCAGCGAGTCGGTGGAGGCGCGGGCGGAACGCCAGCTGGAGTCCCAGCGCGCCACGGCCGGGAAGATCTACTCGATGGCCAAGCCCGTCGTCGCCGTACTGCCCGGCGCGGCGGCGGGTGCCGGGCTCGGCGTGGCGCTCGCCGCCGACCTGCGGATCGGCACGCTCCGCGCGGTGATGGTGACGGCCTTCGCCGGCGTGGGGCTGTCCGGGGACTACGGCACCACCTGGCTGCTCAACCGGCTCGTCGGGCCGGCCCGGGCGCGGCGGATGCTGTTCCTGTCCGAGCGGGTCGAGGCGCAGGAGTGCCTCGACCTCGGGCTGCTCAACTGGGTGGTGCCCGCCGAGGAGCTGGAGGAGTTCAGCCTCGGCATCGCGCGGCGGCTGGCCGGCGGGCCGCGTCCCTGCCTGCGCAACATGAAGGACAACCTGGTCCACGCGTTCGACGACGACCTGGACGCGGCGATGGCCCGGGAGGTCCCGCACCACCTGGAGTGCGGTCTCAGCGAGGATCACCGCGAGGCCGTACGGGCCTTCGTGGAGAAGCGTGACCCCGTGTTCCGGCACACCCCGGTGGCGCCGTGACGTACGCGACGATCCGCGTCGAGGAGGTCGGCCCCGGTGTCGGCCTCCTCACGCTCGACCGGCCGGACGTCATGAACGCCTACACGACCGAGATGTGCGAGGAGGTCGTCGCCGCCCTGGACGCGTACGCGCGTGACGACACGCGGCGGGTGCTGGTCATCACCGGTGAGGGCCGGGGCTTCTGCTCCGGCGGCAACCTCGCGGACGGTACGGCACGGAGCACCGCCGAGGCCCGGCAGCTGGGCCACGCCATCGTGATGCGCGAGGGCTTCCACCGGCTCTCGCTGGCGCTGCGCCGGCTGGACAAGCCGGTCATCGCGATGGTGAACGGGCCGGCGGTGGCGGGCGGCCTCACCCTCGCGCTGCTCTGCGACTTCCGGATCGCCTCGGACCGCGCGGTGTTCGGCGACCCGAGCGGCACGGCGGGCCTGCTGCCCGACGAGGGCGGCGCCTGGCTGTTCCCGCGTGCGATGGGCCTGGATCACGCGCTGCGGATGGTCATGCTGGGGGAGCGGTACGACGCCCGTCGCGCGCTGGAGCTGGGCCTCGTCACGGAGGTCGTGCCGCACGCGGAGCTGCGGGAGCGGACGCTGGCCATGGCCGGTTCTCTGGCGGCGCGCGCGCCGCTGGCCGTACGGCTCGCCAAGCGGATGATGTACCGCTCCCTGGAGGCGACGTTCGAGAGTTCGCTGGGCGACGCGGAGCTCTCCGTCATGATCGCCAACGCGAGCGAGGACGCGGGGGAGGGCGTACAGGCGTTCCTGGCGCGCCGGCCGCCGGACTTCCGGGGGCGCTGAGGACGCGCCGGGTTCTCCGCGCTTGCTCCTCTTCGGTGACGCTCTGGCCGACCGGAACCCACCGTGAGAGTGTGCGAGGGCAGGCTCCTGGACCTCCCAGGTGAGGAGATCGCCATGACCACCTGGCAGCCCGACCCGACGTTCTATCCGTCACCTCGGGACGCGGCCGAGGCACCGGCCGAGACGCTGGCGTACGTCACGGTCTTCGATCGCGAGGCGCGGCGTCCGGACGCGATCGCGGTCATCGACACCGACCCCTGCTCCGGCTCGTACCCGGACGGGGTGGGCGCCTGGATGGCCAAGGCCGATTCGGGGCCGGACGGGTTCACGCTCGACGAGCGGTTCTTCCCGTACGGCGACGCGTTCCGCGGCCTGCGCGCGCACCAGATCCGGCTACAGGGTGGCGACGCGTCGTCGGACTCGTACTGCTTCCAGGGCTGACGCCGGATGGCCGTAGCGCAGGGCTCGATCGCGGCGCTCGCCGCGCTGGGCGCCTTCCACGGCGTGAACCCGGCGATGGGCTGGCTGTTCGCGGTCGGCCGCGGCATGCAGGAGGGCAGCCGCGCGCTGCTGCTCCAGTCGCTACCGGCCATCGCCGCCGGGCACGCCGCCTCGGTGGGGCTGGTGGCCGTCGCGGTCACGGTCACCGGCTCGGTCACCACGGCGGGCGCGGTGGCCGTGGGCGGCGGGCTGCTGCTGGTGGGGTTCGGGCTGTGGCGGCTGCTGTCCACGCGGCACTTCCGGTGGTCGGGCATGCGGCTGTCGCTGTGGCAGCTCGCGGGCTGGTCGTTCCTGATGTCGTCGGCGCACGGTGCGGGGCTGATGCTGCTGCCCGTGCTTACCGCCGGGGCCCTCGGTGGCGAGACCGCCGGTCACGCGCACGGGGCGGGGCCGGGCGCCGGGCACGGGCATGGGGCCGGGGCCGCCGCCGAGCCGGGCCCGGGGGCGGCCGCGCTGGCCGGGATCTTCGCGACCGGCGTGCACACCCTCGCCATGTTCGTCACGGCCGGGCTCATCGCGGTGCTGGTGTACGAGTTCGTCGGCCTCCGCGTCCTCCGCTACGCCTGGTTCAACCTCGACCGCCTCTGGGCCGCAGCCCTCATCACCGCCGGCACCCTAACCGTCGCGGCCGCAGCCTTCTGACCACCGCCCCGCCGGTCGAGACGCGTCACGCCCACACCGTCGACAAACCCCGATGGAACCGGGCCGGCGTGGACACCACCTGCGGGACCGGGGAGTCGGCTGGGATGAGGGCGCACCCTCCAGGGGCGGCTCTCCTCCCCAGCCAGTTCCCCAGCTCGTTACTTCTGCGGGGTGCGAGCGTGGTGGAGGCGGGGCCGCGGGTGGAGGCCGCTCGCGGGGCTGGGGAGTCGACTGGGGGTGTGGGTGCGTCCTCGAGGGGCGGGTTCGCTCCCCGGCCGGTTCCCCAGCCCGGTCCCCGGCCGGTTCCCCAGTCCGGTCCCCGGCCGGTTCCCCAGTCCGGTCGGTTCCGCGGCCCGGTCCCCAGTCGGTTCCGCGGCCCGTTGCTTCTGGGGGGCGCGGGGGTGGGTTGTGGGGGTGGTTAGGGCTGGGGTGGGGTGGGGGTTGCCGCGGTGGTGCCGGCTAGGCGGCCGTAGACGGCGCCGGCGATGAGGCCGCTGCCGCCGGGGTAGTTGCCGGAGAAGAGGCCGCCGACCAGTTCGCCGGCCGCGTAGAGGCCCGGCAAGGGGGACCCCGACTCGGTGAGGACCTGGCCGTGGTCGTCGACGTGTACGCCGCCGAAGGTGAACGTGATGCCGCAGGTGACGGCGTAGCCGTAGAACGGGGGTGCGTCGAGGGCCTGCGACCAGTTGGACTTGGGGGGCTCGACCCGCGCCGCGCGGCCGTCCTTGATGGTCGGGTCGAAGGGCGCGTCCACGATGGAGTCGTTGAACTCGTCCACGGTGGCGCGCAGCCCGGCGGCGTCGATGCCGAGCGCGGCGGCAAGCTCCTCCAGGGTGTTCGCCTCGGCGTACGTGATCGGGTGGCTGTCGTACTCCTCCGTGCGCAGCAGCGGCCGGGTCTTGGCGTCGAACAGCTGCCAGGCCACGCCGCCGGGCTGCTTTAGGATCTCGGCGCCGTACTTCGCGTAGGTGTAGTTGCGGAAGTCG
Organism: Streptosporangiales bacterium; assembly: GCA_009380095.1. Lineage (GTDB taxonomy): Bacteria > Actinomycetota > Actinomycetes > Streptosporangiales > Streptosporangiaceae > WHSL01. The sequence continues at coordinate 13,355 of WHSL01000077.1, read as the reverse complement.
GCGCCCTCGTCGAGGAACCGCTTCCCGTCCCGGTTGACCACGATGCCGATCGGATAGCTCTGCCGCGTGAGCTGGTTGGTCAGCTCCCGGTTGCCGCCCTGCGGCGGCGCGCCCGCATCCCAAGCCGTGCTGTGGCAGGAGGCCCAGTCGCCGTGCCGGGCCGCGCCCGCGTTGATCGCCATGTCCAGCACCTCGCCGGTGTTCACCGGGTTGCCGCGGACCAGCGCCCGCTCCCAGCCCGCGCCGAGGTGCTTGGCCCGGCGGTCGGCATCGGCCTCGAAGCCGCCGGCCGCGATCACCATGGCGCCGGCCCGCGCCTCCCGCTCGGTGCCGCCCGCGTCGCGGAACCGTACGCCCACGATCGCGCCGGACTCGTCCTGCAGCAGCCCGGTGACCGGGGACTCGTACCGGATCCGGATGCCCGACCGCTCGGCGGCCGCGGTGTGGTCGGCGATCAGCCCCTTGCCGCCGTCCACCGTGCCGAGCGCGAGGCCGCCCCAGAAGACCTGCTTGCCGCCGGACTCGTACGCCTGCCGCTCGTACATCAGCCGCCACCGGATGCCCACCCGGTGCAGCCACTCCGCGGTCTCGGTGCTCTTGCCGACCACGATCTCGACCATGGCCGGGTCGCACCGGCCCTCGGTGACCCGATGCAGGTCGGCGGCGAAGTCCGCCTCCGAGTACGGGGCCAGCTCGGTCTCCGGCAGCCGCGCGCGGGTCGCCTCGTCCAGGATGGGCGCGAGCGCCTCGGCACCGCCATGGGCGACACGGACCGCACCGGCGGTGTAGAATGAGTTGCCGCCCGCCTCGTCCTGCGGCGCCTTCTCCAGCATGAGCACGTCCGCCCCGGCCTCGCGGGCCGCGTGCGCCGCGCAGAACGCCGCGTTGCCCCCGCCGACCACGATCACATCCGCACGCTCGGGAGCGTTCGTCTCGCCCATGTCACCGTCCTTCTCGTCGCGCCACGGGCCGCGCCCGGCCCGCTTCGTATGCCTATGTATACACAAGCATGCCGATGGTCCCATGTGCACCCCCCGGTGGGGAAGGCCCGGACGAGTCCTGGGTGGGGCGGGGTGGTCCGGCCGGGGGAGGTCCGGGATGATCGCCGGTCATGGCGACCTCATCCGCGGCCCTGTTCACGCTGGAGGACCTGCGGTTCCGCAGGGGCGACGCGACGATTCTGGACGGCGTCACGGCGAGCGTGCCGGCGGGCGGGTGCACCGCGCTGCTCGGGCCCAGCGGCGCGGGCAAGTCCGTGCTGCTGCGGCTGCTGATCCGGCTGGAGGACCCGGACCAAGGGAGGATCCGATACCGGGGGAGCGAGCTCGCCTCCGTGGACGTCCTGCGGCTGCGCCGCGAGGTGGTGCTGGTACGGCAGCAGCCTGTACTCCTCACCCCGACGGTGGGAGCGGAGCTGCGCTCGGGCGCCCCCGGGCTCACCGACGAGCGGGCGGCGGAGCTGCTGCGCCGCGTCGACCTGCCGGAGGACTGGCTCGGCCATCCCTGCGACGGGCTGTCCGGCGGGCATGCCCAGCGGGTCTGCTTCGCCCGGGCGCTCGCCATGGACCCGTCGGTCCTGCTGCTGGACGAACCCACCTCCGCGCTGGACGACGCCAGCGGCGACACCGTCGAGGCGCTGATCGGGGAGTTCGTGGCGGCCGGCCACGATGTGGTGCTCACCAGCCACGAGCTTGCCCGGGTACGCCGCCTCGCCGGCCACGGAGTGGTCCTGCGCGGGGCGTGGTGACGGCGGAGCCGCGCGTGGTGGTACCGGTCGGCGGCATGATCGTGGCGAGCTCGATGCAGGCCACCGGGCTGGCGCTGCGCCGGCTGCGGGAGGACCTGGAGTCGGCGCGGGCGACCATCGAGACCCGGCTCACCCTGGGCATCCCGATCGCCGAGGCGCTGCTCCCGCACCGCCGCGGCGCCGTACAGACCGCCCTGGCCCCGGTGATCGACGCCACCAAGGTGGTCGGCCTGATCAGCCTGCCCGGGGCGATGACCGGCCTGATCATGGCCGGCGTGGACCCGCTCACCGCCATCCGCTACCAGATCGTCGTGATGTACATGCAGCTCGCGGCCGCCACCATGGCCACCCTCATGGCGACACGACTCGCCGAGCGGACCTGTACGGACCGCCAGGCCGAGCGCCTGCATGCCTAAAGCGGGGCTCAGCCCGCGCCGGTGATCTCCGCGGCCGCGCGGGCGATCAGGTGCGGGGGAGTGGCCGCGATGGGGGTGAGCGCCACGCGGTCGACGAGCCCGGACATGCGGGTCCGTACGGCCTCCGCGAGCCGGTCCGGCTCCGCCGCCACCCCGTAGGTGTGCATCACGTCGTCGTCGATGAGCTCGCCCATCCGCGTCCAGCGCTCCGGGTCGCGCCCCACGGACAGCGAGTGCAGCTCGTCGGCGAGCGCGCCGAGCCCGTGCTGCTCCAGCACGCCCCGGTACGCGGGGGTGCTGGCGTAGAACGCGATCCGCTCCTTCAACGCCCGCACCGCCGTCGCCATCGCCTCCTCGGTCTCACCCGTGGCGATCATCACGCCCGCGCCGATCTCCACGTCGGCCCGGGAACGGCCGGCCCCGGTGAGCGCGGTCTCGTACCCCGGAAGGATCACCGACCGCAGGTAGTCCGGACTGTTCAGGCTGTGCACCAGCAGCCCGTCCGCCACCTCCCCGGCGACCCGGATCATCCGCTCGCCCACCGCGGCGAGCACGACCGGCGGGTCCGCGTCGGCCAGCGACGGCGTGAACGCCGGCGTCATCAGCGTGTGGCTGTAGAACTCGCCGGAGAACCGCAGCCGGTCGCCGGTCCGCCAGCACCGCCAGATCTCCCGCAGCGCCCGGACGTACTCCTCCATCCGGGCCGCGGGACGGCTCCACGGCATCGCGAACCGGCGCTCGATGTGCGGCTTGATCTGTGTGCCGAGGCCGAGCGTGAACCGCCCGCCGGAGTACCGCGCCAGCGTCGCCGCCTGGTACGCCACGGTCATCGGCGTCCGGGCGAAGGCCACCGCGATCGACGTTCCGATTCGTACCCGATGCGAATGCTCGGCGGCGAGTACCAGCGGCAGGAACGGGTCGTCCGTCGTCTCCGTGGTCCAAATCCCGGAGAAGCCGACGGCCTCCAGCTCCCGTACGGCGGTCACGGTGTCGCTCAGCGACGCCGGCCTGAGCCGGGCGTCCACCCTCAGCGGTGCGGTCAACGGGCCTCCCTACGGCCTGCCGATGGTGATCAGGCGCTGCTCGGTCATCTCCTCGACGGCGTACCGGGGCCCCTCCAGGCCGAGCCCGCTGGACTTCACGCCGCCGTACGGCATGAGATCAACTCTGCTACTGGACGTCTCGTTGATGTGCACCGACCCCATCCGCAGGCCCTCGGCCGCGTCCAGCGCCCGCCTGAGGTCGGCGGTGAAGATTCCGGCGGCGAGCCCGTACGGGGTGTCGTTGACCTCCGCGATCGCCTCCCCGAGCGCACGGAACGGGCGGATCGTCACCACCGGCCCGAAGATCTCCCGGCACATCACGTCCATGTCCGAACGGACCCCGGACAGCACGGTCGGCTCCACCACGGTGCCGCGGCGCGTCCCGCCGGTCACGACGGTGGCGCCGCCGTCCCGCGCCCGGCCGATCCACGACTCGATCCGCTCTGCGGCCGGCTCGCTGATCACCGGCCCGACGAAGGTGTCGCGGGAGTACGGGTCCCCGACGCCGCGCCCGGCGAGCAGCGCGGTGATCCGCTCACCCACCTCGTCGGCCACCGACGCCTCCACGTACAGCCGCTGCACCGAGGTGCAGACCTGCCCGGCCTTACGGAACGCCGCGTTCACGCAGAGCCCGGCGGCCGGCTCCAGGCCGGCGTCCGCGCAGACGATCGTGGAGGACAGCCCGCCCATCTCCAGCTGACTCTTCCGCAGCCCGACGGAGCGCCGGATGTGCTTACCCACCGCGGTGCTCCCGGTGAACGCGTAGAACGCCGGCACCGGACTGTCCAGCAGCCACTGCCCGACGGTCTCCCCCGGCCCGTTGACCAGCGCGATCAGCCCGGCCGGCAACCCGGCGTCGAGCAGCAGCCGCACCAGCGCGGCGGCCGTCAGCGGGGTGGCCTCGGCGGGCTTGAGCAGCACCGCGTTCCCCGCGGCCAGCGCCGGGCCGACCTTGTGCGCCACCGTGTTGAGCGGCGAGTTGAACGGGGTGATCGCGACGACCACGCCGAGCGGGTGGCGGAGGGTGAAGCCGTATCGGCCGGAGATGCCGGGGGCGCCCTCCATCGGCACCATCTCGCCGTGCAGCCGCCGCGCCTCCTCGCCGCACAGCAGCAGCGTCTGGACCGCCCGGTCCACCTCGCGCTCCGCGTCGGTGACGGTGAAACCGGTATCCCGTACAACGAGACCGGTGAACTCCTCGCGTCGCTCGGCGAGCAGCGCGGAGGCCCGGGCCAGCACGGTGTACCGCTGGTGCGCGGTCAGCCGGTGCTCCCGCCACCCCGCGTCCAGCCCGCGCAGCGCCGCCTTCACCTGGGCGGCCCCGGCGACGTGCACGTCGGCGAGCGGCTTGCCGTCGTACTTGTCCAGCAGCGGGACGGTGGACTCGCCCGTGGTCCAGCCGCCCTCGATGAACAGTTCCGCGTTCACGGCTGTACTCCAAGATTCCGTACGTCGTCCAGGTCCGCGAGGCACCAGAGCGCGTCCGCCAGCCCCGCGCCCTTGCCCGCGCCGATCACCGGCGTGACGAACTCGGCGAACTTCTGGCTCAGGTCGTCGTCGGACAGCGGGTCGTCTGGGTCGCCGCGCCGGGTCGCCCGGTAGTGCTCGTGCTCCGCGCCGTCGGTGTCCACGATCACGACCCGCGCGGACCGCCGGGACGGGAAGGCGGCCTCGCAACCCGGATCCACCGACAGCGTGGTCTTCCCGATCAGCTCCCGGATCTCCGGGGAGGCCATCGCCTCGGGCTCGAACGCCACGCGCCGTACGGACCCCAGGCTGAGCGCCGCCGACACGCAGTACGCGATGCTGAACTTCGCCTCGAACACCGTCCGCGGATCGGGCTGCCCCGCGACCTTGAGCGCGGCCCCGTACGTCGCCACCCGGATCTCCCGGACCCGGGCCGGCGTCAGCCCCCCCTCGCGTAGCGCCAGCACCGCGTCCACCGGCGCGAACGTGTGCCCACAGCACGAGTGGTTCTTCACCGTGGTCCGGGTGACCAGCCACGGCTCTCCGAGCCCGGTGACCGCGGCCTCCCAGTCCGGGGTGCCCGCGGCCATCCCGGCGCCGAACCCGGCCTCGCCCTCCAGCACGTCGAGCGCGCCGGTGAACCCGCCCTCCGCGGCGAGCGCCGCCAGCAGTCCGGCCTCGGCGGCGTGCCCGGCGTGCAGCGGCTTGCTCATCGCGTCGGACCGGAACGCCTGCTGCAGCCCGGCCGCCATCGTCACCGAGGTGGCCAGGGCGTGCGCGAACCGCTGGGCGTCGAGGCCGAGCACCTCCGCGGCGGCCGCGGCGGCGCCGATCGTGCCGACCGTGCCGGTGGTGTGCCAGTACGTGTAGTGCGCCGGCTGCACCGCGGCCGCGATCCGGTCGCCCACCTCGAAACCGACCGCGACCCCGCGCAGCAGCGCCGGCCCGGATACCCCGCGCAGCTCGGCGGCGGCCAGCGCGGCGGCGACGGTGGGGGAGCCCGGGTGGTAGAGCCCGTCGCGGTAGATGTCGTCGATCTCGGCGGTGTGCGAGGCGGTGCCGTTGATCAGCGCGGCCACCCGGGCCGGGACCGCGCGGCCGGACGGGATGAGCCGGGCGGGGCCGGTCTCCGCGTCGTTGACCAGCGCCTTGGCGAGCACCTGAGCAGGCGCGGACTCGGTGCCCGCGACGGTGGCGGCGTACCAGTCGAGGATCACCCGGGTGGCGGCGTGCGCGACGTCGCCGGGCAGGTCGTCCTCCCGGCTCGCGACGGCGAACCTGGCGAAGCGGTCGAGAATCATCTGGGAACCTCCGCTCGGAACCGGGATCAGAACTGGGACTCGTACTGGGAGGGGTCGATGCGCGCCTCGATGACCAGCGGCCGGGTCAGCCCGGCCAGCCCGGACAGCGCCTTCTCCAGCTGGCCGGCGGTGTCCACCCGGACGCCGTCGCAGTCCAGCGCGGCGGCGAGCCCGACCAGGTCGCTCGGCTCGATCCGGGTGGCGGTGCTCGGGTAGCGCTGCGCCATCTGCTTGAGCTCGATGCGGTTCAGGCTCTCGTCGGCGAACACCACGAACACCACCGGCAGCCCCAGCGACGCCGCCAGCCGGATCTCGGTGGCCGTCATCGCGAACCCGCCGTCGCCGATCAGCGCGATCACCGGGTGCTCCGGCAGCGCGATCTTGGCGGCGATCGCCGCGGGGACGCCGAAGCCCATGGCCGACAGGCCGTTGGTCATCAGCATCCGGCGCGGCTCGTACGTGGTCCAGCCCTGGCCGACGAGCAGCTTGTGCGAGCCGACGTCGGTGCTGGCGATGGTGTTCCGGGGCGCGGCGGCGCGGACCGCGTCGACGACGTCGGTCGGGTTCAGCCGCCCCGCCACCCGGCCCTCGTAGTACGCGGCCCGCAGGCCGTCGCGGTGCGCGGCGACCTCCGCCTTCGACCAGCGCGGCTGGCCGGCCCACCCGTCGGCGAGCCAGTCCAGCAGCGCGCCGATGTCGCCCACGCACTCGCACTCCGCGGAGTAGATCTGGTCGGTGTTGGGCGTGGAGTCGACGTGCAGCACGGGGGTCCGTACGGTCCACGGCTTGATCAGCTCGACCGCGTCGAACCCGGCCGTCACGATCAGGTCCGAGGCCTTCAGGAAGTCCCACAACACCTGGTTGCAGGCCATGTCGAGGACCCCGGCGAACAGCGGGTGGTCCTCAGGGAAGACGCCCTTCGCCATCGGCGCCACCACCACCGGGACGGACGCGGTCTCCGCGAGCCGTACCAGGGCCTCGGTGGCGTTCGCGCGGACCGCCCCGATGCCGGCCAGGATCACCGGCCGCCGGGCGCCCGCGAGCAGCGCGGCCGGGTCCGGGCCGCCGGGGGAGCGGTACACGCTGAGCGTGGTCACCGCGGGCCCGGCCGGCGGCACGGAGAAGCCCGCGTCGGTGGCCGGCCGCTTGCCGAGGTCGCCGTTGATGGTGAGGTGGACGGCTCCCGGCCGCTCCGCGGCGGCGAGCCGCAGCGCCTTGCGCATCGTGGTGCCGACGGCGCCTGGGTCGACGCGGCCCGCCCACTTGGTGATCGGCGCGAACAGCCGGTCGTGGTCCACCACCTGGTGGGTGAAGTACGGCTCCCGGGCCGTCTCCACCTGCCCGGAGATCGCCAGCATGGGCACCCGGTCGAGGTGCGCCGCGGCCACGCCGTTGACGAGCGCGGTGGAGCCGGGGCCGAGGGTGGAGAGGCAGACCCCGACGGTGCCGGTGGCCTGCGCCAGGCCCTCGGCCATGAACGCCGCCGTGGCCTCGCGGCGGGCCAGTACGACGTCGATGCCGGTCAGCCGGGAACGCTCCATGAACTCGATGATCGGATCGCCCGGGTAGGCGAAGATGTGCCCGACGCCCGCCGCGGCGAGCGATGTGGCCATGACCTCGGCCACGCTCGGCTCGTCCGAGCGCTGCGCGTCCGGCCCGTCCTGTGTGTCCGTCACTGGGGCCTGCCTTCCGTGTCGCGGGGGAGTCAGGGGCGGGAAAGCTTCGGCAGCAGCGTGCTGTACTTCTGCTCGGAGTCCGACCGGATCACCTTGCCGATGGCCGCCTCCAGCTTGTCAAGGATCTCCTTGGGCGTACCCGCCGGGGCCACGTAGCCCTGCGGCTGTCAAGACTCGACGGATACAGCTCGCGGGTTTCGTGTGCGGTTGTGACCGCTCGCGTACGGCTGGATACGAGCGTATACGACACCCAAACCCCGGGCCGGCGGCACCGTGGTACCGTCGGCCCGGGGTGAGGGGGTTCGCGTCCCGCTAGGGGCGCCCGATCTTCGGCAACAGCCCTCGGTACTTGGCCTCGCTGGCCTTCAGGTCCGCGTCGTACTGCGCCGGGTCCAGGTAGTGCGACTCCAGCCCGAGCTTGCGCAGGGCCTCCTTGTTCTCCTCGGACTTGATCACCTTGGCGAGCGCGGCGGAGAGCTTGTCCTGGATGTCCTTGGGCAGACCGGCCGGGCCGACGAAGCCGCGCTGGCCGCTCTCCATCACGTTCACGCCCTGCTCCTTGAACGTGGGCACGTCCGGCAGGAACTCGCTGCGCTCCTCGGTCATCACGCCGATCACCTTGCCGGTCCCGTCCTTGGCCATCTGGTCCACGTCGGAGACCCCGGCGAACAGCACGTCGATGTGCTTGCCCAGGAACGCCGCGGCGCTCGGCCCGGATCCCTCGGCGAAGTGCGTGAGCGCCAGGTCGGTGCCGGTGGCGTCCTCGAACTGGATGGCGGAGAAGTGCGCGCCGCTGCCCTTGCCGGCCGTGCCCGCGGTGAACTTCCGCGGCTCCCTCTTGGCCGCCGCGATGAACTCCTTGAGGTTCTTGAACGGGGCGTCCGGCTGCACCACCAGCACCCGCGCGTCCGTGACGTGGTTGGCCAGCGTGGTGAAGTCGTCCCGGGTGTAGCCGGCCTTGCGCGCGGAGTCCAGGTACGAGGTCTGGAAGCTGGGGTAGTTGACCATGCCGAAGGTGAGGCCGTCGGGCTTGGCCCGGGCGATCTCGCCGTACGCGACCTGGCCGGTGGCGCCCGGCTTGTTGACCACCTCGACGGGTGTGCCGAGCTCCTTCTCCAGGCTCTGCGCCAGCGGGCGGGCCGCGCCGTCGGCCGGGCCGCCAGGGGCGAAGCCGACGAGGAGGGTGATCGGTTTCTTGTTCGGCCAGTCGGAGGTGGCGGCCTTCTGCGTGGCGCCGGCACATCCGGAGAGAACGAGGGCGGCCGCCGCGACGATGCCGGTCAGGGCGGCCGGACGGCGGATGCGAGGTCTGGGTCGGACGGACATGGCGGGCTCCTCGGCGGAGTGGGCGAAAGGCTGTGCCCCCGATTACGTGGCTACCGTCGCGCTGCCACGTGCACCTTTGTGTACAATTGGATGCCAAAGTGTTTCCGCCGCATGACATGCCTGTCAATACCGGTCGCGGTGGTTTCCTGCCCCTCTTGACACCCCGCCACCCGCGCGAGCAATCTTGCGTACCGTTGGATACGGCCGCATGCGAGACGATCGGCAGGCGGGGACGCGTGGATCGGCAGTCTGAGAAAGGACCCCGGCGGTTTCCCGCCGATCGCGTCGCCGAGCAGACCGAGGTCGTGCTCAAGGCCTGGGGCTTGGCCCCGGATCTCGCCGCCGTCACCACGGCCGCGATGATCGACACCGACCTGGCCGGCATCGACTCGCACGGCATCTCCATGCTGCCGACGTACGAGCCCGGCCACGGCCCCACCACCATCGACTTCTCCGCCCGGCCCGCGGTCACCGCGCGCACCGGCGTGACCGCCCGGGTGGACGGCGGCGGCGGCCTCGGGCACCCCTGCGCCGTGCTCGCCATGCGCACCGCGATCGAGATCGCCCGCGAGTCCGCGGTCGGCGTGGTCGCCGCGCACAACTCCAACCACTTCGGCGCGGTGGGCCACTACGCGGCGATGGCCGCCGAGGCCGGTCTCATCGGGATCGTCACCACCACGGCCCGGTCCATCTCGGTGCTGCCCGCACGCGGGGCCGTACCGCGGCTGGGCACGAACCCGCTGGCCTTCGCCGCCCCGACCGGCAATGGACGGCCGTTCCTGCTGGACATGTCCACCAGCACGGTCGCGGTCAACAAGGTCAAGGTGTACGACCTGAACGACCGCCCGGTGCCGCCCGGCTGGGTGCTGGACGGGTCCGGTGAGCCGGTCACCGACGCCGGCGAGGCCATGGCGTACCTACGGCAACGCCCGGAGGGCGGGATCACCGCGCTGGGCGGCACCGCGGAGATGTCCGCGCACAAGGGGTACGGCCTGGCGGTCATGGTGCAGATCCTCGCCGGCGCGCTGACCGGCGCGACGTTCCCGCCGCTGCGCGAGCCCGGCGCGCCGGACGACATCGGCCACCTGTTCCTCGTCATCGACCCGGCGGCGGTCCGCGGCGGCGACGGCTTCACCGCGGACGTGGACGTGATCGTCGACACGCTGCACGCCACCCCGCCCGCCGACCCGGAACTTCCGGTTCTGGTCGCGGGGGAACCGGAGGACCGCACCCGGGAGGAGCGTGGGCGGCTCGGCATCCCGATCCCGGAACGGCTCCTGGATCAGCTGCGTGACCTGTGCGAACGCGCGGGAGCGCCGTTCCTGCTGGGCTGACCCGCGGGCGTGTCCGAGGGGCGAGATCAACTCTTGACGAGTCCTGTCCGGCGGGTAAGGGTGTCGTCACAACCGACCTCGCGCCTCCCGAGGGATCTCGTCATGAACCCTGCGGAACCCAGGACCGCACCGACGACCACACTGACCCGTAGGCGCCTGCTCGCCGCGGGCGCCACCGCCGCCCTCGCCACCGCGTGCGGCGTGCCCGACAGCGGCGGCTCCACCACGGGGCTCAAGGCCGCCACCTACCTCACCCCCGCGTACAAGGACCTGTTCCCCTCCTTCGGGATCCTGCTCGACGGGATCAAGAAGGCCAGCGGCGGCAAGGTGACCTTCCAGCTCTTCCACTCGGAGAGCCTGCTCGACGCCGACCAGCTCATCCCCGGGCTGCTGCAGGGGGTCACGGATCTCGGCTTCCAGACCAGCTCCTACATCTCCACCACCTACAAGGTGCTCGGCGCGTACGAGCTGCCGTTCGTCAGCGAGGGGGTGGAGGCGCAGCAGCGGGCGCTGCGGCCGGACGGGGAGCTGTACAAGGTCTTCAATGAGGAGCTCGGCAAGAAGGGGCTGCGCGTCATCGGCTCCATGCCCACCTCGTTCGAGACCATCTGGACCGTGGACAAGCCGATCCGCAAGCCCGAGGACATCAAGGGCATGCGGATCCGTACGGCCGGCCACGTGGAGGGGGAGACCGTCCGCGCGCTCGGCGGGTCGCCGGTGTCGATGAGCTCGGCCGAGCTCTTCCAAGCGCTGGAGCGCGGCACCATCGACGGGATGATCTCCTACCTCGGCACGATCTTCTCCCGTGACCTGCAGCAGGTGATCAGGTACGCCACGATGGGCCGGTTCGGCTCGTACAGCCTGGACGCGTACGTGCGCAAGCGCTGGTACGACCAGCTCGACGATGCGGGCAAGCAGGCCCTGCTCACCGCCGGCAAGGAGTATCTGGAGAAGGGCACCGCGAACCAGATCAAGGTGCACAAGGAGCAGTACGAGCCCGCGCTGGACAAGGCCGGCATCGAGGTCATCGAGCCGAAGGGGGCCGAGCTCGCCGCCTTCGAGGACGCGCTGAAGCCCGTGGAGCAGCGCTGGCGCAACCAGCTCGGCGATCCCGCGCTGGCCGACAAGGCCCTCGGCCTGGTGCGGAACGCGTGATCGCGCGGGTTCTGCGGCGGGCTGAGCGGATCGTCACCGGCGTCGCGCTGGGCATGCGGGTCGTGTCCGGGGTGATCATCGTCGTGATGATGGTGACCACGGCGTACGACGTCGTGATGCGCTATCTGTTCGCCTCGCCGACCGAGTGGGCGCTGACGCTGAACGCGGCGGCCGTGCTCGCCTCCACGTTCCTCGCCGTCCCGCACCTGGCCGCCGTCGGCGGGCACATCCAGATGGACCTGCTGTACCGGCGGCTGGGGGAGCGGGCGCGGCTCGCCGCCGACGTGCTGACCGGGATCGCGACCGTGGTGGTGGCCGGGAGCTTCGCCTGGCTCGGGTACCGGGCGACCATGAGCGCGTACGTCAACGGGTTGATGACCTCGGGGAACTTCAGCCTGCCGCTGTGGTCGGTGTACGTGTTCATCTACCTCGGCGGGCTGGTGCTGCTGCTCGTCGTGCTGCTCGCGCCGTGGCGCGCGGACGAGGCGGGGGGCTGAGCATGCCGGACTGGCTCGGCGTCACCCTCGCCATCGCCCTGCTCTTGCTGCTGATCGCGGTGCGCGCCCCGATCTTCGTGGCGCTCGCCGCGTCCGGGCTGCTCGGGCTTTTCCTGCTGCTCGGCCTGTCCGGGCTGGAGCAGGTGCCGCTCTCGCTCTCCGGCCAGCTGCTCGACTACGCGCTCGTCGCCGCCCCGATGTACATCCTGATGGGGGAGGCGCTCTCGGTCAGCGGCCTCGGGCGCGACCTGTTCTCCACCGCGTACCGCTGGCTCGGCCGGGTGCCCGGCGGCCTCGGCGCGTCGGCGATCGGCGCGTCCACGGTGTTCGGCGCCATGTCCGGGGTGAGCATCTCGTCGGTGGCGGTGGTGGGCCGGATGGCCGTACCGGAGATGCTCTCCCGCGGCTACCGGCCGTCGTTCGCCAGCGGCACCGTCGTCGCGTCCGGCGCGCTGGCCATGCTGATCCCGCCCAGCCTGATGTTCATCCTGTACTCCTCGGTGACCGGGGTGTCGATCGCCGCACTGTTCGCCGGCGGGCTGGTGCCCGGGCTGCTGCTGTCCGCGCTGATGATCTGCTACGTGGTGATCACGGCCCGGCTGCGGCCGTCGTACGCGCCGAGCCCCGACGAGCGGTTCACCTGGGGAGACCGGTTCCGCGCCCTCGGCAGGTCGCTGCCCGCGCTGCTACTGGTGATCGTGGTGCTCGGGTCCATCTACACCGGGCTGGCCACGCCGACCGAGGCCGCCGCCGTGGGTGCGGTCGGCGCGTTCCTGCTGGTCGGGCTGTTCTACCGGGCGCTGACCCCGGCCCGGCTGTGGCAGGTGCTGAAGAGCACCACCCAGGTGAGCGCGTCCATCCTGGCCATCGTGGGCTCGGCGTTCGTGTTCACGCAGATGCTGGTGGTCGTACGGGTGCCGGAACACGTGAGCACGTTCATCGTGGGCCTCGACGTACCGCGGTTCGTGATCGTGCTCGCCGTGATGCTCGTGCTCCTCGTGCTGGGCTGCCTCGTCGACGCGGCGTCGCTGCTGCTCGTCGTGACGCCGATCCTGGTGCCGGCGCTCACCGCGCTCGGGTACGACCCGCTCTGGATCGGCGTGCTGCTGGTGATCAACCTGGAGATGGCGGTGATCACGCCGCCGGTCGGGCTCAACCTGTACACGATGAAGTCGGTGGCGCCGGGGCTGGATCTCAGTGAGATCTTCCGCGGGATCGTGCCGTATCTGTTCATCGAGTTCGGCGTGATCCTGCTGGTGATCGCCGTCCCGGAGATCGCCACCTGGCTGCCGTCGCTGATGGAGGGCTGACCCGGGCCGGCGTCACCGGGCGGCCCCGTCGCGGCTGATCTCGTCACCCGCCCGGCCTCGTCCCGGGCCGGCCTCGCTCCGGG
>WHSL01000265.1 GCA_009380095.1 Streptosporangiales bacterium | reverse complement strand
GGCATGAGCCCTGTGGACGCGCCCCCAGGGGGCGGGGTGGTGTCGGCGTCGGTCAGCCACCAGGGGCCGATCAGGCCAGGGGGCCGTCGAGCGTTCGGCGGAGGACCGCGTGCAGGGTGTCGGCGTCGAGGGGCTCGTTGGTGAGCAGCGCCTGCATCGAAAGCCCGTCGATTGCGGCCACGAACGCGGCGATCGCCGCGGGGTCGGAGGTGTGGCGGGCGGCGATGGAGCGGGCCAGGCGGGGCCAGGACAGCGCGGCCTCGCGCAGTTCCGGGCGGCGCGCGGCCAGCAGGTACAGCTCGTACGCGGCCAGGCAGCGGTCGCGGTGCTCGGTGAGGTACGCCGCCGCGTGCCGCGCCAACTCCGCGAGCCCGCCCCCGTCGGGGATCGTGGCGGCGAGGTCCCGCGCGTAGTGCTCGGTGCCGTCCAGCAGGGCGGCGACGAGTAGGTCGTCGAGGCTGGCGAAGTAGTACGTGGCCGCGGACTTGGGCAGACCGGCCTCGGCCGCCACCGACCGGTGGGTCAGCGAGGCGATCCCGTCCCGGGCGATCACCCGCGCGGCCGCGTCCAGCAGCGCACGCCGCCGCCGCAACCCCCGCTCCCGCCGCCCGTCCACCTCCGCGGCCGCCGTCATCAGTGCTGCGCCCCCATCTCCAGAGCCAGTACGCCGCCCATGACCAGGACGAGGCCCGCGCCCTGGATCCAGGTGAGGTTGTCCCCGAGGAACGCCACGCCCACCAGCGCCACCAGCGCGACGCCGAGCGCCGCCCAGATCCCGTACGCGACGCCGATCGGCATGCCCCGCTTCAGCACCATGGCCAGCAGGACGAACGCGGCCGCGTACCCGGCGACGACGATAACGCTGGGGACGAGCTTGGTGAAGCCGTCGGACAGCCGGAGGCAGACCGTCGCGGTCACCTCGCAAATGATCGCACCGACGAGCAGCACCCAGACCATGTCCCACCTCCACGTCACCACTTGTGGGACAAATGTCCCATAAGTTTGGCGGCAGCGCCAGACGATTCCAGGGCCGCTCGGGCATGATCGCCGGGGCGCGGGGCGCGGGGCGCGGGGCGCGGGGCGCGGGGCGCGGGGCGCGGGAGTCAGGGGCGGTGGGTGGGGAGGGGGACGAGGCCGGGCCAGCGGGTGTCGATCGCGGTGCGCATGGCGCGGGTGAGTTCGCCGAACGCCGCCAGGGGCGTGTGCTCGGCCGCCATCGTGGCGACGACGTCCAGGCGGTGGGCGAGTCGCTGGCGCGCCGTCGCCACGCCCCAGGTCCAGTCGCGCTCGAGGACCCGCGCGAAGCGGTCGGTACCGTCCCGTTCGGCGCGCTGCACCAGGCCGTTGCCGCGCAGCAGCCAGCCGGCGCAGGCGTCGGTGAGGTCGCCGGTGACGTCGGTGCCGGTCGCGGCGCGCCAGGCGCCGCGGTGCGCTTCCTCCGCCACATGCAACAGCCCGGGCTCCGGCGCGGTGGAGCACCAGCAGGTCGGGAAGCCGACGCGGAGACAGGCCAGCTCCACGATCCCGTCCCCGATCGAGGCCTGCTCGAAGTCGATGAACCGTAAGCCGTCCGGCCCGTACATGTCGTTGCCGGGACACGGGTCGCCGTGCAGCAGGGCCCGCCTGGAGCCGTCGGCCAGCCGTTCCACGAGCACCTCGGCCTCGGCGCGCGCCCGCTCGTTGAGCGTCACCCCCAGCCCTTCGGCGAGCCGCGCGAACGCCACGACGTCCCTCAACCCGGGCCCGGCCCACGGCGGCAGCCCTCCCCGCTCCCCAGGGAGCGCGGATGGCCCGGCCCACGGCGGCAGTGCGCCATGGCCCTGGCCGGGGAGCGCGTTGGTCCCCGTCGCACGCAGGCGGGCGAGCGAAGTCGCGTAGCCGACGATCCAGTCCGCGGGCGGGGGGTGATGGCCGACCTCCTCGAGGATCAGGACCCGCGCCTCCGGGTCGGCCCCGAGCAGGCGCGGGACGACGGGCGGATCCGCGGTGGCCGCGAGCTCGAGCGCCGCCACCTCCCGGGCGTAGCGGTCGTCCGCATCCGGGTCCTCGGCCAACTGCTTGATCACGACGGGGACGCCGCCCATCTCCGCCCGCCACACGTGCGAGCGCGGGCTGCTCTCCAGCGGCTCCGCTCCCCGTACCGGCCCGAGCCGGGCCAGCGACTCCACTCCCACCGGCGGCTGCATGCCCCTCCTCACAGCGTCTTCGCTCTACTGTCCCCTGCGGCCATCGATGCGTTCGCGGAGCAGGTCGGCGTGGCCGTTGTGGCGGGCGTACTCCTCGATCATGTGCAGCAGCAGCTCGCGGAGCGTCAGCGTCTCGCCGTCCCAGGTGCCGGTGATCATGAGGTCGGGAGCCTCGGCGATGAACCGGTCGGCGAAGGCCGTCTCCTCCCGCCAGAGCCGCCAGGCCTCCGCGACCACCGCCTCGTCGGCCACCGCGCCGTCCCAGTCCGCGTCGCGGGACTCCGCCGTACGGAACAGGAACGGGACGTCCTGCCCGGCCATCCGCCGGCGGAACCAGGTCCGCTCCACCTCCGCCATGTGCCGGATCAGCCCGAGCAGCGACATGGTGGACGGCTCGACCGCCCGCCGGGCGAGCTGCTCCGGGGTCAGGCCGGCGCACTTCATCTCCAGCGTGAGTCGATGGTCGCGGAGGTACGCGGTGAACAGCTCGCGCTCGTCGGTGAAGTCGCCGTCCGAGCGGGGGTCCTCGTCGGGGTGCAGGAACATGTTGGACCAGGCGAAGCCCGCCGCGGGCACGTCACTCGACATGACCGCCATCCTCGCGCCCACCCCACCCGCCTCGCCACTCGATAACCTGGGCCGGGGCGTGGACAGAAAGTAGAACGTGTTCTATATCTTGGGGTGTCCGTTCGCCGGAGCGAGGAGGCCGGGTGGAGTTCCGCCTCGACGAGACCCAGCAGGCGAATCGCGGACCTCGCGGGTGACACGCCGGCCCGCCTGGCCGCGGACGCGCGCCCCCGGCCGGGGGCCGTTCCGTCCTACGACGCCGAGGCGTGGAAGGTCATGGCGGCGGCCGGGCTGCTTGGCCTCGGCGTGCCCGCCGACCTGGGCGGGGAGGGGCGGGGGCCGGTCGAGCTGGGGCTGGTGCTGCGCGAGGTCGGCCGCCGTACGCTCTCCGTCCCCGCGCTCGCCACGCTCGGGCTATCACCGCCGCCCCGTGCGGCTCACCGCCGCCCCGGCCGAGGCGCTGGGCGGCGACCCGGCCGCCCCCGGGATCGCGACCGCCCTGGGGAACCACGCGACCGTCGCGGCCGGCGCGGTGATGGACGGCGTGCTGGCCGAGGGGCTGGACCTGACCACCGAGCACGTCCGGACCCGGCACCGGTTCGGCCGCCCGCTCGCGACCTTCCAGGGCGTGGCGGCGCCGCTGCTCCGGCGCCTGGAGGAGCAGGGCGCGTCCCGGTCCACCGTGTCGCTCGTGGTCCCGCTCGGCTACTCGTTCAACCTCACCGGAGCCCACTACTTCATCGGCGTCTCGCTGATCTTCCTCGCCAACGTGCAGGGCCGCGCCCTCACCCTGCCCACGCTGCTGCTGATGACCGGCGTGATCGTGGTGCTGGCCAAGGGCGTCGCCGCGGTCCCGTCGGGAGCGATCGTGGTGCTCCTCGCGGCCGCTCAGACGCTCGGCCTCCCCGCGGCGGCGGTCGCCCTGCTGCTGGGCATCGACTTCCTGGCGGACATGGGCCGTACGGCCGTCAACGTGATCGGCAACGCCCTCGCCGCCGCGAGCATCGCCAAGACCGAACCGGCCCCCGAGGCATCAGATAGCCCTTCGACAATTAGCACAAAAGCGACATAAGTGCGGGGTTCTGGTGCGCGCCGCCGAGCGGGCGGATAATGGCCTGGGCGAAGGCGCCACAAGAGCATTTCAAAGGGGTGGTAACTGGCTTGTTCTCCCCTCCGGTGGCCCCCAGTCTTGTACTGTCACGGCGTGCCCGGGGTGGGCACAGTCATCCCGTGGCGCCCCGCCGCGCCGGTCCGGCGTCCCACGCCGTTCACGCCTAACGAGGAGTCCGACCAATGTCCGACGAGCAGGCCGCCAAGATCCGTACCGATATTCCCCATTCGGCCCGGATCTGGAATTACTGGATGGGCGGCAAGGACAACTACGAGATCGACCGCATCGCGGGGGACACGGGCATCGCGGTATACCCGGACATCACCCGGATGGCCTCGCAGTCGCGGCAGTTCCTGATCCGCGCCGTGCGGTTCCTCGCCGGCGAGGCCGGCATCCGCCAGTTCCTCGACATCGGCACCGGCCTGCCGACCATGCAGAACACCCACGAGGTGGCACAGAGCGTCGCGCCCGAGGCGAAGGTCGTGTACGTGGACAACGACCCGCTCGTGCTGGCGCACGCCGACGCGCTGCTCACCAGCATGACCGTCGAGGGCGACGCCACGTACATCAACGCCGACTTCACCGCCCCGGAGCGCATCCTCGCCGAGGCGCGCGAGATGCTGGACTTCGACCAGCCGATCGCCGTGATGTTCATGGGCGTGCTCGGCCACGTCGGCGCCGACGAGGACATGCTCCGCATCGTCCGTACGGTGATGGACGCGGTCCCCTCGGGCAGCTACCTCACCCTCTACGACGGCACGACCGACGACCAGGGCTACGTCACGCTCTGCGAGGAGTACGCCAAGACAGGCGGCGCGCCGTACCTGCCGCGCGAGCGGTCGGTGATCCGGGCGGCCTTCGACGGGCTCGACATGATGGAGCCCGGCTTCGTCTCCATCACCGCCTGGCGTCCGGACGAGGCGCAGGTCGGCGTGCCCCAGGTCATCGGCGCCTACTGCGCGGTCGCCAAGAAGCCCTGACCGGGATCAGCGGCGGGGCCAGGAGGCCCAGCCGGACGGGAGTCGGTCGAGGAGCGGCTTGGCGGCACGTACGCGGTCGCGTGTATCTCTTCCGGCGCGCCACTCGCCGCTCTGCCGGTGCTCCTCGTCGTGGATCTCGCGCTTCACCCAGGGCGGCGAGCCCGCCGTGACCGCCTCGCTGAGGTTTCCGGCGGCGACCGCGAGCACCCGCCACTCCAGCTCGTCCGCCTGGCTCTGCCAGGTCTCGTCGCACGCGTCGCAGCCGCACGGCCCCGGCTCGGGCGCCGGTGACCTCGGCATCGACGGTGGCCACCATCGGGGTGTCGATCACCGCCGGGGCGATCGCGTTGACGAGCACGCCGCTCCGCGCCAGCTCCTTGCCGAGGGACTTGGTCAGCCCGATGACGGCGGCCTTCGACGCCGAGTACG
This sequence comes from Streptosporangiales bacterium, assembly GCA_009380095.1. Lineage (GTDB taxonomy): Bacteria > Actinomycetota > Actinomycetes > Streptosporangiales > Streptosporangiaceae > WHSL01. Next base: position 1,778 of record WHSL01000265.1, on the reverse strand, counting down.
GCGACATGTTCGGGTTGCCGTCCTTCCCGGCCATGCTGGCGATGTTGACGATGCGCCCCCAGCCCCGCTCGCGCATCCCCGGGACGAACGCGCGGCAGACGTTGAAGGTGCCGTGCACGTTCACCTCGAAGGTGCGCCGCCACCCGTCCGGCGGGACCTCCCAGAGCGGTACGTTCGGCCCGATGATCCCCGCGGAGTTGACGACGATGTCGACCGGCCCCACGTGTTCGGCGATCTCCTGGACCGCCGCGTCGTCGGTGACGTCGACGACGTGGTCGGCCTCACCGGCGAGGTCGAGGGTGATGACCTTGACGCCCTCGGCCGACAGGCGGGCGGCCGCCTCGGGGGCGACGTGCAGCACGACGGTGCCGTACGCGGTGCCGCTCATCCGGCAGTCGCAGATGCGCACCATGTCCCTTACGCCCTGGGCCAGCAGCTTGGGCGGCAGCGGCAGGTTGGCGACCTCGGGCATGCCCGGGTAGCCCTTCGGGCCGCAGCCGCGCAGGATCAGCACCGAGTCGGCGGTGACCTCCAGGTCCGCGTCGTCCAGCCGGGCGTACAGGTCCTCGATGGAGTCGAAGACCACGGCGGGCCCGCGGTGGTGCAGCAGGTGCGGCGAGGCCGCGGCGGGCTTGATCACCGCGCCGTCGGGGGCGAGGTTCCCGTACAGGACCGCGATCCCGGCGCTCTCCCGGAGCGGCGCGTCCCGGGGGCGGACCACCTCGGGGTCGTGGATGCGCCCCGCGTCGAGCCCGTCCACGAACGGACGGCCGGTGACGGTGATCGCCTCGGGGTCGAGCAGTTCGCGGACCTCGCGCAGCACGGCGTGCAGGCCGCCGGCCCGGTACAGGTCGTCCATCAGGAACCGCCCGGCCGGCTGCAGGTCCACCAGCAGCGGCACGTCCGCCCCGATCCGGTCGAAGTCGTCCAGGGTCAGCTCCACCCCCAGCCGCCCGGCTATGGCCAGCAGGTGCACGACGGCGTTGGTGGAGCCGCCGAGCGTGGCCAGCGCGACGATGGCGTTGTGGAAGGAGCCGCGGGTCAGCACGTCCGCGGGCCGGCGGTCGGCGGCGACGAGCTCGACGGCGAGCCGGCCGGTCTCGTGCGCGCCCTCCAGCAGGCGGCTGTCGGCGGCCGGGGTGCCGGCCAGGCCGGGCATGGTCATGCCGAGCACCTCGGCCAGCAGCCCCATGGTGGAGGCCGTGCCCATCGTGTTGCAGTGGCCCTTGCTGCGGATCATGGACGACTCCGAGAGCATGAAGTCGTCCTCGGTGAGCGTGCCCGCGCGGACCTCCTCGCTGAGCTTCCAGACGTCGGTGCCGCAGCCGAGCGGCGCGCCGCGGAAGTGGCCGGTGAGCATCGGCCCGCCGGGTACGACGACCGCGGGCAGGCCGACCGAGGCGGCACCCATCAGCAGCGCGGGGATGGTCTTGTCGCAGCCGCCGAGCAGCACCGCGCCGGACGTGCTCGGCGACCTCATTGAGGTGCAGGTCGCAGGGGCTCAGGTCGGAGGCGGTGTTGGCGATCGCGATGTGCGGCCGCCCTTCGAAGGCGTGCGCCGGCAGCCCTCGCCGCATCCACGCCCTGTGTATGTAGGCGTTGCGGCCGGAGCCGCCGTAGCACTGGCTACTGCGGCCCGTCCCCATACCCCGGCACCTTTTCCGCTGTACGACACATGATCGAAGGCGTGCAACCCGCCCGGAGATTAACCCGACACGCCCGGTTCGAGGAAGGGCGATCCAGGCGCCGGTACGGCCCCCGGCCCTACCATTCCTCGG
>WHSL01000036.1 GCA_009380095.1 Streptosporangiales bacterium | reverse complement strand
TCATCTCCGCCGTCGTCGTCATCGCCGCCGCCTCGCGCCGGAGGGCCGGGTACGACCTCGTCGCCCCCGGTCGGGGACGGCGACGGCGAGGGGGAGGCGCTCGGCGAGGGCGGTGGCGTCACCGGCCGGGTCGGGGTGGGCGCGACCGTGCCACCGTCCAGCCGGACGCGCTGTGGCACGTCCGGCTTCTCCTGACCGCCGGCGAGGAACTGGCTGGTGGCGGCGATCCGCTGTGTGAAGGCCATACCGGCACAGTGCTGGGCGAACCGGGGGAACGAGATGAGTGCCGGATGAAGTTTCTTCATCTGTCCTCGAGCCGTCGCGTGCGGGGGTGCGCCAAACCCTACGCGACCTGCTCAAATGCCCCAAGGCGCGCGGATCAGTCCGAGTAGAAGACGACTTCGTCCAGGTCCCCGTTGACGATGAACCGCTCGGGCCAGCGGAGGACTTCGAGGAGCCAGTCCTCGGTGGCGGTGTGCTGGGCGACGATGCGGATCTGCTCGGTCTCGTCCAGTCCGACCGCGACGATGGGGAGGTCGTGGGTGAACCCGGCCGTGTCGTCGCCGATCAGCGCGCGCAGCGCGGTGGCCCGGTTCACCGCGAGCCCCATGGACAGCGGGTGCCGGCGCAGGGCACGCGCCCGGCTGCCGCGCTTGCCCGTACGGTCCGTCAGCCCCTCGATCGGGTAGTCCAGCGGCGGCGCGAACTCCGCCCGGTCGTAGTCGTCGGACCGGCGGCCCAGCACCCGCTGCATCTCGTGCAGCCAGCGCACCTGCGGGATCACCCACTGCGGCCCGGGCAGCCGTCCCGCCAGAGCGTCGTCCCCGGCCAGCATCCGGGCCGCCACGTCCGCGGCGGCCTCCACCAGCCGGGCGGGCGGGAACGCGGTGCGCAGTGCCGACGCCCGGCGCGCCACGGCCCCCTCCACCACGGTGGCGAGCAGGCACTCGCGGAGCTGCTCCGGTGCGTGCAGCCCGTCCCGCCAGCGCAGCCGCAGCTCCTCCGGCACGATCGGCAGCCCGCGGTTGGTCACGAACGCGAGCACCAGCGTCTCCGCCCACAGCCGCAGCCACACCTGGGGGGCGGCGGTGGACAGCAGGTCGGCCTGCCGGACCTCGTGCAGCGTGCAGGCCCGCGCCCGGCAGCGCGCCCCGCAGGCGGCGGAGCGCCGGCCGGCGATGGGCGGGGCCGGCCCGGGCCGTACGGCCTCACGGCCCTCGCCCAGCGGCACCTCCACCCGCAGCGGCCGGTCCATCCCGTCGGCGAAGACCGCGGCGACGCCCGGCCGCAGCGAGACCACCTGCCGGGACTGGTCCTCGTCCAGGTTCATCGCGGCGCCGACGATCTGCCGGTCGTCCGCGGCGGGCAGCCGGTGCACCACCTTCAGCGCGGTGTTCTTCACCACGTCCGGCACGAGCTTGGTGGGGATCTGCTCGGCCACCACGATGCCCTCGCCGTACGCGCGGATCTCCGCGAGCATCCCGGCGAACAGCTCCACCGCGTGCGCGCTGGCCCGCTCCTCGCCGCGGTTGCGGAGCAGCCGGTGCGCCTCCTCGATCACGATGACGTGCCGCAGCCCGCGGGTGCGCTCGCGGCGCGCGCGCAGCCGCAGGTGCTCGACCACCCGGATGATCAGCGTCCCCATCAGGAACGCCTTGTCCTCGTCGTTGGCGATGTCCTCGATGGCCAGGACCACATTTCGGTCCATCAGGTCGCCGATGTCGGCGGGGTGACCGCCCTCGAAGAACCGGCCCGCGGAGCCGATGCGCAGCGAGCGCAGCCGTACGTCCACGAAGCCGCGCACGTTGGCCGCGATCTCCGGGCCGTAGCCGACCTCGTCGATGATCTGCAGCGCCGCCCGCTGCAGCTGCTCGAGGGTGGGGACCGTGGGCGGCACGGTGGAGCCGGGGGCCTGCCCGCCGATCACCACGTCCCAGCCGTTGTCCTCGTACACCTGCTGCAGTGCCTGCGACATGATCTGCGGGAACGGCTCCTCGGCGTCGAACGCCGCCTGGAACAGCGCCCGCACCATGTCGATGTGCGCCTGCACCGGGTAGCCGGCCTCGGGGGCCAGCGGGTTCACCGAGAACGGCACCGCCGCGGTGTCGGACGGATTCACCACGGTGACCTCCCCGGCTCCCTCCAGCCGGCCCGCCATGGCGGCGTACTCCGACTTGGCGGGCTCGATGGCCAGCCACGGGATGCCCGCGTGGGAGAGCTGTTCGAGCAGGTGCCGTACGGTCTGCGACTTGCCCGCGCCGGTCGCGCCGGTCACGAAGGCGTGCCGGTTCAGCGTGGACAGTGGGACGGCGAAGTCGCCGACCGGGCGGTCCTGGCCGTCCAGGATGGCGCCGAGCCGGATCGGCGGGCCCTCGCCCGCCGTACGTGCCGCGGCCTCGCTCGTCACGTCGAAGTAACCGGTGTCCAGCACACGCAGGCCGGGCACCTCGCGGCGGGGCAGCCCGGCGAGCGCGGCGAGGGCGCCCGCGGTGGCGGCGAACGGCACGGTGGGGTCCACGTCGTTGTGGCCGGTGGTGTCCTGCACGTTCGCGGTGAGCGAATCGACGAGCGTGTGCGCGTCGAGGCCGCTGCTCAGCCGGTACGGGTGGTGGCCGAACTCCACGGACCCGACGAGCACCGGCGCGAGCTGGGCCAGCTCGTCCGCGGTGGCCGCGCCGGCCAGCAGCCGGATGTTCCACAGCCCGGCCTCGCGGAACGCGTCCAGCTCCTGCAGCCGCCGCTCGGCCCGTTCCACGTCGAAGCGGGAGCGCTCGGAGGCCTCGGTGTACTGGCGCAGCACGTTCAGGTGCGTACGCAGCTCGCCGATCTCCTCGTCCAGCAGCCGGGTGGGCTCGGCGATCACCAGCCAGCCGAAGGGGCGGGACATCAGCGTGGTGAGCGTGGACTCGAACAGGCTCGGCCGGCGTGGGTCGCCGGGCTGCTCCCGGTCCTCCCGGGTGGAGAGCGGGGGTGCCTGGCGGCCCGGGCAGGGGGTCCACACCAGCTTGTCGAGGTCGTCCAGCCAGCCGTCGCCGATGGCGCGGCCGCGGGAACCGGCGGGGAACAGCAGCCCCTGCTCGCGGTCCGGGTCGGGGTCCGGGCTGAGCGGGCCCGCGTTGGTGATCAGCTCGAGCGGGGCGCCGCCGCCGCGGGACAGCCAGCCGATGACGAACGACCGCTTCTCCCGGGCGGCGTTGAGCACGGCGGGCAGCACCGAGACGAAGTCCGACTCCGCGGACGGGGTACGCGTGGCCGCCGGGATCGCCTCGATCCGATACCAGGGCCCCAGCACACTCCCCGCCCCCATGCCGGCACGCGGCCCCGCACCTCCCGGCCCCATGCCGGCGCGCATCCCCGCACCTCCCGGCCCCATGCCGGCGCGCATCCCCGCACCTCCCGGCCCCATGCCGGCGCGCATGCCTGCACCTCCCGCCCCCTGGCCGGCCCGTATGTCAGCGACGGCGCTTGTCCTTCCGCCAGTCGAGCCGCTCCGGCGGCGGCCCCAGGTTCGGCGGCGCCTCCTCCACCGGAGACCGGTGCGCTCCCCGCGGCCGTGGCTCCGGCGGCCCGCCACCCTGATCCGCCCCGGTCGGGGCGTCCCGGGCCGGCGCGTCCCGGGCCGGCGCGTCCCGGCTCGGGGCGCCCCGGTTCGGGGTGTCCCGCCTGGCGCGGGTTTCGCGAGGCGGCGCGTCCCGGGCGTCCCGGCGCGGGGCATGGTGGGCGGCGGGGGCGGGCTCGGTGGGCGCGTGCGGATCCATCGCGGGCTGCTGCGCCTGCCACCGTCGCGGATCGTCCGGCCGTCGCGCGTCGTCCGGGCGTCGCGCGTCGTCCGGGCGTCGCGCCGGGTCGGGCGGACGCGCCGGGTCAGGCTGGCTCGCGGGGTCAGGTGGGCGGGCCGCGTCGGGTGGAGCAGGGTACGCGGCGGCCGCGTCGGCGAGGGTGCCGCCGAGGCTCTGCTGGCGCTGGACCTCGTCGAACTCGCGGACGGTCGTGGTGGGCAGGGTGAGAATCGCCGGGTTCGCGTCGGCCATCACGATGCGCCGGCCCTGCCGGGTGGCATGCGTGATCACCATCGACGTCACCGGCAACTGCTGCAGCTCGTGCTGCTCCACCAGGTACTCCCGGGACCGCTGCATGGTCCGCGCCTGCGACTCGTTGCTCCCGTACGCCTGCGAGGTGTTCCGCCCCCACGTGGTGGAGTTGCTGATCCCCTCGGTGATGGACTCGCTATCGCTCTCGCTGGTGGAACTGCTCGCGTCGCGGCTACGCGACCACGTGCTGTCGCCCAGCCCCAGCCACGGCCCCTCATCGGTCCGCCCACGCCCGCGGCTGCTCGACTCCGTGGTGGACACCGAGGTCGAGGTGGAGACCGAGTCGTTGGACCCGACCGTGCTGGAGTACGAGTCCCCCGCCGTGTCGGTCAGCTGCGTGCCGATCGTCTCGGTGAGCTGGCTCAGCACGAACCGGTGCTCGGTGCCAATGTGCTCCGCCGCCGTCTTGGCGTCCTCCGCGTTGCCCAGCCGCATGAAGCCGACCGCCGCGTTGCCCCGCCCGAGCCGCTCCTTCACGTGCCCCGGGATCGCCCGATACATCATCACCAGCCCGGTACGGGTGGTCTCGCAGGCGTCGATCAGCCGGTCCAGCACGTCACCCCGGAGCTTCTCCGCCCCGCACAGGAACAGCGTGTGCTGCCACGGCCGGCCCGGCGGCGCCTGGCGCAGCGCGTGGGTGAGCGCGGTGACCACGTACGTCCCCAGCACCCGGTTGCCGAACACCCCGGCCCGGCGGTCGGTGGAGACCACGTGCACCCGGGTGCCCGGCATCGTGGCCGGGTTGGTGCCCAGGTTCTCAAGCTTGCGCAGCTGCGACTCCAGGGCCCAGGCACGCTCGATCACCACCCGGTCGGTGGCGCCCCGGCCGAACATCGTGCCGATGCGCTCGAGCTGCTGCGGCGTGAGCAGGCCCTGCCGCATGTCCACCCGCGGGTCGCCGACCTGGGCCAGCGCCCGCAGCGCCGCGGTCACCTGGGAGATGGTCGCGTCCTCGCCGAGCACCTCGAGCACCCGCTCCAGGATGGCGTTGTCGAACGAGAGGTCCCGGGTGTTGGCCTGCTCCTCGCTGACGCTCACCACCAGGGACAGCACGTCGGCGAGCGCCTCCCGGCCGAGGCCGAGACCCAGGTCCAGCCGCGGCAGGTCCACCGGGAGCACCCAGACGAGCGGGTCGATGCCCGACCGGCCGGCGAGCCCCAAGAGGTCCGCCCCCACGGCGCCTTCGGAGAGGTCGATCACGCTGAGCGCGCCGCCGGCGTTCAGCCGGGCCGCGCCGATCATGGTGAGCGCCGCGGACCAGCCGGCCAGCGTGCCGCCGGCGATGTCCACCCGGTCCACGTCGTCCGGCACGGACACCGCGTACCACTGCTCCTGGGACTCGAACGCGCTGCGCCGCGCCTCCCAGGCCTGGTACTGCCGGGCGTGCTCCTCCTGGGCCGCGCGCAGCCGGTTGTCCAGCTCGCTCTGCCGGCGCTCGTAGCGGCGCTGCTCCTGCGCGACGCGGCTCTTCAGGGCCTGCTCACCCTGGAGCGTCGCGTACCCGGTGATGGCGCCCACCGCCAGGCAGGCCAGGATGCCGACGAGCGCGAACAGCCAGTCGAGCACGCCGAGCACCCACAGCGCGAGGAACAGCAGCACGCCGAACATCGCGCAGCTGAAGGCGATCTTCAGCGGCCGGTTGAGCAGGCTCTCCTCGCGGCGCTGTGCGGCGAGCCACTCGTCGTTGATGCCCTCCCGCCCCGGTGGCGTGGGGCGGCGCGGGGCGGGCCCCGGATCCGGATGGAGCAGGGCGAACTGCCAGCCGAGATACAGGCGGTCGGAGCGGAGCGGCTGCGAATCGTGCGCAGGCCGGGCGTGCGCCGCAGTCACGTCTGCCACCTCGCGACATCTGCAGGGGAAAACCGGTCAGTCCTTGGCAGACAGCGTAAAAGCTGACAACCCCTCTGGCGCACCGTTCTCATCGATTGGCTCAACTCCTCTGGCCTGGTGATCGGCCGGATTCTCGTCCGACGGTACGGACCGGGGCGAGGAGACGGCGCTTCGGTGAGCGGACGGTGAGGACGAACTCACCATCGCTGAGTTCCTGCAGGTCCTCGGGGGGTACGGCGGGGCCGCGGAGCAGCACCGGCTGGGCGGTGGCCGGCGTGACCGGCTGCCCGGCGGCCGGGCCGGCGCCCTGCGGCTGGACGGACGGCGTGGTCTCCGTCACGCTCGGCCGCTCGCCGGTGAGCCGGGCCAGCCGCTCCGCGGAGGCGGGGTCGGTGACGCGGTGGACGATGAGCGTGCCCGCCAGCTCGCTCAGCCGCTCCACCGGCGACCCCTGCGAGGCGACCAGGGCGGCCGTGGTGAGCATCGCGCCGAGCCCGGCGTCCGCACCGCGGCCGATGAGGTCGGTGAGGGTCGCGGTGCGCAGCGCCTCGCAGCCGTCCACCCAGAGCAGCCCGTCGGCGTCCAGCCCCAGCCGGCGCACCTCGGCGCAGCGCTCCAGCACGTCGGCCGCGACGAGGCCGGCGACGAGTGCGGCCGGGCGGCCGTACACGGCTGTGTCGAGGGAGAACAGCACCACGCCGCGGCGGGCGAGCACCTCGTCCAGGTCGATCTCGGTGTCCGGCGGGGCGGTGCGGTCGGTCACGTGCGGGTCGGGCCGGAGCCACCGGCCGTACGCGGAGCCGTGCACCTCGCGCAGTTGCTCGGTGACGGCGGCCAGCGACTGCCGGTCGTCCGCGGCGACGCCGAGGGCCACCCGGACGCGCTCCGACAGCGCGGCCCGCTCGGGGTGGTAGTCGGGCACCAGGTCGGCGCGGGCGCGGAGCGAGGCGGGGGTGAGCAGGTGTACGGCCTCGTCGAGGGAGGAGGCGCGGGGGTCGCCGGGCGCGGCGTCGGCGACGTCGAAGAGGTCGCGGAGGTAGGCGGTGGCGCTGCGGCGGTACTGGTCGGCGCTGCCGCGCCAGTCGATCATGTCGGTGTAGAGCCGGGCGCGGGTCGCGGGGTTCGCGCGCTTGCCGGGGTCGTAGTACGCGGGGCCGTCCGGGCCGAAACGCTGGAACGGCGTACCGGTGTCCCGGCAGGCCTCCTCGATCCAGCCCGCCAGCCGGCCGGACCCGGCGAGGTCGATCACGATCGCCGGGCGGCGGCGCCGGATCGCCGCGTGCAGCAGCTGGAAGCCGGTGGTGGTCTTGCCGGAGTCGGCGGCGCCCACGACGAGCACGCCGGCCCGTACCTCGCGCCAGCTCAGCTCCGCGCGCTCCCCGGTCTCCGGTACGACGCCGAGCGCGGCCCCGTCCTTCGTGACCACCGCGCCGCCGCGCAGCGCCCGCGTGTTGCGGAGGCGGCGGAGCACGGCGAGCGGCCCGGGCCGGGACGGCTCGAGCTTCCACGCGTCGGTGTGCAGCCGGTGCAGCCAGACCCCGATCATCGCCTCGCCGGCGCCGAGCACCAGGGCCAGCGGGAGCTGCGCGGGCAGCCACACCTGCCAGCCCTGCCAGGCGGCGCCGAGGTCGCGCAGGCGCTCCGGGTGGCCGGGGATGCCGCCGAGGAAGTCCAGCACCTGGGTTGGGCCGGCGAGCAGGCCGGCCACCGCGTCGGCGGGGCCGGTCGCCAGCGCCCAGAGCAGGCCGGCGGCGGCCGGGGCCAGCAGCCAGCCCGCGGGCAGCCGAGCGGCCCGGGCCAGGCCGTACAGCACGACCGCGGACACCGCGGTGAGCTGTGCCGCCAGGATGTGGACCAGGAGCAACACGGTCCAGATCCCGGCCAGCAGCTCGGCCCGGCGCGGCGTCCCCTGGGGGATGAGGTATCTGGCTCGCCTCGGGCCGGATACGGGAATGCCACCTTTCGCCATCGCGGGATAAGGCTTCCAGCACGGCACGTACGTGTCCAGGTCGGGTGGGCCGATCCTGTAGGACGTGAGGGGTCCCGGGCGCGTTCCGGCCGGACCCGGTCAGCGGCCCGGGGATGCGGATTCGACCGTTCTGCCCATTTCCATCGTGACCTCCCCGTTAGTATCGCCTCGATGCACGCCTCTCCCGCCTCCGGTGGTCGGCGCCTCACGCTGGGCCGTGCCGCCGTTCTCGGAGCACTCACCGGCGTGCTGCTGATCGCTGCCGTGGCGGCGTTGACCGGGGGATTCGAGGCCGCCGCCGAGAAGGGGCCGCCACACTTCACGGTGGGGCAGCAGATCGACATGGAGCGGTATCAGGTTCGGGTGGAGAAGGCCGTGGTCCGTACCAAGAAGGGGTACGAGTTCAAGGACGGCACGGTGCCGTTCCTGGACGTCGCCTTCACGGTCACCAACACCAGCTCTTCGACGGCCAAGCTGGACTACGACATCGGCGACGACCCGTTCACCGGGGCGCCGCTGGTGACAGGCCACCCGCCCGAGCGTGAGACGAGCGTCCTCATCGAGGGTCACCGCCTGATCGCGGCGGCCGCGTACACCGGGCGGACCAAGACCGAACTGCTGCAGCCCGGGCTGCCCACGCTCGTCGTGCTGACCTTCGAGCTGCCCGGCGGGCGGCCGCCCGCGCAGCCGCTGAAGCTCACGTTCGGCAGCTTCGAGGACCACGCGGAGGCGTTCACCGGTGCGCACTCCTGGTTGCTGATCCGGGACGAGGACGACCGCAGGAAGGCCGTGCCGATCGGCCGGTCCGAGCTCCGCTATGAGACGGTCACGCGGCCATGAGGCGCGAAGGCTATCCCGACGAGCACGGGAGCGGGGTGCGTTCCAGCACACCCCCCGATGGCACACCGCACCCCCACCCGGCCTCCTCCACCGAGCCCTTCCGCCAGGTCTCCCCACCCGACGACCCTGACCCCTTCCCCCGCACCCCGGACCCGGATCCCTTCCCGGAGCCCTCACCGCCACCCGAGCCGGAGCTCCTCCCGCGCACCCCGGGCCCGGAGCCCTCGCCGTCGCGTCCCGAGCCCTTCCGGTGGAGCGCGGACCCGGAGGCCACGTCGTCCGATCCCGAGCCCTTCCGGTGGAGCGCGGACCCGGAGGCCACGTCGTCCGATCCCGAGCCCTTCCGGTGGAGCGCGGACCCGGAGGCCACGTCGTCCGGCCCCGAGCCGTACCGGTGGAGCGCGAATCAGGATCCGCTCCCGGCGTCCTCGCCGGCGCCCGACCCCGAGATCTTTCCGCAAACCACGGGGCCGGATCCGTTCCCGGAGCCCTCGCGGTCCGACGCCGGGCCGTTCCGGTGGAGCGCGGATCCTGATCCGTTCCCGGAGCCGCCGCCGTCCACGGAAGAGCTGCTCCGTCAGGCCTCCGCCCGGTACTCGGAGCCCTTCGAGGACGCGCTGGGTCCTTCCTCCCCGCCTGCTCCTGGCCCATCTCACGAGGATCCGGCGGGACCAGGCACGGTCCCCGCCGCCACCGAGCAGCCATGGACCCCTGCTCCCCGGCCCCCTGCCGGCGAGCCGTCGGACCCCTTCCGGGCACGAGACGAGCGGCCGTGGACGCCGTCCATGCCGCTCTCGGCTCCGCCGCCGGTGGTGGCCGAGCCCGAGGCGGCCGCGCCCGAGCGTCTGACTGCGCCACCGCAGCCACCCACCGCGCCCCCTCAACCTCCCGCCGCGCCGCCGCAGCCTCCCGCGCGGCCGTCGGAGTTCCCGGAGTCCGGGCAGCCGTTCCCCGGGCAGCTCGCGCCCGGACAGGCCGCACCTGGGCAGTCCGCTCCTGGGCAGCTCGTGCCAGGGCAATCCGCGCCCGGGGAGGCCGCACCGGGGGAAGCCGCGCCGGGAGCGCTTGCGTTCGGGGGATCTGCGTTCGGGGGGCCCGCGTTCGGTGAGGCCGCTTCCGACGGGCCGTATGGGTCTGGGCGGTCGTCCTCCGAGTCGGGGCGGTCGTCCGGTGGAGGGCCTTGGGCAGCGGGGGTCGCGGGGGATGACGGCGGGCCGGAGCCTGTGCCCGCGGCGAAGCGGCCGCTGGGAATGCGGTTGTTGTCCGGGGTGATCGGGCTGGCGCTGCTGGGGGGTGCGCTGTACGTGCGCGGGGCCGTGCCGGATGAGTACGAACAGCGTTACGCCCCCCTGCTGGAGACCGGCAAGATCGGGGAACCGGTCGCCACCACGCGCTTCTCGTTCAAGGTGGACTCCGTGCACTCCGCCCGCGTGATCGGCTGGGACGGAATCGGCGGCCGGAAGAAGGCCGCCACCGACGGGGTCTTCGTGATCATCGCCGTCCAGGCCAGCGCCGCCAAGGAGCCCAAGACGCTGCGCGCCGCCAACCTGGTGACCGCCGGCGGCACCCGCTTCGAACCGATGGACAAGGCGCTGCTCGCGGAGCTCATGGAGGAGCAGGTGGTGAACGCCGGGTACTGGACGCCGAGCGCGTACGTGTTCGAGGTGTCCAAGGGTGCCGACCTCGCCGGCGCCGTGCTCCAGGTCTCGGACGACAAGCTGCAGCCGAGCAACTTCGCGGCCGGGGCCAGCGTGCAGGTGCCGGGCTACGGCGTGGAGATCGACCTCGGGCTCGACGCGGCCAAGGCGAAGCGGCTGATCGAGCAGCCCGAGCCCGGTCGCCTGCTGCCCAAGGGGGCCTCATGAACGGCTCAGGCAACCCTTACGGCGGCCACCCCGATCTCCCCGGCCCACCCCCACCCGGCGACCCCCCACCCCAGCCCCCCACACCCCCCTCCGGCCACGACGCCCGCGGCTGGGAGGAGGGGACGCCCCCCAACCCCGGCTCAGCTCCGCACTGGCCGGTTCCGCCGCCCGGCTCCCCACCAGGCCAGCCTGGACCAGAGCAGGGCCCAGGACCCGGCCAGGCGTGGCCGGTCCCGCCCGGCTCCGCACCAAGCCAGGCCGGGCCCGAGCAGGGCCCAGGACCAAATCAGGCGTGGCCGGCCCCACCCCGCTCCGCACCAAGCCACGCCGGGCCCGAGCAGGGCCCAGGACCAAATCAGGCGTGGCCGGCCCCACCCCGCTCCGCACCAAGCCACGCCGGGCCCGAGCAGGGCACGGGGCCGGGGCAGGGGTGGCCGACCCCGCCGCAGGGCGGGCGGGCGGGCACGCCCCCGCCCATGCCGCCGGGCCCGCACCCCGGAGATCCATCCGGACCGCCGGACGCGCCCCTGGGCCCGTATCCCGGAGGCGCATACGGCGACGGCGGCCCTGGCGGCCCGCACGATCCCGGCGGCCCGCACGGCCCCGGCGGCCCCCACGACTCCGGAGGTCCGCACGGGCCCGGCGGCCCGCACGGCCCCGGAGGTCCGTATGGCGGCCCATACGGCAGCGGCGGTGTGCCGGAAGAGTCGGTGTGGGAGGGCGGTGGGGAGACCCCGCCCAAGGGACGTCGTCGACGGCGGGCGCGAGGGCGAGGGCGGGGAGATGCGGCGGAGGCGGCCGCGGTGCCCGCGGTGCCGCGGGTGCCCGAGATCCCGGGGGGATCTGAACCGCTGGCCGCGCCGCAGCGGAGGCGGCTGCCGCTCCCGGCGATCATCGCCCTGCAACTGCTCGGCGTCGCGGTGGCGCTGCCGCTCGCGCTCTACCTGCCGATGCGCGACGGCCTCGCCGCGGAAGCGGAGGAGAAGGCCAACCAGGAGCGGGTGCAGAACATCCCGAAGATGAAGTACGGCCTGCTCTACAACACCCGCTGGATCCCCGCCAAGATCACCGAGAACAAGTCCCTCTTCGACACCTCACCCGCCCCGCCCGGCGCCGTGGAGGTGAAGGTCGACCTGTTCCTCAAGCCGATGGACGCGACCGCGGTGAAGCGCTCGGCCGCCGTCTCCTACGAGCTGCGCGACTCACAGGGGCGGAAGTGGCAACTGTCCCCGCTGGGCACGGCCAAGGTCCCGGGCAAGGTCGAGCAGTTCGCTCTCACCTGCACGATCCCGCGGAACAAGTTCAACGAGGTTCGCCTGGTGATCCTGCCGAAGTCCACCCCGCTGAAGGGGATGAAGTCGGTCCCGCCCGCGCTCCGCTTCGAGACCTGGAACGTGATCTGACCCCGGCGCCGCTCAGCGCGGCGCACCCACCATGGCCGACTCCGCAGCCGGCGGGGGCGGAGGCGGAGAGGCCGCGGCGGCGAGCGCCTCACTGCGCCGTACGGCGAGGTCGAACGTGGCGGCCAGCAGCGCCACCCGCAGCACCTCCACGACGAGCTGCCTGCCGAAGTCGAGCGGATGCCACGCCCACGCCCAGAACACCAGCTCGTGATCGCCACCGACCTGCTCCACGGCGAACCGCCACAGGTGCTCCGCCCCGAAGTCCAGCGCCGCGTAACTCAGGCAGAACAGCCCGAGCAGCGGCATGCCACCCCGCAGGATCAGCCGGAGCGCGTTGGCGAACGGCACCCACTTGTCGCGCGACCCCGCGGTGATCCAGTCCAGCGGGCGCTGGACGAACCCGCGCAACCCCGCGATCCGGGACGCCGCCGCCTCCAGCCGGGTGCCGGAGATGACCGCGCGATGATCCTCGACGTCGACCCCGTACACCAGGACCGCGATCGTGAGCCAGACCAGCGGCAGCCCGATGGCGTCCTTGATGTGCGGGGTGAAGTCGCCGAACAGCGCCCAGAAGTCCGCCCACCCGGGGATGCGCCCGCCGAGCGAGCCGAAGAAGTCGGCGGTGCCGGCCCACGCGCGGCGCTGCGTGATCCAGGCCGTGCCGCCCTCGATGAGCTGCGTGATCGAGAAGATGCCGAAGAGGCTGAACGCACCCTCGAAGTACGCCATCCCGACGCCGGCGACCCGGCCCTCGGAGCGCTCGTACCACTTCTCGCAGACCACCCGCAGACCCCAGGCCACCGTGGTGATGCCGAGCAGCACCGGCATGCCCAGGCTGTCCAGGATGAACAGCTGGCCCGCCGGGTTGTCGTTCTGCCGCGGCTGCCCGCCGAGTACGGAGGCGAAGATGTCGTTGACGTCCTCGTCGAAGTTGGCCTGCATGTCGGCCTGGACGACGTCGAACACGTCGTTGGCGATGAGGTTCCAGGCGAAGTAGACGACCAGGAACGGCATCAGAGATCTGGCGAGGGCGACGGAGAACCGCTCGTTCGCGGCGTCGCCGAGACTCCGCAGCCCACGGCGGACCGAGTAGAGCATGCCCACCATGACCGCCATCTGCAGGATGATCATGAGGGTGAGCAGCAGCATCGCCGCCACACGGTTGACGTGTAGCTGTTCCAGCAACTCGATCCGGTTGACCCGGATCATCCCCTGCACGAGCAGGTATCTGACGACCTGACCGGCGCTGAACCACAGTACGAGGGGGAGCGCGAAGCGCCCCGCCAGCCGCAGGACGTCCCAGGGCAGCCGCAGGGTCGTGGGGGGTGTCGTCCGAGGTGACGACATACCGGGCATCACCGAAAGCCTATTGGGGGCACCCCCGCGCCCGCAGACACTCCCACCTCCTGGCCGGTCCCGGCCGTGATCGCGACGGGTGGCGCTGCGGCGAAGGTGGGCCGCCGGGTGGATAGCATTTCGAAGTGGCTGAACTCCGGACGCGCCGCGCGATGGCCGCCGGCCTGGCCGGCGCGGCACTCGCCGCGCTGGCGGCGTTCGGCGGCCTCAGCCCCGTCTCGCCGGACCTCGCCGCCACCGTCACCTCCGGCACACCCGTCGACCAGGGCCGGTTCTCCGTCACCGTGCTGGGCGCCGAGGCCGGCCGGGACAGCGCCTCCGCGGACACCCCGGTCCTCGTGGTGACCATGCGGGTCACCAACACCGGCCGGGAGACCGCGCCGCTGACCGCCTTCGAGCGCGGCGTCGGGGCGCGCGTGGGCGGGCGGTGGCTGCGCCCGGTCCCGTTCGGCTCCCGCCTCGAGCTCAGCGAGGGCGAGACCTCCACCCAACTCCAGCCGGGCGTGCCGGTACGGCTCACCAAGGCGTTCCACCGTCCGGAGGCGCTGTGGCCGAGTGAGGCGACCGTGGAGCTGCGCGGGTGGGAGTACGACCGCGGGTCGTTCGGCGACGTGGACGGCGGCGGGCCGTGGTCGGTGCCCGATTCCGGTCCGCCGGTGGCGCGGGTCCGTACCCCGGTGACCATGGCGGGTACGACGTGACGGCCGTGCCGCGCTGGGCCCGGCTCGCCGGTGCCGTGGTGCTCACCCTGGTGCTGCTCGCCGCGGCGGTGTGGCTGCACGGCCGGCTGCGCATGCCGTTGCAGCGACAGGCCCCGCTCGCGGTCCGCGGCACCGTGAACGACCAGCTGCAGACCCGCAACCTGCGGTTCACCGTCACCCGGGCGCGGCTGGTGAAGCCGCTCACCCTGAAGACCCCGCGCGCCACCTCCCGGCTGGAGACTCCGGGGGTGTTCGTGCTCGTCGAGGTGAACGCGATGGCGCTCTCCGAGCCCACCTCGCTGGCCGCCATCGTGCTCACCACCGCCGACGGGCACCGCTACCAGCCCAGCGACCGGCTCCGCGACGCCACCTCCGCCCGGCTCGACCCGCTGCTCACCACCCGCACCCGGTACCTGTTCGAGATCCCCGCGGGGAGTCAGGCCGGCGCCCGGCTGTCCACCTCGGCGGGGCAGGGCGCCCTGCTCCGCGCGGGCGTCGACGTGGACCTCGAGCTCGGCGCCGCGGACCGCCCGCGCCCGGTGACCGTACGGAGCCCGCGGTGATCCGGGCCCGTACGGTCCAGGCGGTGGCGCTGGTGCTCGCCGCCTCCGCGCTGATCGGCCTGCGCTGGCAGGACCAGCGCCGGGAGGCCCAGGCGGACACGCCGCCGGAGGCGGTGACGGTGGTGCCGCCGCAGGGCAGCGACACGTTCGGGGACATGCGCTGGCGGCTCGCCTCGTACCGGATCACCTCGACGCGCGGCGCCCCGCTGCCGCTGCCCGTACGGCCCCCGGCCGGCGGGGTCTACATGCAGGCGGAGGTCGAGGTCACCGTGCTCTCGCCGCGGGCGGAACGGTTTCTCGACGAGATCGCCTTCACCTTCGAGGACGCCGACGGCCGCACCTGGAACGCGGTGGGCGACTTCCGCGACCCGGGGGTGGCGGCGGACCGGCCACAGCGCCGCCCCGGCGCGAAGTTCCGGTACGTGATCATCGGTGCGGTGGCGCGGGACCGGGCCGCGGCCGTACGGCTGGAGCTCGCCCCCGGCGAAGGACACGCCCAGGACACCTCGGTGTGGCGCGGGCTGATCCAACGGGAGCTGCCGGTGCTGCGGTTCGGCAGCCCGCCCGCGGTGCCGTGACCTAGGAGCGCGCCTCGACGGGGGCGCGCTCGGCCGTCGGGACCGCCGGGCGGGTGACCCGGCGCACCATGATCGTCACCGTGGCCGCGAGCAGCGTCACGCGGAGGACCTGGTACGCCCACTCGCTCAGCACGTCCACCGGCACCAGCGCGGTCCACCAGAAGTACTCGTGGTGCGGCCCGATCAGCGAGACCACCAGCCGCTGCAGCTGCTCTCGGACCACCTCCAGCCCCACGTAGAGCACGCAGAACCAGGCGAACAGCGGCGTGCCGGCGCGGGCCACCAGGCGCAGGCCGTTCACCGCGGGCACCCACTTGTCGCGCAGCGACCTCGTCACGATCGCGGTCACGCCGCGGGCGGTCCGCGCGTCCGGGCGCGGCTGGTCCAGGACCGTGCCGAGCACCACCGCCGCGATGACCAGCCAGAGCAGCGGGGCGATGACCGCCTCCTTCACGCCCGGCCAGACCTCGGCGGCCGCGCGCAGCCACGGGGCGGCGGCGTACAGCTCGTGGACCGGGGTGGTGACCCAGCTCCACAGCACCCGCCCGCCGAGCCAGCGGGCCGCCGCCTCGATCACCCGGGCCAGCGCGAGGATCCCGAACACGGTCCAGCCGATCTCAAAGACGGCCACCGCGGCCGCGCCGGCGCGCGGGGCCACCGGGGACAGCCGGCGTTCGGCCGCCACTCGGAGCGCGAAGAAGATCACCGTCAGCGCCACGGCCACCAGGAACCGTTGTTCCAGGGAGAGCAGCACGGCGTAGCCCTCCGGGGAGTCGTCGAGGCCCGGCGGGGCGGTGCGGCCGGGGGCGTTGGCGAGGGCGCGTGCGTCCTCGCGCATCAGCGACCAGCCCAGGTAGATCAGCAGGAACGGCAGCAGGCAGCGGGCCAGGGCGTCGGCGATCGTCTCGCGGCGTTCGGGATCCCAGGGGACCTTCGTGGTCTCGCCGCGGCGTGGAGGGCGTGGCATGCCAGGGCGTAGGGCGTGCAGCATGGCGACGGTGGTGACCACGCTGACCATGATCATCAGGGTCAGGGCCAGGAGGCTTGATACGGGGAGGCGTTCCGTCCAGGCCGCGGCGTACTTGACGATCAGGTAGCGGAAGAGTTCTCCGACCACGAACCAGAGGGAGAGTGGCAGGAGGAAGCGCCAGGCCAGGCGCAGGGTTCGCACCGGCAGCCGCAGTGGTACGCGTGCCACGGCGGCGGCGGTTCGGGTTTCCTCGGCCACCTGCCGCATCGTACGCAGTGTGCCGGGGTCGGTGCTCGCCCCTGCCCCAGCGTGGGCATGTTCGTGGCCGCGACCCCAGGGGTTCCGGGGCCGCGGCCATGTGTGGGTCAGGCGACCGTTACTTCCAGGTCCTTGATGGTGCCGAGTTCGGCTTGGACGGGGTAATCCTGGGTGAACCCGCCTGCGGCCAGGACGCGTACGGTCCAGGTGCCCGAGGCGGCGAAGAAGCGGAAGGTGCCCTCGCTGCCGGTGGGCACCTCGCCGACGAAATCGCCGTCGGCGTTGAGGAGGCGCGCGTAGGCGTTCACCGGGGCGCCGTCCTTGGTGACGGTGCCCTGGATGATGGCCTGGTTGCCGGCGTCGGTCACCGCCGCGCCGCCGGTCGGCGCGCCGCAGCCCTGGTCGCTCACTTGGCCTCTCCCAGTTCGATCGGTACGCCCACCAGGGAGCCGTACTCGGTCCACGAGCCGTCGTAGTTCTTCACGTTCGGCAGGCCCAGCAGCTCGTGCAGGGCGAACCAGGTGTGGGCCGAGCGCTCGCCGATGCGGCAGTAGGCGATGGTGTCCTTGCCGAGGTCCACGCCCTCGCCCGCGTAGAGCTCGCGGAGCTCGTCCTCGGACTTGAAGGTGCCGTCGTCGTTGGCCGTCTTCGCCCACGGGATGTTGCGGGCGGTGGGCACGTGGCCGGGCCGCTGCGAGGCCTCCTGCGGCAGGTGCGCCGGGGCCAGCAGCTTGCCGGTGAACTCGTCGGGCGAGCGCACGTCCACCAGGTTGTTCGCGCCGATCGCGGCCACCACCTCGTCGCGGAAGGCGCGGATGTCGGTGTCCTGCTCCTTGGCGGTGTAGGTGGTCTTGGGCCGCTGCGGCACGTCGGCGACGAGCTCGCGGGACTCCAGCTCCCACTTCTTGCGGCCGCCGTCGAGCAGCTTCACGTCGCGGTGCCCGTAAAGGCGGAAGTACCAGTACGCGTACGCCGCGAACCAGTTGTTGTTGCCGCCGTACAGCACCACCGTGTGCTCGTTGGCGATGCCGCGCTCGGAGAGCAGCTTCTCGAAACCAGCCTTGTCGACGAAGTCGCGGCGGACCGGGTCCTGCAGGTCCTGCTTCCAGTCGATCTTGACGGCGTTGCGGATATGGCCCTTGTCGTAGGCGCTGGTGTCCTCATCGACCTCGACGAGCACCACGCCGGGGTCGTCTTGGTGAGACTCGACCCAGTCGGCGTCGACAAGAACGTCAGAGCGGCTCATGGGAACCTCCTCATACTCTGCTGCGGGATGGCCTGAATCGGACGATGATCAGATACATCTCGCATCCAAGGCAGAACCCGAAGGCCGCATTGAGGAAGGCCGCGGCGAGCGCGGCGGCGGTCGCCGCCATGCCCAGCCAGGTGACCCCGAGGACGTAGCCGAGCACACCTGCCAGCGCGAAAACCAGACCGACGCCCTGGGCGAACCGGGGCGGGGCGGCGTCTTCGAGCTCGGCCGGTGGGCCCAGCCGCGGACGCACGAACCGTGCGTAGAGCAAGCCGTACGGTGCGTACCTCAGGCCGGCGAGGGCTCCGGCGGCGAAGACCACCGCCTGCGCGACGAGCAGCCACAGGCTGCCGGTCACCAGGACGATCGCCAGCACAACGGTGGTCACGGCCGCGGAGAACCGCTGGCCTCTCGGGTCGACCTGCATCGGGGGCGTCCCCCTAAGCGGAGCGGGATTGCGGGATGCGAAGAAACGCGAGGAATCGAAGAAATGCGGATCGCGCGCTCAGCCGGCGGGACACAGTGCGGTGGCGACGCGGCAGAAGTCGACGGCGCGACGCCTGGTGAGCAGGCGCGCGGCACCGTCGCGGCGTCGCACATCGCGGGTACGCATGTCCCCGATGCTACGGGTACGGCCCGTGGCTGTCACTTCCGGATCCGTTCCGCTCCGGTCCGTACGGTCAGACACCTTCGGGGATCGCCTGTCCCAGCGCGGCGATGACGTCCGCCTTGCGCGGGGCCCCGGAGGCGCGCCGGACCACCCGGCCCTCGGCGTCCAGCACCAGGATGGTCGGGGTGCGCAGCACGTCGAGGCGGCGTACCAGATCGAGGCGGCTCTCCGCGTCGATCTCCACGTGCGCCACGCCGTCGACCATGCCGGCCACCTCGCCGAGCACCCGGCGGGTCGCCCGGCAGGGCTGGCAGAACGCCGAGGAGAACTGCACGAGGGTGGCGCGCGGACCGAGCGGCGCGCCGAGGTCCGCGGCGAACAGGGCGGACCCCTCGGCCGCGGGCACGTCACGCACCTCCCCGTCGCGCCGGCGCCACCAGGCACCGAAAGCCGCCGCCCCGGCGAGGACGAGTAGGCAGACCACAAGACCAGTCACAACGTTCTCAAGCTATCCCGCGCCTCCCACATTCCCGCTCAACCACAAATTGGGGGTTAGGCGACGGGGATGGTGAGGAGGGTGTGGCCTTGGGTGGTGACGATCTCCAGGTGCTGGAGGCGGTCTCGGGGGATGGCCGTGGCGCCCTCGAAGCGGGCGGGGCCCGGGTAGGTGATCTCCCAGCTCGCGGCGGTGTCGCGGCGGCCGTCGTCGCCCACGGCCACCAGGCGGCAGCGGGTCTTCACCGGCACCCCGGTCATCCGTACGGTCAGCGCGGTGCCCCAGCCCCGTGCCTCCATGCCCACCTGCGCGGCGATCCCGTCCGACGACTCGCTGGCCGACGTGGTCGGCGGCGCGGTCAGTGCGGGCGAGTCGCCGTCCTGGTCGAGCAGGCTCCACCCGGCGCCCACGCCGAGGCCGAGCGCCACCGAGGCGGCGGCCGCGGCCAGCAGC
This sequence comes from Streptosporangiales bacterium, assembly GCA_009380095.1. Taxonomy (GTDB): domain Bacteria; phylum Actinomycetota; class Actinomycetes; order Streptosporangiales; family Streptosporangiaceae; genus WHSL01. The sequence continues at coordinate 16,258 of WHSL01000036.1, read as the reverse complement.
AGCCGGCGGCGCCCGCGCCGGCGGCCCGACGCCACCGCGGCGAGCGTACGGTCCAGCAGCTCGGGGGGCGGCTCGGCGGCCTGGTGCACCTGCTCCTCGTTCACCAGCGCGAGCTGCGCGCCGAGCCGGGTGAAGGAGTCCACCTCCGCGCGGCACTCTGGGCAGTCCGCGAGGTGCGCGTCCACGGCCCGGCGGTCGTCGTCGTCCAGCACACCGAGGGCGTACGCGCCGAGCTCGTACCTGATGTCAGCGCAGGCACTCATGGCGCGAGCCCCCGCTCCTCCAGGGCCAGCCGCAGCGCGCGCAGCGCGTAGTACGTGCGCGACTTGACGGTGCCCTCGGGCACACCGAGGCGCCGTGCGGCCTCCGCCACGGTGTGGCCGCGGAAGTACGTCTCGATCAGCACCGCGCGGTGGTCAAGGCTGAGCGTGCCGATCGCGTCGGCCACCGCCCAGGACTGCAGGGCACGGTCGATCTCGTCGGCGGCGGCCACCGCCTGTAGCGCGGCGTCGCCCACCTCGGGGGGCCGGGCCTTGCGGGCCCGCGCGGCGTCCACCACCAGGTTGCGCGCCACGGTGAACAGCCAAGGCCGTACCGGGGCCCCACCCAGGGCCTCCGGGTGGCGCCATGCCCGCAGCAGCGTCTCCTGCACGATGTCCTCGGCTCGCTGACGATCACCGGTCAGCCGCAGGGCATAGCCGAACAACGGACCCGCGTGCTCCGCGTACAGCGCACGCATCAAGTCCTCATCCGCAGTCCTTGCGGCCTCGCCCACACCAGCCTCACGTCTGCCCGGCGCCGATGGTTCACCGTACGCGCGAGCGGGCGTCTGCGGAGGATCAGTTGCCCGAGGTGCCCTCTTCGAGGCTGCCGCCGGACAGGTTCCCACCGGACAGGGCGACCTGGGTGCCGCGCGCGTTGACCTGCAGGCCGCCCGGGGTGACCTTGACGCCGGTGACCTTCAGCTTCATCGGCAGCTCGCGCAGCGGCACGGTGAAGCCCAGCCGGTTGCGCACCGCACTGGCCGGGAATCGCCCGACCTGGACCTCCTTGGGCACCGCGACGATGCCGCGCCGGGTGACCTTGAGCTTCAGCTTGGACTTGACCGGCACCTTCACCCCGGCCACCGAGAACTCCCCGGAGAGCTGCAGGAACTCCCCGGCGGGCGCGACGGTCAGCCCTTCGGGGACGCGCCGCTGCACCTCGCCGTACGGCACCAGGGCCGTGGCGGTGGCGCTCGTGGCGGTGATGGAGTCGCCGGAGTTGGCGAGCAGCTTCTCCAGCGGCGCCGTCACGCCGTTCAGCCGCACGTCGAGGCTCTTGACCCTGACCTCGCCGCGGCTGATCTGGCCGGAGACGAGGTGGATGGACTCATACCTGCCCGAGAGCATCTGGGTGAGGAACGGGTAACCATCGATGGTCACCTCCGGCGGCTCGGTCAGCCTGACCTTCGCCGCCACCCGCTTGGCGATCTCTCGTTCCGCTGCCTGCTTGAGACCCCAGTCGCCCACGATCACAAGCGCAAGCAGCACGACGAGGAAGATGACGAGCTTGCGCATTCCTCTCCCGAGGTCAGGGGGGCGCCGGAACCCGGCGGCGTTCCCGCATTATCGACAAATCGCAGGACGGCGTGAGCACCCTATCGCTGCGCGTCAACCACCGGCGAACGGTGGCAGAACCTCGACCGTGCCGCCTTCGGGCAATTCCACCGTGGCGTGATCGCGTTTGCCGACCGGATCGCCGTCCACGAGGAAGGAGGAGCGGGCGAGCACGGTGGCGAACGTCGGCCGCCCCGCATGCCTTTCGCGCGCGGCGTCCAGCGCCTCGCGCAGCGTACGGGCCTCGTACGCCTCTTCGGCGAGCCCGGCGGCCTCACGCGCCGCGGCCCAGTACCTGATAGTCCCGGAAGCCATGTCCGATATCCTGTAGCAACGAAGGGACTCGGGCGATGCCGCCCCCGGGTCCCATTGTTGTTTCCGTACGGGCCCGTGCCCGCCAGGTGCGGTTCACCGTACGGCTTCGGCGGCAATCGGAGGTGTCAGCGATTGAGTGGCTTGTTGTTGCTCACGAATGCGCTTGAACCGTCCACCCAGGTCCTACCCGCGCTCGGCCTGCTGTTGCACTCGGTGCGGGTCGCGCCCGCCGAGGCGTCGGCCCTCCTGGACGCGCCCCCAGCGGACGCGGTCCTCGTCGACGCGCGGCGTGACCTGGTGCAGGCCAAGAGCCTGTGCCGGGTGTTGACCAGCACGGGCCTGGACAGTCCCTTGATCGTCGTGGTGACCGAGGGCGGCCTGGCGGCGGTGACCGCCGAGTGGGGGGTCGACGACGTCGTGCTGGACACGGCCGGACCGGCGGAGGTCGAGGCGCGGCTGCGGCTGGCCATCGGCCGCGCGGACGCCGAGACGGAGGCCTCGCCGACCGAGATCCGCAACGGTGACCTGACCATCGACGAGGCCACCTACAGCGCGAAGCTGCGTGGGCGGGTGCTGGATCTGACGTTCAAGGAGTTCGAGCTGCTCAAGTTCCTCGCGCAGCATCCCGGCCGGGTGTTCACCCGCGCCCAGCTGCTGCAGGAGGTCTGGGGCTACGACTACTTCGGGGGGACGCGCACGGTCGATGTGCACGTACGACGGCTGCGCGCCAAGCTCGGCGCGGAGCATGAGGCGCTGATCGGTACGGTTCGCAACGTCGGCTACCGGTTCGTGCCCAGCAGGGGTGGCGACGACGAGAAGGAGCAGCGGCCGGCGCCACAGCCGGCGCGCTGATCCCGGCCGGGCCTGCGCCCCCAGGCCCGTCCACGCGCTGCGCCGTGCGCGTTACGCACGCGCCCCGGCCGACGATGGCCGGATACGGCCACGCCCGGACGACGCTCCTGGGCACTCATCCTCCGCTTCGCTCTGTCCCGTACGGCAGAAGGCTGGAAATCGCCTGCAGGGGTTGCACTCGGGGCATACGGGTAGTGATGCTTTCTCGGGTAACACACATCTCGGCCGCACGCCCACAAGGCCCGGGCCGCGGTCTCCGTCCCCAGGGAGAACAGCGGTGGGCACGGCCCTCAGCACCGGGAAGACCGGTCAGCGGAGAACACCGGCACGTGCCGCCTACGCAATTGCCCTGGGACTTATCACAACGATCGCGCTGACCCAGCCCACCGTCACTCCGGCCCACGCGGCTGTTGACGGCCCTGATCTCGAGGTCTCCGTGACCCCCGCCGAGCGCCTCCCCGCCGACGACCCCGCCACCTTCGTGGTGACCGTGAGCAATAGCGGCAATGAAGCGGCCGGGGGCGGGAAGCTGGACATCAACCCGTTCGGGCTGGTCATCAACGGTGCACCGCCCCAGGAGTGCCCGACGGCAACAGCGACCGACCCCGACGGCAACGGCCACATCCTGAAGGACTGTGACGTCGGCACACTGGCGCCCGGTGCCAGCAAGTCGTTCACGCTCAACGGGACGAGCAGCGCCGGGGTTCGGACGCAGGCCTTCCAGGTCACGCAGTCCGGAGACACCGACACCACGAACAACTCGCTCTCGCGCAAGATCACCTTCTACGACAGCGTGGACCTCGGGGTCTCGATCGACCACCAGGACGGGAACGGGGGACGGCTGCGCGCCGGTGACCCCGTCAGGATCGAGGTCCGCGCCACCAACCTCGGCCCGGACACCGCCAGCGAGGTCACCGCCGACGTCGACATCCCTTCCTGGCGCTCTGCGAGCCGCGACAGCCGCTGCACCTCGGCGTACGTCTGCCCGCTCGGCTCGATGTCGGATGACGAGTCCACCGAGCTCGTCTTCCGCGGCTCGTTCGACCCCGACGCCGGCTGGCCGGAGCGGGCTCAGATCACCGCCAAGGTGCGGGACGGCAGCACGCTCACCGACGACAGCGCGAGCCCGAACGACAGCGCCACGCTTACGCTGGCCGTCGACTCCGCGCCGCGGCCCCCCGACGACGGCGACGGTGACAATGACTCCGGCTCGCCGGGCGAAGGCGACGACTCCTCGGCGCCGGGCAAGGGCTCCAGCGGTGGCGCTTCCAACCCGTCGGCGCTGCCCCCGTTCGATGGCCCCGCGGTGGCCGCGCCGCCAGGGCTGACCGGGGTCGGGCTGGGCCTGCCGACCGTGGGCAACGGGGTGGACCTGCCGATGGTGGGCCCGAACCCGGCGACCCCCGCAGGCAAGGGCGCGACGCGGGCGGACGGCGAGAACCGCACCGCCAAGATCGTCCCGCCCACCATCCTGATCGCGCTGCTGATGCTGCTGGCCTGGGTCGCGCTGCCGGCCCTGCCCTCCCGGCGCGTCCGCATCCGCCGCCGCTGATCGCGGCGCGCGCCGCCGCGCCCGTCCGCATCTAAGCTTGCGATCATGAGTGAGCGTACGGTCCAGCGGCTCGCGAGCCTCTCCCCCGAGGACACCCAGGACGTGCTCCGGCTGATCGACCACGCCGAGCTCGCCGACGGCGTCCGGCCGGTGGACGAGCAGACCCTGCTGCACCTCCGGCACGGCGCGGAGCACGTGGGGCACCTGCTGCTGCGGGTGGACGGACGGCTGGCCGGCTACGCCTCCCTCGACCTCACGGAGCCGGACGTTCCGGGCACGGCGGAGGGCGTGGTGCACCCCGAGTACCGACGGCGTGGCCACGGCCGGGCGCTGGCCCGGGCGGTGCTGTCCGGCCGCGACGGCAGGCCGCTGCGGGCCTGGGCGCACGGCGGCCACCCCGCGGCCGACCGGCTCGCCGGCGAGCTCGGCTTCGCGCGGGTGCGCGCGCTGTGGCAGATGCGCCGCCCACTGGACGAGCCGCTGCCGGACCCGTCGTACGCGGGGCGCTACCGCGTCCGCACGTTCGTGCCGGGCCGGGACGAGCAGGCCTGGCTGGAGGTGAACCGCCGCGCGTTCGCCGACCACCCGGAGCAGGGCCGGCTGGAGCCGGCGGACCTGCGGCAGCGGGAGGACGAGCCGTGGTTCGACCCCTCCGGGTTCTTCCTCGCCGAGTACGACGACGGCACCGGCCGGATCGCCGGCTTCCACTGGACCAAGGTGCACGACGGCACCGAGCAACTCGGCGAGGTCTACGTGGTGGGGGTCGACCCGGACGCCCAGGGCGACGGGCTGGGCCGCGCGCTCACCCTCACCGGCCTGCACCACCTGCGCGACCGCGGCCTCCGTACGGTGCTGCTGTACGTGGACGAGTCCAACACCGCCGCCATACGGATGTACGAGTCCCTCGGCTTCACCCGCTGGGACACCGACGTCATGTATCAGGGCTAGGGCTTCAAACTCGGCGGCGGATCTTTGTGCGCTTCCCTCCTGACCTCCGCCTAGGGAGGCCGCGAGGATGCCTGCATGGATCTTCTCGATGACCTCGTGGACCGGTCCCTGCGCGGCGAGGCGCCGGACCGCGAGCAGGCGCTGGCGCTGCTGACGACCTCCGACGACGACCTGATCGACGTGATCGCGGCGGCCGGGAAGGTGCGCCGCCGCTTCTTCGGGAACCGGGTGAAGCTCAACTTCCTGGTCAACCTGAAGAGCGGGCTGTGCCCGGAGGACTGCTCGTACTGCTCCCAGCGGCTCGGCTCGCAGGCGGAGGTGCTGAAGTACTCCTGGATCACCTCGGACGAGGTCGCGGCGAACGTGGAGCGCGCCGTGGCCGGCGGCGCGCGGCGGGTCTGCCTGGTGGCCAGCGGCCGCGGGCCGAGCCGCCGGGACGTCGAGCGGGTCGCGGAGATGATCGGCGAGGTGAAGGCGGGTCACCCGGGCGTGGAGGTCTGCGCCTGCCTCGGGCTGCTCACCGACGGCCAGGCGGAGCGGCTGCGCGCGGCGGGCGCGGACGCGTACAACCACAACCTCAACACCGCGGAGAGCAACTACGCGGAGATCTGCACCACGCACGACTTCGCCGACCGGGTGGACACCGTGACGAAGGCCAAGGAGGGCGGGCTCTCCCCCTGCTCCGGGGCGATCTTCGGCATGGGCGAGAGCGACGAGCAGATCGTCGAGGTGGCGCTCGCGCTGCGCGACCTGCGGCCCGACTCGGTGCCGATCAACTTCCTGATCCCGTTCGACGGGACCCCGCTGCGTGGGCGCTGGGAGCTGACCCCACAGCGCTGCCTGCGCATCCTCGCGCTGTACCGGTTCATGTTCCCGGACGTGGAGGTGCGCGTCGCCGGGGGCCGGGAGATCCACCTGCGCAGCCTGCAGCCGCTGGCGCTGCACCTGGCGAACTCGATCTTCCTGGGGGACTACCTGACCAGCGAGGGCCAGGCGGGGCACGCGGACCTGGAGATGATCGCGGACGCCGGGTTCACCGTGGAGGGGGCGGAGGAGCCCGCACCGGATGGGGAGCGGCACGAGGCCGTCGCCGTACGGCGCCGCGGGCCGGGCACCTCGCTGCCCGCCAACGCCTGACCAGGTGATCCGGCCCACGTTCACCTGAATGTTCCCGTACGACTCAGGAGGTTTCTTCACGGCGATCGTCCGTGTTCACTCTCCGTTCACCGGCATGGGGATGCCTGGTCACTTGCCCTCCTTAACGTCGCGAATAACGGTGGCGAATCGTGCGCCACCCGCGCAGAAGACTCCTAGGAGGGCAAAGGGCAGTGAAGCTCACCACCTACGGCCGGATCGCCGGCGTGGCCTTCGCCGGTGCACTGGCACTGAGCGCCTGCGGCACCGACGACAACAGCGGGGGCGGTACGTCCGGCGGCGGGGCCAAGGCCGCTGACCTCGGGGTCGAGTGCGTCAAGGGGACCATCAACGCGTCCGGCTCCTCCGCGCAGGACAACGCGATGAGCGAGTGGAAGAAGGCCTACCAGCAGGCCTGTGCCGGCGCCTCGATCAACTACCAGGCCAGCGGCTCCGGCGCGGGCGTGGAGCAGTTCATCGCGGGTTCCACGGCCTTCGCGGGCTCGGACTCCGCGCTCAAGGAGGACAAGGGCGAGCCGGCCAAGGCCGACGCGCGCTGCAAGACCGGCAAGGCGATCAACCTGCCGATGGTCGTGGGCCCGGTCTCCGTGGTCTACAACCTGCCGGGCGTGGACGGCCTGCAGCTCTCCGCGCCGACCCTCGCCAAGATCTTCAACGGCAAGGTCGCCAAGTGGAACGACCCGGCGATCGCCAAGGAGAACCAGGGCGTTCAGCTGCCGGCCACCCCGATCCAGCCGGTGCACCGCGCCGACGAGTCGGGCACCACGGACAACTTCACGAGCTTCCTCAAGGAGGCCGCGCCCAAGGACTGGCCGTACGAGCCCGAGAAGGCATGGCCGGCGCAGGCCAAGGGCCTCGGCGGTAAGAGCTCCGAGGGCCTGACCACCACCACCAAGCAGACCACCGGCGCGATCGGGTACGTCGAGTACTCCTTCGCCAAGGCGAGCCAGATGCAGCAGGCCAAGATCGCCAACGGGGCCGACGAGTACGTCGAGCTGACGCCGGAGAGCGCGTCCAAGGCCGTGGAGGGTGCCGAGGTCGAGGGTGAGGGCAACGACCTCAAGCTCTCCATCGACTACACCACCAAGGCGGCCGGGGCCTACCCGATCGTCCTGGTCACGTACGAGATCACCTGCGAGAAGGGGCTGCCCGCCGACCAGCTCGCGCTGACCAAGTCGTTCCTGACGTACGCGGCGAGCGAGCAGGGCCAGTCCAAGCTGACCGCCCTGGGCTACGCACCGGTCCCGCAGAGTGTGATCAGCAAGGTCCGCACCTCCGTACAGGCTCTCTCCTGATCGATGACGACATCCCAGACCGAGACGCTCGATCACGGTCCCGCGGGGGGCGACCTTCCTGAGGGGAAGGACGCCTCCCGCACGGGACGTATCGGTGACCGCGTGTTCCGCCTGGCCTCCAGCGGGTCGGGCGTCCTGCTGCTGGCGATCATGGCCGCGATCGCGGTCTTTCTGGTCATTCAGGCGCTGCCCGCGCTCCGCGCCAACACCGCGCCGTTCCTGACCGAGAAGATCTGGAACCCCAACGCGGTGCCGCCGCGGTTCGGCATCGCGGCGCTGGCCTTCGGGACCGTAGTGAGCTCCCTCATCGCCCTGGTGATCGCGACCCCGGTCGCGGTCGCCGTCGCGCTGTTCATCTCGCACTACGCGCCGCGCCGGCTCGCCGCGACGCTCGGGTACGTGGTCGACCTGCTGGCCGCCGTCCCCAGCGTGGTGTACGGCCTGTGGGGCGCGGTCTTCCTGGTCCCGCTGATCATGGACCCGGCTTCGTGGCTGAACCGGAACCTGGCGTTCCTGCCGATCTTCAACGGGCAGCCGGTGAGCAGCGGCAAGTCGATCTTCACCGCCTCCGTGGTGCTGGCGATCATGATCCTGCCGATCATCGCGGCGATCTCCCGCGAGGTCTTCCTGCAGGTGCCGAAGGCGAACGAGGAGGCGGCCCTGGCGCTCGGCGCCACCCGCTGGGAGATGGTCCGGATGGCCGTACTGCCGTTCGGCCGCCCCGGCGTGATCAGCGCGTCGATGCTCGGGCTCGGCCGCGCGCTGGGCGAGACCATCGCGGTCGCGCTGATCGTCTCCGCGTCCTTCGAGATCGACTGGAACGTCATGATGCCCGGCGGCAACTCCATCGCCGCCAACATCGCGAACACGTTCCAGGAGGCCGGCGCCACCGGGCGGGGCGCGCTGATCGCCTCCGGCCTGGTGCTGTTCGTGATCACCCTGGTGGTCAACATGGCCGCGCGCGCGGTGATCGCGCGCCGGAAGGAGTACGCGAGGGCGGGGGCATGACCGGAGCGAACCGGACGCAGCGCGCGGAGTGGACGCCGCCCCCGAATGATGCGAACCCCGCGCCTACCGCGGTGGCCGCGGAGCGCGTGAGGCAGGTGAGCGACCAATGAGCACGCGCACGATGGACGACACGCTCACCCACGTCTCGGCCGGCCGCAAGCTCAAGGACCTGACGGCCAAGGTGCTCGTCGGGGCGGCCTTCGGGCTGGCGGTCATCCCGCTGGTCTCCGTCCTGTGGATGGTCGTGAAGAACGGCCTGGCCCGCTTCGACCTGGACTTCTTCACGCACTCGATGCGCAACATCGGGCCGTTCGACGCGCACGGGGGCGCGTACCACGCGATCCTCGGCACGCTCCAGCAGGTCGCGCTGGCCGCGCTGATCTCCATCCCGATCGCTCTGCTCACCGCGATCTACCTGGTGGAGTACGGCGAGGGCGGGCGGCTCGCGCGCAGCATCAGCTTCTTCGTGGACGTGATGACCGGCATCCCGTCCATCGTGGCCGGCCTGTTCATCCTGGCCTTCTGGGTGCTCGGGCTGGGGATGAGCTTCTCCGGCTTCGCCGGCGCGCTGGCGCTGTCCATCCTGATGATGCCGGTGGTGGTGCGCTCCGCGGAGGAGATGCTCCGGCTGGTCCCGAACGAGCTGCGCGAGGCGAGCCTGGCGCTGGGCGTGCCGAAGTGGCGGACGATCGTCAAGATCGTGCTGCCCACGGCGTTCACCGGGATCGTCACCGGCGTGATGCTCGCCGTGGCGCGGGTCGCCGGCGAGACCGCGCCGCTGATGCTGACCGTGTTCTTCACGGACTCCATCAACAACAGCGCGTTCTCCGGCGCCCAGATGGGCCTCCCGCTGTTCGTGTTCGACCAGGCGGGCAAGCCCAACCCCACGGCGATCGACCGGGCCTGGACCGGGGCGCTGACGCTGATCTTGATCGTGATGCTGCTCAACCTCGGCGCGCGGCTGATCGCCTGGTGGCGACGGCCCGCGACGAGCCGGTGAGTCCGCGAACCAGGACGTAGGAAGAGGAAGAGGAGCAATGGCCAAGCGGATCGAGATCTCGGGGCTCGACGCCTTCTACGGCAGGACCCGGGCGATCGCCGACATCTCCATGGCCGTCGAGCCACGCCAGGTGACCGCGTTCATCGGCCCGTCGGGGTGCGGCAAGTCGACGCTGCTGCGCACGCTCAACCGGATGCACGAGCTCACCCCGGGCGGCACGGTCGAGGGCAAGGTCATGCTCGACGGCACCGACCTGTACGGCGCCCAGGTCGACCCGGTCGCCGTACGCCGCACCATCGGCATGGTCTTCCAGCGGCCCAACCCGTTCCCCACGATGTCCATCTACGACAACGTGGCGGCGGGGCTGCGGCTGCTGGGCCGGACCCGCAGGTCCCAGCTCGACGACGTGGTGGAGCGCTCGCTGACCGGCGCCAACCTGTGGAACGAGGTCAAGGACCGGCTGGACAAGCCCGGGGCCGGGCTGTCCGGCGGGCAGCAGCAGCGGCTCTGCATCGCGCGGGCGATCGCCGTACAGCCGCAGGTGCTGCTCATGGACGAGCCGTGCTCGGCGCTCGACCCGATCTCCACGCTGGCCATCGAGGACCTGATCGCCACGCTCAAGGAGAGCTACACGATCGTCATCGTCACCCACAACATGCAGCAGGCGGCCCGGGTCAGCGACGTCACCGCGTTCTTCACCATCACCGACGCCGGCGAGCCCGGCCGCCTGGTGGAGATGGACGACACCAACAAAATCTTCACCAACCCCTCCGAGAAGGGCACCGAGGACTACATCACCGGCCGCTTCGGCTGAGCCTTCCGAGGGTCAGAGGAAGATGGCGGTGGCCCAGAAGACGAGGGCGGCGACGAGGGCGGACATGGGGATGGTCAGGATCCAGGCCATGATGATGTTGCCGGCCACGCCCCAGCGCACCGCGGACAGCCGCTTGGTGGCGCCCACGCCCATGATCGCCGAGGTGATCGTGTGCGTCGTTGAGATCGGCGCCTGCCACACGAAGGCCGTCGTGTAGAGCACCGCCGAGGCCGTGGCCTCGGCGGTGAAGCCCTTCGGCGGGTCCAGCTCGATGACCCGGCGGCCGAGCGTGCGCATGATCCGCCAGCCGCCCGCGTACGTGCCCAGCGAGAGCACGGTCGCGGTGATCACGACCACCCAGACCGGCACGTCGTACGTGCGCTGGTAGCCGGTGGTGACGAGGGCGAGGACCACGATGCCCATGGTCTTCTGCGCGTCCTGCAGGCCGTGGCCGAGCGCCATAGCGGCCGCCGAGACGGTCTGCGCCAGCCGGAAGCCGCGGCTGACCCGGCCCGGGTGTGCCCGCCGGAACAGCCACAGGATGAGCACCATGAGCAGGTAGCCGGTCAGGCCGCCGACCAGCGGCGACAGCACCATCGGGATGACGACCTTGTCGAGCACGCCGGACCAGATGACCCCGCTGGTGGCGGCGAGCGCCGCGCCCACCATGCCGCCGATGAGGGCGTGCGAGGAGGACGACGGAAGCCCGAAATACCAGGTGACGAGGTTCCAGACGATCGCGCCGATGAGCGCGGCGAACACGATCGCCAGGCCGTACATGCCCTTGGGGGTCTCGATGATCCCGGCCCCGACGGTCTTCGCCACGCCCTCGCCGAGGAACGAACCGATGAGGTTCATCACCGCCGCCATCAGCAGCGCGGCGCGGGGGGTGAGTGCCCGGGTGGACACGGACGTCGCGATGGCGTTCGCGGCGTCGTGGAAGCCGTTGGTGTAGTTGAAGAACAGAGCGACGCCGACGACGCCGATGAGAGCGATCAGCTCACCGTTCAAGGCTTAGGACTCCTTGACCGCGATGCTCTCGACCGTGTTGGCCACGTGCTCGAACGCGTCGGCCGCCATCTCCAGCTGTTCGATGACCTCCTTCAGCTTGAGCACGGTCAGCGCGTCGTACTCCCCGCTGAACAGGTGGGCGAGCAGCCGGCGGTAGATCTGGTCCGCCTGGTTCTCCAGCCGGTTGATCTCGATCCAGTACTCGGTGAGGTCCTTCATCGAACGCAGCCGCGGCATCGCCTCGGCGGTCAGCTCGGCGGCGCGCTCCAGCACCTCGACCTGGCGGACGACTTCCTTGGGGAGTTGGTCGATCTTGTAGAGGACGATGAGATCGGCCGCGGCCTCCATGTAGTCCATGACGTCGTCGAGCGTGGAGGCCAGCCGGTAGATGTCCTCCCGGTCGAATGGCGTGATGAAGCTTTCGTTGAGCCGCCGCATGATCGCATGAGTCCGCTCGTCACCGGCGTGCTCGCAGGCGCGCATCTTCTCGGCGATGCCTTCACGGTCGGCACCGTCGCTGATTTGCTCTACCAGCAGCCGGGCGGCGGTCACAAGATTGTTCGCCGAGTCGGCGAACAACTCGTAATAGCTGTCCTCACGCGGCGTCAGGCGAAGTCGCACGTCACTCTCCTGAAGTGCGGGAACAGTCCGCAGAGGATCGTAAGGCCAAGCGGGAGGAAAGCGAACTTCCGGTGACGTCCTGCCGTGTCCATTGACACCCCTGCCATGGGTCCATGGTCGCCCCGTTCGCGGCCTGTGACACCCCCGACACGCGAACGGATCTTTCGCCCCTACAGCCGATTCGGGCTTTACGCAGGTCAAGCAGCGCGCAGCGGATACGAAACCGATTAATCATGGCGACATTCGCCAATACCCGCAGCGCGACATAAATCACACACCGGACAAAGCGATCGGCGCCACCGTCGGCCGGGCCTCCCGCGTCCCCGCCGTACCTCTGGCACTCGGGTCAGCGAGGGCGAGGTGGTGGGACTAGTCCCTCCTGACCCATCCAGGCGGGCCGAACATGAGGGGGTGGATATCACGGGCCACGGCGAGGGTGCCGCCTAGGCACAGAGCGAGCGGGCCGGTCTCGGGCTCACTCGTCGTCGGAGAGGCCGAGAACCTGGTCCAACTCGTCGGAGGTGAGCGGGCGATCGGCGGAGGCGACGGCGCTCAGAACCTCGGCGTAGAGCTCGATCTCGTCAAGCGCGACGCGATCGTGAAGGCGCGTGTCGAGCCGGCCGTTCATCGCGCCCACCTCCATCTACCGAGCCACCCCTCACCTGTCCGTCAGGCTACGGCGTGGCGACTCGGGGACCTATGGCCCATCGGGACCATCTTTCCGAACCGCGGAACTGACCCTCCACCCACCGGCGACGACGCCGCCATGGCCGGGCCCGAGCGGGCCGAGAGTCGCCGCCCTCGGCCCGGCTCGCTACCCGGCTCACTACCCGGCTCACTACCCGGCGCGCGGTCCGGCGCGCGGTCCGGCTCACGGCCCGGCGGGTCACTCCCAGTCGGCGGCCCGATGCGTGGCGATGCGGGCGGCGTAGTTCTCCGGCGTGTTGGCGAAGGACTGGCGGTCGCGGTCGGTCAGCTCCCGTACGACCTTGCCCGGCACGCCGGCGACGAGCACGCCCGCCGGCACCTTCGTGCCCGGGGTGACCACGGCGCCGGCGGCGATCAGCGAGCCCGCGCCGACCCGCGAGCCGTTCAGCACGATCGCGCCGATGCCGATGAGCGCACCGGTCTCCACGTGCGCGCCGTGCACCATCGCCCGGTGCCCAAGGCTCACCCGGTCCTCCAGCACCACCGGGAACCCGGGGTCCACGTGCAGGCAGGCCTGGTCCTGCAGGTTGCACATCTCACCGATGTCGATCACGTCGCCCTCGGCGCGCAGCACGCTGCCGTACCAGACGTTCGAGGCACGCCCGAGCCGTACGCGCCCCACCACGACCGCGCCCGGTGCGACCCAGGCCTCGGGATGGATCTCGGGGGCGCCCTGTTCGATGGCACCCACCCACGCACCTGGGAACCGACTCCGCTGGGTCATAGGATTCCTTCCGTCCGCACCGTTCCCTGTCGATCTCCCAGTGTGATCTCCCGGGCACGCGGACACATGCGGGGGTCCGGGCCGCCGACGGGAACGGATCGGGCAACCAGGACGTATTCCCCCGAAAGGGGCGGAGCGTACGCCGCCACGCAGGTAGCGGCCTTGATCACGGATTACCGGCGCGGACGCCGGGCAGGTCCCTGCCGGGGGAACATCGTGAAATAGGCACCTAGCTGCTGCGTTTCGGTTGCGCAACGTTGCGGATGCGACAAGAGTCGTTTCACCGTGCTTGCTTCGCTAATCCCGCGCTTGCTTCGGTAACTCCGAGTCATACGCCGCCGACCACGTGATGATGGGCCATGAACGAACAACACCACACTGAGATCCTGCCGAACCTGCTCCGCGACGACTCCTTCGATGTGGTGCGTCGCGGTTACGAGAAGCGCCAGGTCGATGACTTCGTGGCGCGCAGCCGCAACCAGATCCGCGATCTGCAGGAGCGGCTGGCGCGCGCGCTCGACGACGTCGAGCAGACCCGGCGCGAGCTGACCGCCGCCCGCGAGGCCGCCACCACCAAGCCGCAGCACGAGGAGCTGAGCGACCGTCTCGCGCAGATCCTCAAGCTCGCCGAGGAGGAGGCGGAGGCCAAGAAGGCCGTCGTCGAGGGCGAGATCGAGGAGACCCGCAAGAAGTCCGAGGCCGACCTCGAGAAGTCGCTGGCCGAGGCCCGCGAGCACGCCGAACGTGTCGTCACCGCCGCGCGCGAGCAGGCGCAGCAGATGATCACCTCCTCCAAGGAGGAGGCCGAGCGGCTGCGTTCGGACTCCGAGCAGCGGGCGCACCGCGCGCTGTCCGAGGCCGAGAGCCGTGCCGCGGCGATCAACGAGCACGCCGACCGCCGGCTGGACACGCTGACCTCCACGCACGGCGAGGCCATCCGCCGGATGACGGAGATCTCGACCACGCTGGCCGAGCTGCTCCGCCGTGACGCCGCGGCCGGGCCGCTCGACGCCACCCAGGCGCCCACCACGGACGCCCAGGAGAGCGAAGGCCGGCCGCCGCGTCCCGCGCGTCCCGAGCCGGAGCCGGAGCTGGTGCACGCCGAGCCGGTCGCCCCGGCCCCGGGCCGGCTGGAGCCGGTGCGTCCCGAGCCTGCCGCCGACGAGGGGGCGGCCCGCGACGTGACCGTGCACGATGAGGACGACGACGACGCGGCGCGCGAAGAGGCGGACCACGACTACGCGTACGCGGAGGAGACCGACGTCCCGGCGGACGCCGCCGAGACCGACGACCCGTCCGAGACCAAGGCACTGCGCGTCCCGAACGGCCAGGACGGGCAGCCCGACGAGGAGTTCGTGGAAGGCGTCCGCGTCATCCGCGAGTAGGCGACCTGGTTGGCGGCCGGATGGCCGGTGATGGTGGAGTGGGCCCCGCCTTCGGGCGGGGTCCCGGTGGGTGTCCGGCTGGACGATAATGGGTCGGCGATGCCCGAACCGATGACCATCCGTGCCGCCATCCGTTCCGACCTCGGCGCCCTGCTGCGGCTGCTGGCCCTGCTGAGCGACGACGACCCGGAGGCGCAGAGCGCCCGCATGTCGTCCGCCTCGGTACGGGCCTGGACGCGGATCGAGTCCGACCCCGACCGCACCCTGCTGGTGGCGGAGCGCCGCGGCGAGCTGATCGGCACGCTCGACCTGCTCGTCGTGCCCAACCTGACGCACGCCGCCCGCTCCTGGGCGATCGTGGAGAACGTCGTCGTCGCCCCGGCGCACCGCCGCCGCGGCATCGGCCGCGCGCTCGTCCAGGAAGCGCTGAGCCGTGCCCAGGAGGCCGGCTGCTACAAGGTGCAGCTGCTCTCCCACCAGGACCGGGCGGAGGCGCACACGTTCTACGCGGCGCTCGGCTTCGAGACCTGCGCGCAGGGCTACCGCCACTACCTCGAAGCCGACCAGCCCTCCGCGGCCGTCCCCCACGGTTAGGGACCGTCCCGTGGCCGCCCGCCCCAGGGGCACGCTCCAGGGGAGGCGGGCCAGCAGGTGGGCGTCGAGGAAGCCCCGTTCAGAGGCCGGGTCGTGGAGCATCCGGGCGAACGTGTCGAGCCCGGCCCCGGTCAGCAGCTCGGCGAACCGGTCCGCCGGCCAGCTGTAGGCGGGCGCCACCTTGTGGTCGAAGCGGACCGGCTCGGGTCCGTCGGTTCCGAAGAACGAGACCAGGAGCAGGCCCCCTGGTGCCAGGACGCGCACCTGCTCGGCGAGCAGCGCGGGTAGTTCGCCGGGAGGCGTGTGGATCATCGAGTAGTGGGCCAGCACGCCGCCGAGCGCGCCGTCCTCGACCGGCAGGGCCTCCATCCGCGCCTCGTCGAACCGCAGCGCCGGGTTGGCCCGCCGGGCGTGGTCGACCATGGCCAGGGAGAGGTCGGGCACGGCCGGCACCAGCGAGTGCATGGCGATGCCGGAGAACAGGTACGCCACGCTCGGGATCAGCAGGTAGTCGAGCATGGCCAGCCAGCCGGCGAGGAAGCCGGCGGGGCGGCCGAGACCACTGCGCGCGTACGCGAACACCGAGCCCGCCCTGGGGATCACGCGGGACATCTCCGCGTACGAGTACGCGGTGAACGCCATGGCGACGGTCGCGACCACGTACACCAGCGCCACCGC
>WHSL01000249.1 GCA_009380095.1 Streptosporangiales bacterium | reverse complement strand
CCGTCGAACGCATGCACCGCGACTCTAAGATCTTCACCATCTTCGAAGGCACCTCGGAGATCCAACGCCTGATCATCGGCCGTGCGGTTACCGGCCTGGACGTCAGGTAGCGTTCCCGCGGGTCACAGCCCGCCGCGGCGCACATCCGCAGGCAGGTCCGCGGAGGCCGCCAGGCACGGCTATCACATCACCGCCGAGCGTGCCGCCTGATCGGCGCCCCTTTCGTCCATCTCGCCGCGCTCCCCAGGAGTCCCCTCCCTCTGGTCGCTCATCTCCTCCATCCGTAGGGCTACACCCATGGCGAAGAACGTCGGCGCCCACTCGCCGACGAAGATGCCCCACCTGTCGGCGCGTTCCAGGCCCGCGTCCTCAAGCCGGTTGGACGCGGCCCAGGAGGCGAACGCCAAGGCGACAGAGCCGATGCCCGCCGTGTACATGAGGCTGGACCGCACGCCCCACTTGTGCAGTGTGCTGATCATCATTCCCTCCTCCGATCGGCCGCTCCTTACCCGGCGTCGATGCGCGCACGCCGGGATTGGGTGGATTTTGCCTGCGCGCATGATGCCCATGACCCGGGCAGCGACGGCGGCCGGGTAACGACCCACATGACGGGCACGGTGACCGGAGATCCTCGCGCCGGTGAGAAGGATCTTGGACGGGGGGTGGGGGTCGGCGTCCTGTACGGGCATCCGTCCGGGGACGGGATTTGCGGGTTCGCGGGTACGGAGGGTCAGTATGGTGGCGCCCGACGTGGCGGAGATCGTCCGGGAGCCGGGAGTGAGTCTCGGGGTGGAGGAGGAGTTTCTGCTGGTCGACGCCGTGTCCGGAAGGTGCGTACCGCATTCGGAGCGGGTCCTTGCGGAAGCCGGACAGCACCGGTGGCGGGAGTCGGGCGGCGGATTCCACGTCGAACTGCCGGCTTCGCAGGTGGAGGCGGCGACGGGGGTGTGCGGCGACCTGGCGGGCCTGCGGGAGCAGTTGCGGTACGGGCGGGCGCGGCTGGCGGAAACGGCGCGGGCGGGCGGCGCGCGGCTGGTGGCGGCGGGGGCGCCGGTAATGGGCGGCAGTCCACCGCCGGTGGCGCGGGGCGAGCGGTTCGCCGCGATCGCGGCGGCGTACGGGGACGTGCTGGAGGACTACCAGGCGTGCGGCTGTCACGTCCATGTCGGCGTCCCGGACCGGGAGACGGCGGTGGCGGTGGTGAACCATCTGCGGCCGTGGCTGGCGGTGCTGTTGGCACTGTCGGCGAATTCACCGTTCGATCACGGCCGCCTCACCGATTACGCCGACCGCCGGATGGTGCAGATTGTCCGCTTTCCGGGCGCGGGGGTCCCGCCGTTCGCAGCGTCGGCGGCAGAGTACGACGAGCGGGTCACGGCGCTGGTGGAGGCGCGCGTGCTGGTGGACGAGGCGATGACGTTCTGGCTGGCGCGGCCGTCGCCGCGGTGGCCGACGGTGGAGGTGCGGGTCGCGGACGTGTCGGCGACCGCCGACGAGGCGGTGCTGCACGCTGCGCTGGTGCGGGGGCTGGTGCGTACGGCGCTGGACGACCTGGCGGCCGGGCGGAAGGCCCCGAACTGGGATGATCAGGTCTGCGCGGCGGCGTTGTGGAGCGCCGCGCGGCGCGGGATGGACGGTCCCGGCTTGGACCCGTTCACGCTGCGGGCCGTCCCGGCGTGGCGGCTGCTGGACGACCTGGTCGCCCGCGTCCGCCCGGCGCTGGCCGATCTCGGTGATCTGGACGCGGTGGTCGCCTTGGTGGACGGCGTTCGCCGGGCGGGGACGGGCGCAGACCGGCAGCGTCGCGCCGCCCGGCAGGGCGGTGCACGCGCGGTGCTGGACATGCTCATTGGGGAAACCGAGTTGGGCGGCTTGGCCGCGGCTCCCGCCGATAAACCGGGCTAGCCGGGCGGCCACGCGAGGAAAGGGGCGAATGGGGCGCATGTGAGCGGGCACGGGACCTGCGGTTCGCGGACCGCTGTCGCGAGCGGTGGTCGAGGACCCAGGGGCCGGCTCTGGCCGCGGCAAGGTGGCACTTCCGGTGCGGGACAAGTGGGCCAAAGGCGGCGGTCTGCGGAGCTGTCAGGGCGAGCAGGTTCAGGGCTGTGTGATCGCTGAACTCGCGGCCGAACGTCCACGTCATGACCCGCCGAAAAGCACGAACCCGCCCGCCGGATCTACACGGCGATGAACTACGCCAACGACCGGCCCTACGATCTCGGCCACCCGCGCCACGTGGATCAGGTGGCCTGTGACTTCCCGGAGTTGCGTCTCGTCTCGGTCCTCGGGGGATGGCCGTGGGTCAACGAGATGGTGGCGAGCCTCCGCCGCCACCCGAACCTCTACGTCGACACGGCGGCGCACCGCCCCCGGCACTTCGGGACGAAGGGCTCGGGCTGGGAGCAGTTCCTGCAGTTCGGCAACACCCTCCTGCAGGACAAGATCATGGTCGGCCTCTCCTGGTTCCTGCTCGGTGACTCGTTCGAGACCCTCATCGACGAATATCGCGCACTGCCGCTCAAGGACACGGTCAAGGAGAAGTGGCTGTACCACAACGCGGCGCGTTTCTTCCGGGTCGACTGACGTTGCCCCGGAGATACGGATGCTCTCCTATGTGATGCGCCGGCTGGCAGATACGATCCCGCTGCTCTTCGGGATGGTATTGGTCATCTTCGTCATGCTGGAGGTGACATCAGGCGACCCGGTGGCCGCCATTGTCGGCGAATATCCGGTGCCGCCTGAGTTCCGGAAGGCGCTGACCGAGGAATACCATCTCGACGCTCCGCTCTGGGAGCGCCTCTATTACTTCTTCGCCAACATCGTCCAGGGAAATCTCGGGTATTCGTACGCGAGTAACGCGCCGGTGACCACGCTGATCATGGAGCGCCTGCCGCAGACCCTCGCCCTGGCCGGATCCGCCTATGTCCTCGGCATCGCGAGCGGCCTCGTGCTGGGGGCCGTCTCCGCGATCACCACGCGCCGCTCGGTGGACGCCGCGGTGAGCTCGGTGATGCTGGGGGTCTACGCGATCCCGAGCTTCTGGCTCGGGCAGATCCTGGTCATCGCGTTCGCGGTGAACGTCGAGTGGTTCCCGCTCCAGGGCATGGCACCGCTGATCTCCGACTCGACCGGGCTTGCCTGGGTCCTGGAGCGCCTGCACTACCTCGCACTTCCCATGCTGACGTACGCGCTGCACGAGGCCGCGCGGGTGGCCCGGCTGTCGCGGGTCAGCGTCATGGAGACGATGGGGCAGGGCTACATCGCCACCGCCCAGCTCAAGGGCCTGACCGGGGGCCAGATCATCCGCCGGCACATGCTCCGGAACCCGACCCTGCCGGTGGTGACCGCGATGGGCTACTCGTTGGCGGTCGCGATCGGCGGGACCGTTCTCATCGAGACGGTCTTCTCGTGGCCGGGGGTGGGCCTGCTGCTCGTCGAGTCCATCCGGCAGCGCGACAACCAGGTGATCGTCGGGATCATGCTGCTCATCTCGATCATGGTGATCATCGTCATCGGGCTGGCCATCTGGCCGCTCGAGGCGCGCATCGTCTACGGGCAGTTCATCGTCCTGCGCGAGCGGGAGTTCTGCTCGGCGACGGCCTGAAGAGGTTTACAACCCGCTGCACGTGCGCGGGCTGCACAGGGCGAAAGGGTGAGCACGATGTCGGCGCAGGACGTGGCCGAGGAGAGCGGGAGACCGGGACCGGCCCCCGGCGAGACCCCCCTGCTGGAGGCCCGCTCGATGACCGTCCACCTCCGGGACGGGAGCCGTACGGTCCGCGCCGTCGACGACGTCGGCCTGACGATCCAGGCGGGCGAGTGCGTAGGGATCGTCGGCGAGTCGGGATCGGGCAAGAGCATGCTCGGCCGGGCGCTGGTCCGCCTCCTCCCTCCGGTGGAGCTGGAGCGGTACTCCGGAGAGGTCATCTTCGACGGTACGGACCTCGCCGCGCTCCCCGAGGCGGAGCTGCGGGAGCTGCGGCGGCGCCGGTCCATCTCGATGGTCTTCCAGGACCCGCTGCGCTATCTGAACCCGGCGAAGCGGGTCGGCGCGCAGGTCGCCGAGGCGATCTGGGAGGACTCCGGTACCGCCGGCGAGGCGGCCGCGGACGAGCTCTTCGACCTCGTGGGGCTGCCCGGCGGAACACGGATCGGCCGCCGCTACCCGCACCAGCTCTCCGGCGGCATGCGGCAGCGGGTGCTGCTCGCGCTGGCCCTGGCGAGCCGCCGGCACGCCTTCGACCGGTGCGCCGACGAGCCGCCGCTGCGTGAGCTCGGCGACGGCCGGACGGTCCGATGCTGGCTCGACGGAGCGGATCTCGGCCTCCAGCCGGCGGGCGGAGGAGGTGCCACGCCATGAACGCACCGCTGCTCGCCGGTCGCGACCTCGTGCGCACCTTCCTCGCCGGCAGGTCCGGGTTGCAGCTGCGGCAACGCCGCGCCCACGCGGTCGACGGGGTCTCCCTCGACGTGGCGGAGGGGGAGACCCTGGCGGTCGTCGGGGAGTCGGGCTGCGGCAAGAGCACGGTGGCCCGGCTCCTGCTCGGCCTGCTCGAGCCCACCGGCGGGACCGTCGAGTACGGCGGGAGCCGGCTGTCCAAGGACCGCAAGACCTACACCTTCAAGCTGCGCGAGGGCGTGAAGTGGTCCGACGGCCGGCCGTTCGGCGCCGACGACGTGGTCTACAACCTGACCGAGATGGCGAAGTTCAACACCTATCTCACCTCGGTGCTGCCGATCATGGACGACGTCGAGAAGATCGACGCCAACACGGTCGAGGTCCACCCCAAGTACCCCTACACGCCGTTCCTGAAGTCCATCGACGTGTCGGCCTTCCCCCTCGTGCCCAAGCACGTCTATGAGCGGGGCAACCCGGCCACGAACCCGGCCAACGTCAAGCCGGTCGGCCTGGGCCCGTTCACGCTGAAGGAGTGGAAGCGCGACCAGTCGCTCACCTTCGTCCGCAACCCCAACTACAGGGAGAAGCCCAAGCCGTACCTGGACGAGGTCGTCGTCGCCCTCATGCAGGACGAACGGCAACAGGTCAACGCCCTGCTCAAAGGTGAGGTGCACTTCGTCCAGGTGCCGCTCTCCCAGCTGGCCCGGGTACGGCAGAACGCGGAGCAGGCCAACGTCCGTACGCTCCAGCTCGACGTGCCGGCACCCGGGCGGATGGTCATCGAGTTCAACCTGAAGCGGGAACCGTTCGACGACCCGAAGGTCCGGCAGGCGCTGTTCGTCGCGATCGACCGGCAGCGGATCGCCCGCGACGCCCAGGGCCGCGCCGCGGAGCCGGAGGTCCGCGCGATCCCGAAGCAGTACGACGGCCACGCGGCCCGGCGATCACCCTCGGGCGATCCTCGGCCACGACGACCTCGAAGCCGTCACGACGTGGCTCGCCGCCGGAGACCTTGACGCCGGTCTGCTCGATCCGCGGCTTCGCGCCGGATCGAGCGCCGCTTGACGCTGGAGGGTGGGTGAATGGCCATGGAACCGGCCAGGACGTTCGATGCCGCGGGGGCGGACTTCGCGGCGCTGGCGCCGCTGCTCTGGGATCCGCTGGGCCGCGGGATGGTGGAGCACACGGCGCCACGCCGCCCGCGACCTCCCGCAGCTGCGGTTCAGCCGCGCCGACGTGACCGCCTGGCGGGGCGGGGACGGGCCGTACGACCTGGTGCAGTCCGCCTACGGGGTGTTCTTCCTGCCGGACATGGACGCCGGTTGCCGGCATTTGATATCGCTGCTCGGCCACGGCGGGCGGTTCGCGGTCCAGACGTGGCGGCGTGGCGCGCTGGTGGACTTCGCGCGTTGCCTGTTCGAGGCCGTCGCCGAGGAGCGCGGGCGGCCGATCGAGCGGTCCGCCTCGGCGGACGCGAGCGAGCGCATCGACTCGGCGGTCAAGCTGGGGGACTGGCTGACCGGGCTGGGCCTGCGCGACGTACGGGTGTCCGAGGTGCCCTTCGTCCGGCCGCTGACGCCGGACCTGGCCTGGGCCCTCGTACGCGGAACGGGCTGGCGCCACCTGCTGGACGGACGCGACGACGACACCGCGCGGAGGATCCGCGACGGCATGCTCGCCCGCATCGAACGGCGGAACCTCATCGAGCTCGACGCCGGCTCCCTCGTCGGGGTCGGCGTCCTCGACGCTCGTCCCTGAGGGCGCGGGCTCGCCGGGTTGAACCTCACGGGTGGTCTGTCCCGTACATCTGTTGGGCGATCAGGCCGTGGCTTCGACGTTAGGAGAGCCCGTGTTCACGAAATCATGGAGACTGGGGGCGCTTTTCATACTCGTGGCCGGTCTGGTCGCCGTTCCCGGCGCCGGCGCCGGCGCGGACACCAGGAGGGCCCAGGGACCCGAGGTCGAACTCGAGTTGGTGGCCGAGGGCCTCACCGCCCCGGTCACACTGGTGCCCGCGGCCGACCGGTCGGGCCGGTTGTTCATCGTCGACCAGGCGGGCATGATCCGCATCCTGCGTCCGGACGGCACGCTGGCAGCCGAGCCGTTCCTGGACGTACGGGACAAACTCGTCCCGCTCAGGCCGGACTTCGACGAACGGGGCCTGCTCGGCCTGGCGTTCCACCCGCAGTACGCGAAGAACGGCCGTTTCTTCGTCTACTACAGCGCACCGCTGCGGGCCGGCGCGCCCGAAGGCTTCAACACCACCTCCACGATCTCGGAGTTCCGCGTATCGGCGTCCGACCCCGACCGCGCCGACCCCGCCTCGGAGCGGATCCTGCTCGAGGTGGACAAGCCACAGTTCAACCACAACGCCGGCACCATCCTGTTCGGCCCGCGGGACGGCTACCTGTACATCGCGATCGGCGACGGCGGCGGTGCCCACGACATCGGCCTCGGGCACGTCGAGGACTGGTACGCCGACAACGCGGGCGGCAACGGCCAGGACGTCACCGAGAACCTGATGGGCAACGTGCTGCGGATCGACGTCGACCGCGGCAGCCCGTACGGCATTCCGCGCGGCAACCCGATGGTCGGCAAGGAGGGCCTGGACGAGATCTGGGCGTACGGGTTCCGTAACCCGTACCGCATGTCGTTCGACATGCGCGGCCGCAACGACCTGTTCGTCGGCGACGCCGGCCAGGGCCGCTGGGAAGAGGTCAGCATCGCCTCCCGCGGCGGCAACTTCGGCTGGAACGTCAAGGAGGGCACGCACTGCTTCGACGCCGAGAACCCCACGGTGGACCCGGCGCAATGCCCTGACACCGACCCCGAGGGCGATCCGCTGATCGACCCCGTCATCGAGTACGCGAACATCGCGCAGCCGGGCGGCCTGGGTCTCGTGGTCGTCGGCGGCCACGTCTACCGCGGCCGCGACCTGCGCGGCTTCAACGGCAAGTACATCTTCGGCGACTGGAGCCGTACCTTCGAAACGCCCGACGGGACGCTGCTGCTGGCCACGCCGCGACGCGAGGGTCCGTGGAAGGTGGAGGAGATCCGCGTCGCCTCGAACGAGAGCGGACGTCTCGACGGCTATGTCCTCGGCTTCGGCCAGGACCGGCGCGGCGAGATGTACGTGCTCACCACCACCAGCACCGCTCCGGCCGGAAACACCGGCAAGGTCTTCCGGCTCCGCTGAGCGCCGTTCAGCGATGAAAGACAGGCGAAAGCCCCTCGCCTTGGCCGTGCCGGCCGAGGCGAGGGGCTTGTGTCGGTGGCCGGGGACGGTGGCCGGCCGACTGCCGCCGGAGGGGTGGCGGCCTACTTCCCCTCGTCCTTCTTCTCGCCACCGAGCTCGGTGACCTTCTTGACCGACTTCTCGAACGGGTCCTTGATGCCGCCGAGCACGCCGGACAGACCGACGATGACGCCCGCGACGATGATGACCAGGCCCACGTACTCCAGCATGTTCTGGCCGCGGTCCT